>NZ_DASWXW010000204.1:0-20284 GCF_036405315.1 Brevundimonas sp. | reverse complement strand
GGCACCCGGCCTCGGCGGCGCGTTCCAGCGCGGCGGGCGACAGGTCGAAGGCGGCGACGTCATGCCCGGCCTTGGCCTGATTGGCGGCCATGCCGCCGCCCATGTTGCCGAGACCGATGAAGGCGATGCGAGTCATCTGAGGCGTTTCCCTTATGGATTTTGGGGCAGGGTTAGCCCCTCCCCGCCCGCTTCGCCAGTCACCTGTTCGACAGTTTCGGCTCAGGCCGGCTTTCTGAACCGCAGCATGAACTGGCTGGTCTTGCCGCGAATGGACGGGTCGAAGACATTGGCCGTGCGCGGGTCGTCGGCGCGCGCCAGAAGGTCGCTGGAGCCGTCCAGCACGAAGCCCGCCGCCTCGACCTCGCGCTTGACCTGATCCACCTCGATGCGGTGCAGGCTGTCGGGCGCCTCCGGCCCCGCGCCGGTCGCCGCGTCATGGTCGATGATGACATAGAGACCGCCGGGCTTCAGCGCCCGATACGCCGCCGCATTGACCTTGGCCGCCGTGTCCGTGGCAAAGGGCTTCAGGTGCAGGTCGTGATAGTTCTGGGCGGTGAAGACCAGGTCCAGCCCCTCCGGCCATTCCGGCGCGCCGATGGGCGAGCTGATGGCGTCGACATTGTCGAGCGCGGCGGCGGCGGCCAGGGCCTCGCCATAGCTGGCCTGGAAACCGATGAACTCGGCCGGTTGCCAGGCGGTGACGTGCCCCTCCGGTCCCACGGCGGCCGAGAACAGGCGGGTGAAATAGCCGCCGCCGATGATCATGTCAGCGATCTTTTGCCCCGGCTTGACCTCGGCGAAGGCCAGGGTGTCGGCGGCGTGGCGGACGACATCGCGCGCCCGATCCTCGGTGGTGCGGACCGGGCTGGCCAGGGCGGCTTCATAGGCGGCGGGCGCCGTCTGGGCCGAGGCGACGCTCAGGGGCGCGGCCGCCGCCAGAGAGGCGGCGACGACGAAGGCGAGGAAGGGACGCATGGCTACTCCTCCTGTGTGTTTTCAGCCGGTTCAGCGCGGCTTTCTGAAGCGATAGACGAACTGGTCGGTCTTGCCGCGAATGGCCTCGTCGAAGACGTTCAGGCTGTGGTCGTCGGCGGGGTTGGCGACGGCGGCGGTTTCACCGTCGAAGATGAAGCCCGCCGCCTCGACCTCGCGGCGCAGCTGGGCGCCCTCGATGCGGTGCAGGGTCTCGACGACGGTGTTGCCGGCGCCAGGCGCGGCCTGATGGTCGATGACCACGAAAAGGCCGCCGGGCTTCAGCGCCTTGAAGATGTCGGCGTTCATCTTGGTCACGTCCACGCCGAAACGAGGGATGTGGAAGTCGTGGTATTCCTGGCTCATGAAGACCACGTCCAGCGGCTGATCGAAGGTCATGGCGTCCAGGTCGCCGTTGACGCGGCTGACGTTGGGATAGGCGGCGACCAGGGCGTCGGCGCGGGGGTTTTCACGCTCGGCGGTCTTGTTGGGCACGAAGGCGTAGACGTGGCCGCTCTCGCCCACCACCCGCGCGAACAGGCGGGTGAAATAGCCCGCGCCGGGGCGGATGTCGGCGACGCGCTGGCCCGGCTGAAGCTGGGCGAAGGCGAGGATTTCGGCCGGATGGCGCAGGGGATCGCGCGCGACCTCGTCGGCGGGGCGCAGCGGATCGGCGACGGCGCTCTGATAGGCGGCGGGGGCGGCGCTCTGGGCCAGAACCGGCGACCCGGCCAGCGTCAAGGCGGACAGGGCGGCGGCGAGCAGGCAGGACTTCATGGGGCGACCCTCCGAGAAAGCTGGGCCGCATAAGGCGCGCGGATGAGGCGACTGGCAAGCCGCCTCATCCAACAGGGTTCAGCCCGCCATCGACGCCGGCGACTGCTTCTCCTTCAACGTCACCAGTTCCTCGGCCATGGTCGGGTGGACGGCGCAGGTGGCGTCCCACTGGGCCTTGGTCAGGCCCGCCTTCACGGCGATGGCCGCCAGCTGGATCATCTCGGGGCTGTCGGGGCCGACGATGTGGCAGCCGACGACGCGCTGGCTGTCGGCGTCGACCACCAGCTTCATCAGCACCCGCTCATCCGAGCCGGTAAAGGCGTACTTCATCGGGCGGAAGCGAGTGACATAGACATCGACGCCGTTCGGGCAGGCGCGACGCGCGTCATGCTCGGTCAGGCCGACCACGCCGACGGGCGGCTGGCTGAAGACGGCGGTGGCGACGGCTTCGTAGTCGAAGTGCTGCGGGTTGTTCTTGTAGACCGTCTCATGGAAGGCGACCGCCTCACGGATGGCGACCGGGGTCAGGTTCATCCGGTCGGTCACGTCGCCGATGGCCCAGATGTTGTCGGCCGAGGTCTTCGAGAAAGGATCGACGGCGATGGCGCCCTCGTCGTTCAGCTCGACGCCCGCGTTCTCCAGCCCCAGGTCCTTGACGTGGGGGACGCGGCCGGTGGCGAACATGATCACGTCATGCTCCAGCGTCATGCCGTTGCCGAGGTGGCTGACCAGGCCGGTCTCGGTCTTCTCGATCGAGGTGTGCTGGCAGCCCAGGATGACCTTGATCCCGCGCTTCTCGATCTCGCCCGCCAGATGAGCGCGCACGTCGTCGTCAAAGCCGCGCAGGATGTTGGGGCCGCGATAGATCAGGGTCGTCTCGACGCCGAGGCCGGCGAAGATGCCCGCGAACTCGACCGCGATATAGCCGCCGCCCGCGATCAGGATGCGCTTGGGCAGTTCCGGCAGGTGGAAGGCTTCTTCGGAGGTGATGGCGTGCTCGACGCCCGGCAGGTCCTCGGGCTTCCACGGACGACCGCCGGTGGCGATCAGGATCTTCTCGGCGGTGAAGGTCTGGTTCTTGCCCCCGTCCTTGGAGAGAATCTCGACCGTGTGGGCGTCCTTCATCACGGCGCGGCCGTGGACCAGGTCGACGCCCGCCTTGCCCAGGTTGGCGGCGTAGATGCCCGACAGGCGCGCGATCTCGACATCCTTGGCCTGCAGGAAGGTCGGCCAGTCGAACCTGGCGTCAGCGAAGGACCAGCCGTAGCCCTCGGCGATCTCCAGCGCGTGGCTGACCTCGGAAGCCATGACCATGAACTTCTTGGGCACGCAGCCGCGGATGACGCAGGTGCCGCCGACGCGGTATTCCTCGGCCACGGCCACCTTCTTGCCGCCCAGGGCGGTCAGGCGCGCCGCGCGCACCCCGCCGGAGCCGGCGCCGATGACGAAGAGGTCGTAGTCGTAGGCGTCTGGCATCAGGGAACTCCACGCGCCCTACCGGCGCAGCATTTCAGGATACGGACCGACGCCGAGCGCCGCGCACAGGCACGGCAGTTAGGCAGACGCGGCCCTGGACGCAAGCCGACGCGCGTTGACCCTCCCGATGATAAAGCTCAATCTCGCTGAACATCATTCGTTCAACAGGAACACGCCATGATCGCCGCTCTGCTTTCCGCCCTATTGATCAGCACGGCTCCGCAGGCACAGGCCGCCGCCCCCGTTCCATCCGATCAGGCGGACGCCGCCGTTCGGCTTGAAGACGTCGAGGTCACGGGCCGTCGCCTCGACACCATGATCCGCGACTTCATCGACGAGGTCGCGGCGCCGAATTACAATCGCGGGCTGGCGCGTTGGTCAGGGTCCGTGTGCGTTGGGGCGGCCAATCTGTCGAACGACGCCGCCCAGTATCTGGTGGACCGCGTGTCCACCGTCGCCGAAGATCTTGGCCTGCAACCCGGCGCGCCGGGTTGCACCCCCAACATTCTGATCGTTGCAACTGAGGATCCTCAGGCCCTGTCGCAGGACCTGATCGACAAGAGCCCGCGCGCCTTCCGCGCAGGTGGAGCCGGCATGGATCGCGGCGGGGCTGAACTGCGGCGCTTTGCGCAGTCGGACCTGCCGGTGCGCTGGTGGCAGGTCAGCATGCCGGTCGATTCCGAGACGGGCATGCGCGCGACCCGACTGCCGAGTGAAGGGTTTGACGCTGGCGACGACCTCGGCCGGCCATCACAAATCAGGAATTATGCGCCGAATATCAACATCTTCTCTGCATCGCGCCTGACCACCCAGATCCACGACAATCTGTTCCGCACGGTGATCGTGGTCGACGTGACCAAGACGGACCGCGTCTCCATCAACCAACTGGCCGACTACATCGCCATGGTGTCCTTCGCCCAGATCGATCCCACGGCGGACACCAGCCGCTACGCGTCGATCCTCAATCTGTTCTCCGACCCGCAGGCGGCGTCGTCGGGCCTCACCGATTGGGACAAGGCCTATCTCAACGGGCTGTATGACGCCCAGCGCACCCAGAAGAACCTGCGCGCGGGCCGCACCGAAATCGCCGCTTCGATCCATCGCGCCCATGACCGCCTGACCTCGGATGCCGAGGACTGACCGGCAGGCTCATCGACGGCTTCGGTCGTCGATGATCTGGACCTGGATCAGGGCTGAATAGTTTCGGACCCCGCGTCCGTGCCGATGATGGCCAGGTCGGTCAGGTCGAGGAACAGGCCGTGTTCGACCACGCCGGTCAGGCTCTTGAGGTCGGCGGCCAGGCGGGCGGGGTCGGCGATGATCTTGCAGGCGGCGTCGTAGATCAGGTTGCCGCCGTCGGTGCGGACCAGGCCGCGCTCGGCCTGACGGACCCGGGCGGGCGAGGCGATGTCGTGGTCGGCCAGGACGTCGGCGATGCGGTTGGCGGTCGTCTTGTGGCCGAAGGCGACGACCTCGATCGGCAGGGGGAAGGTCCCCAGCACCGGAACCACCTTGGCCGCGTCGGCGATGCAGATGCAGCGTTCAGAGGCCTCCCACACCAGCTTCTCGCGCAGCAGGGCCGCGCCGCCGCCCTTGATCAGCGCCAGGCCGGGGCCGATCTCGTCGGCGCCGTCGACGGTCAGGTCGATGCGCGGCGTGTCCTCCAGCGTCGACAGGGTCAGGCCCAGTTCGCGCGCCAGATCGGCGGTGCGCTCGGACGTCGGGACGCAGCGCAGGTCCGGCAGGTTGCGCGCCGCCAGGGCCTTGACGAACCAGGCGGCGGTGGAGCCGGTGCCCAGCCCGACGACCATGCCGGCCTCGACATAGGCAGCGGCGGCTTCGCCGGCGTTCTTCTTCTGCAGGTCGCTCATTGGGATTTCGCCGCCTTCTTTGCGTGCATGGTGGCCATGAAGCGGGCGGCCCAGCCCGGCTTCGTCGTCTGTTCGGCGCGGCCCAGGGCCAGATCGCCGGGCGCCACATCTTTCGTCACCACCGAGCCGGAGCCGACCATGGCGCCCGCGCCGATGGTCACGGGCGCGACCAGCGAGGAGTTGGAGCCGACGAAGGCCCCCTCGCCCACCGTGGTGCGGTGTTTGAAGAAGCCGTCGTAGTTACAGAAGATCGTGCCGGCGCCGATGTTGGCCTTGGCGCCCACATGGCCGTCGCCGAGATAGGCCAGGTGGTTGGCCTTGGCGCCCGCGTCCATGCGGACGTTCTTGACCTCGACGAAGTTGCCGATCTTGACCCCCTCGCCCAGGTCCGCGCCGGGGCGTAGACGGGCGTAGGGGCCGACCTCGGCGCCGGTCGCGACCTTGGCCCCCTCGATGTGGCTGAAGCTGCGGATGCGCGCGCCCTCGGCCACCATCGCGCCGGGCCCGAAGACGACGAAGGGCTCGATGGTCGTGCCGGCGCCGACCTGCGTGTCCCAGGCGAAGTGGACGGTGTCGGGGGCGCTCATGGTCACGCCCGCCGCCAGGAAATGCTCGCGCCGGGCCTGCTGGAACAGGGCCTCGGCCTGGGCCAGTTCGGCCTGGGCGTTGACGCCCATGACCGAGTCCTCGGACGCGAAGACCGCGCGGGTCGGGGCGCCGCGCTTGCGGGCCAGCTCGACCACGTCGGTCAGGTAGTACTCGCCCTTGGCGTTGTCGTTCCGAACCTCGGCCAGCAGGTCGAACAGCAGGCCCACGGGGGCGGCCATGACGCCGGAGTTGCAGGCGGTGACGGCCAGAACCTCGGCCGAAGCCTCCTTGGCCTCGGTGATGGCCAGAAGCTCGTCGCCCTCGAGGATCAGACGGCCGTAGGCGCCCGGATCGCGGGCCTCAAAGCCGATGACGGTGACGCCTTCATGCACGCCTTGGTGGGCATCAGCGAAGACCGGCTCGATGTCGGCGGCCTTCAGCAGGGGCACGTCGCCATAGGTCACGACCACATGGCCGATGAAGTCGCCCAGCACGGCCTCGGCGGCGCGGACGGCGTGGCCGGTGCCCAGCGGCGGATCCTGGACGGCGATGGAGTCTTCGCCCAGTCGCTTTTCAACGTGGGCGCGGACTTCCGGCGAGTGGCTGCCGACCACCACGACGATGCGTTCGCAGCCGAGGGCCTCGGCGGCGTCGATGGCGTGATCCAGCATGGCGCGCTGGCCGACGGGATGCAGCACCTTGGGCAGCGGCGACTTCATCCGCGTGCCCTGGCCTGCGGCAAGGATGATGGCGGCGCGAGGGTGGGGTGCGGTCATGAATCGATCCGGCGGCTTGTCGTCCTGCGCGATCTAGCCCATTGCCGGGGTCTGCGCGAGCCGGGAGACAAGAGTGACCATCGAACGCGACCTGGAAGGCTGGACCATCGCCTTCGACCTGGACGGGACCCTGGTGGACTCGGCGCCCGACCTGATCGGCACGCTGAACCGGATGCTGGCCCAGTACGAGCTGCCGCCCGTGCCCATGTCCTCGGCCCGGCATCTGGTCGGGCATGGGGCGATGGCCCTGCTGCGCCACGGTTTCATGGAGGCGGGCGCCGCCTGGGACGAGGCCCACGCGCCGGGCCTGTTCGAGCGGTTCATCGAGGACTACCTGGCCCACATCGCCGACGAGAGCCGCCCGTTCGACGGCGTGGTCCCGGCGCTGGAGCGGCTGGCCGCGCGCGGCGCCGTCCTGTGCGTCGCCACCAACAAGCGCACGGATCTGTCGGTCGCCCTGATCGAGGCGCTGGACCTGACCCGGCACTTCGCCTTCATCGCCGGGCCGGACGCGGTCTCGGCCCGCAAGCCCAGCGGCGCCCATATCCATGAGGCGGTGCAGAAGGCCGGCGGCGATCCCGTCCGCTGCGTCATGGTCGGCGACAGCACCACGGACACCAAGGCGGCCAAGGACGCGGGCGTGGCCTGTATCGTCGTCGGCTTCGGCTACAACGACGTGCCGCGCGAGGAACTGGGCGGGGACGTGGTGATCGACCACTACGACGGATTCGAGGCGGCGCTGGCCGAGGTGATGGCGGGCTGAATCCCTTCTCCCCTTGTGGGAGAAGGGAAACTAAAGACGACCTCAGAACTTCTAACCCTCAATCGCTCCCGTTGCGGTTGCCGTCATCGCGCCCGCCAAACACATAGGACGACCGTTCCTCCCCAAGGGTCGTCATGCTTCGTCGCTTCTTCGCCATCCCCCTCTGGCAGCGCACCGCCGCCGGTTTCGCCCTGGGCATTCTCGCCGGCCTGATCCTGCGCGAGCAGGCGACCGTCTGGCTGCAGCCGATCGGCGACGTCTATCTGAACCTGATCCGCATGGTGGTGGCGCCCCTGGTGCTGTTCACCATCGCCAGTTCCATCGCCAAGCTGGGCGAAGGCGTGGGCGCGGTGCGGCTGGGGGTGCGGACCCTGATCTGGTTCGCCGTCACCTCCCTGTTGGCGGTGCTGGTCGGCTTCGCCTTCGGCCACCTGATCAATCCGGGCGTCGGCCTGTCCAACCTGCCGCTGGGCGAGGTGAAGGAACGGATCATCCCGACGCCGCTGGAGGTGCTGCTGAGCATCGTGCCGAAGAACCCCTTCGCCTCTCTGGCCGAGGGCAAGGTGCTGCAGATCATCTTCTTCTCGGCCCTGGTCGGCGCGGCGCTGGTGGCGCTGGGCGACCGGGCGCAGACCGCGCGGCGTCTGGTGGACGAAGGCGCGGCTTTGGTCTTTCGCATCACCCGCTGGGTGATCCAGCTGACGCCCTTCGGGGTGTTCGGCCTGATCGGCTCGGTCGTCGGCGGCTATGGCTGGGAGGCGCTGCTGCCGCTGGGCAAGTTCATCTTCGCCATCTATGCGGCCTGCCTGTTCCACATCCTGATCGTCTATTCGGGCCTGCTGAAGCTGCACGGGCTGAAGATCCGCAGCTTCTTCCGCGGGGCCTTCGCCGCCCAGCAGACGGCCTTCGCCACATCGTCCTCGCTGGGCACCCTGCCGATCACCCTGCGTCAGACGGTCGAGCGTCTGGGGGTCCCCCAGGCCTATGCCGCCTTCGCCGTGCCGTTGGGGGCCAATGTGAAGATGGACGGCTGCGGCGCCATCTATCCGGCCATCGCCTCGATCTTCATCGCCCAGTATTTCCAGATCGACCTGACGCTGACGCAATACGTCCTGATCGGCCTGACGGCGGTGCTGGGCTCGCTGGGCACGGCGGGGGTGCCCGGCACCTCCATCGTCATGCTGACCCTGACCCTGTCGACCGCGGGCCTGCCGCTGGAAGGCATCGGCTACATCGTCGCTATCGACCGGATCATCGACATGATGCGCACGGCCACCAACGTCACAGGCCAGATGCTGGTCCCCGTCCTGGTCGCCAGGGAGGAAGGCCTCCTGAACGAAGACATCTATAACGGTCACGTCGCCTGGCTGCCCGGCGATCCCGAGGCGGAAACGCCCGAAGGGGTCCGCGCGGCCGGTATTTGATCAAAGAGGCTTGCCGTCGTCGGAATCGCGGGCTACATCGCGCCTCCCGACGGCCCAAGCCTTTTTGATTTGGCCGTTCTGCGCTGGACGCGTAGCTCAGCGGGAGAGCACCTCGTTCACACCGAGGGGGTCACAGGTTCAATCCCTGTCGCGTCCACCATTCTTTTCAAGCACTTAGCGTCCAAACCCTCGGCTCACTCCCGAGAAAACTCCCGGCTATCCGAGCGCCTTGCGCGCTGCTGACTGGTGGTCGGGCCTGTGGTGGCCGTAGTGCTTCTCCAGCGTCGCCGCCGTCATGCCGACGTAGCCCGCCGCCTCCCAGACATCGACGCCGCGCTCCATGAGCCAGGTCGGGCAGGTGTGCCGCAGCCAGTGCGGCGTGGCGGTCAGCCCAGCATCAGCCGCACATCCAGCGAAACCCGTCCGAACAGAGCCTACGGCAGCGCCGCCGTGATGCAGGACGATGTCGTATCCCCTCCGCTTGTCGCAAACGCTGCTCTTCGTTGCCTCTGAGCTTGTCGCCGGCGCTCGATGATATTGGCCTGGAACAGCCAGTCGCTGTGAGCCTGAAATCGCGCCTGCCCTTCAGGCGTCATCAGCCACTGGGAACGCATGCCGCGCTGTGCCTGAAAGCGGATCATCCCCTTGCAGTCGCCGTTGGTGCAGAGCGGCAGGTGATCGAGCATGGGGTAGTCGGTCCCCTTCTCCAGCACGATGCGCTGGAGGTCCACCTCTCCGAAGTCCTTGCACCACTGGCATGATCGGGTGACGCGGACGCCGCCCTCGATCAGAGAGCTGACGGTGGTGAGGGTCATTGCAGTTGGACGCCTCGACGCCGCTCTAGTCCTGCCTGCATCCTTGCAATCGAGCCGGGCGCCAGAGACTCGATTTCGCGCAGGATGGCCCCTGCCCCAGCCTGTCCGTCGGCGCTGGTCAGGTCGAGGCCGACGAGCCGCATCATCAGGTCCGCCAGATAGGTGTCGTTGGCGGAGGTCATCGCGCAGGCCTCCCGACATGGGTCAAGCCCGCCAGAAGCCCGGCGATCAGGTCGACGGTCTTAGTAGAGATCTCTGGTTCAGTTCGGGCTTCTAGCTCCCGGTCCAGTTCGACCAGGTCGCGGGCAAACGCTTCGTCTGGGCCGCAGGGTTGCGTGTCCATGTCATCCTCCGAGGTTGCCGACCCGGGGCGGACTCCTACACCAGAACGAAAACAGAACAAGCGTCACTTCACTCCCGAGAAACTCCCGAGAAACCCCCTCAAACGCCGTGAACGAAACCCGAAAGTTGGCGACGTCAAACCCAGCAATAACGGGGGTTACGCGGCGAACGCACCTCGTTCACACCGAGGGGGTCACAGGTTCAATCCCTGTCGCGTCCACCATTCTTTTCAGCGAAATCAAGACCGCCTTCAGCGCCGCCCCAGGCGTGCGTCGGTTCGACTGAACCGGGCCGGGCGCGAGTGCGTCAGCCAGGCGCCCCGGACCGCGGTCCGCCCCGGAGCCAAGCAGGTAGGTTCGGAACGGACCGCCAACCCCGAGTAGCCCCCAAGGTCGGATCGGCGGTAACGCGAGTCGGCGAACATTGCACGCCCGTCAATCCAACACCTCTGCCCACGCGGGGACGCGGCCCCCTGGCCGGAGCCCTTGATCGTTTCGGCATTCTTGCGGTTGATTCTGATAATCGTTCGCAGTAATTGCGCAGCCCTCTCCAACCGGGGCTGTAACCATGCGCTCGTTTCTGATGTTCTCCGCCGGGCTGACCGCCCTTTCGGCCGCCGCCTTCCCCGCTCGGGCCGAAGAGGTCGTGGACCTGCAAAAGGCCGTGCCGGTCGCACCGGTCACGGTCGTCGGCACCCGCACCCCGCGCCGCGCCGACGACGTGCCCGCCAGCGTCAGCGTCATCACCGCCGAAACCATCGAGAACAACCTCGTCACCGACATCAAGGACCTGATCCGCTTCGAGCCGGGCGTCAGCGTTCCGACCAGCCCCGCCCGCTTCTCGGCCGCCCTGTCCGGCGCGGGCCGCGACGGCAATTCCGGCTTCACCATTCGCGGCATGGGCGGCAACCGGGTCCTGATCATCCAGGACGGCGTGCGCGTGCCCGATGGCTTCGCCTTCGGCGCCCAGAGCGTGGGTCGCGGCGGCTATAACGACCTGGATCTGGTCAAGTCGGTCGAGATCCTGCGCGGCCCCGCCTCGGCCCTCTATGGCTCGGACGGCATCGCCGGCGCGGTCAGCTTCACCTCCAAGGACCCGGCCGACTTCATCAATAGCGGCGAGAACTTCGGCGGCCGCGCCCGGATCGGCTACAACTCGGCCGATGACGGCTGGACCGAGGGTCTGGCTCTGGCGGGCCGCGCCGGCGCCCTGTCCGGCCTGCTGGCCTACACCCGTCGCGACGCCCATGAGACCGAGAACATGGCCGAGGTCGGCGGCACGGGCTCGACCCGCACCCAGCCCAACCCGCAGGAATTCGCCTCCAACGCCATCCTGGGCAAGCTGGTCTGGGACGCCAACGACAACCACGCGGTCCGCCTGACCTATGACCACTTCGACCAGGAGATGGATGGCGAGGCGCTGAGCAGCTACTCGGCCACCGTCATCGGTCTGGCCGCGCACGACGAGACGCAGCGTGATCGGGTCAGCCTGGACTGGCGTTTCAACGACGTCTTCGGCCTGGATGACGGCTCGGTCGCCGCCTACTGGCAGGACGCCACGACACGCCAGTTCACCTATGAGGACCGCACCCCCGCGGTCGACCGCACCCGCGACGTGACCTTCGACAACATGGTCTGGGGTCTGGCGGCGCAGGGGTCGAAGACCTTCGGCGGCGAGGCGGTCCAGCACCGCGTCACCATTGGCGGCGACTGGTCGCACACGACGCAGGAAGGCCTCCGCGACGGCACCGTGCCGCCGATGGGCGAGCCCTTCCCCGCCCGCCCCTTTCCCAAGACGGAATATGAACTGGCGGGCCTGTTCATCCAGGACGAGATCGAACTGCTGGGCGGGCGCCTCAGCATCATCCCGGCGCTGCGCTACGACTGGTACGAACTGACGCCCAAGGCCGACGCCCTGTTCCCGGCCCCGTCGGCCGGTCAGAGCGACAGCCATCTGTCGCCCAAGATCGGCGCCATCTACTGGGTCGACGACCACTTCAGCGTCTTCGCCAACTACGCCCAGGGCTTCAAGGCGCCCTCGCCGATGCAGGTGAACAACTTCTTCGCCAACCCGGTGTTCGGTTATGAGTCCATCCCCAACCCGGACCTGACGCCGGAAACCAGCGAGAGCATCGAAGGCGGCTTGCGTTTCCGTAACCTCGACATGTTCGGCGGCGGCCTGTCGCTGTCGACCACGGCCTTCCACACCGACTACGACGACTTCATCAACCAGGTAGTGGTGCGCGGCACGGGCGTGCCGGGCGTCGATCCGCTGATCTACCAGTACGTCAACCTGACCGAAGTGAAGATCTGGGGTCTGGAAGCGCGCGGCGACATCCATTGGGACAACGGCGTCTCGGCCATCATCGCCGCCTCCTTCGCCGACGGCGATCAGGAGACGGACGGCGCCAAGGGCAAGCTGACCAGCATCGACCCGATCAAGCTCGTCGGCGGCCTGAGCTACGCCGCCCCGTCGGGCGCCTGGGGCGGGTCGGCCACCGTCACCTGGTCGGGCAAGAAGGACCGCGCGGGCTGCGGCGGCGGTAACTGCTGGCAGGGCGAGGCGTTCGCCATCCTCGACCTGACCGCCTTCTGGAACGTGACCGAGAAGGCCACCCTGCGGGCCGGGATCTTCAACGCCCTGGACGAGACCTACGCCTGGTGGAGCGACGTGCGCGGCCTGTCGCGCGGGGGCACGGTTGCGGCCCCGACCGACCCGGCCGCCCTGCCCGCCTTCACCCAGCCGGGTCGCAACTTCGGCGTCTCGCTGAACCTCCGCTACTGACCCCCGACCCCAGATGAAAACGACACCACTCAAGGGAAGCTCAATGCGCGCCATCCTCATCGCCGCCGCCCTGCTGGCCGGCGCCGCCCCCGCCGCGACCGCACTGGCCCAAACGGCGCCGCCGGTCACGGCCCCCGCCAGCCAATTCGAACGGGACCGCCAGTCGATCCTGGCTCAAGCCGGCCAGTATCGCGTCCACTTCGACATGCGCGAGAACGTCAGCTTCAGCGCCGACTACGACCCGATGGAAGGCAAGCTGTCGGGCGGCAGCGAGATCGTGCGCGTCGTCTATGACAAGGGCGACCGCATCAGCCTGCAGCACATCCTGGTCATGGAGCACGACGGCAAGGCCATCGTCATCAAGCACTGGCGTCAGGACTGGGTCTATCAGCCGCAATCGGTCCTGACCTACACGGGGCCGAACCAGTGGACGCTGACGCCCGTGTCGGCGGATCAACGCCCGGGCGCCTGGTCGCAGACCGTGTGGCAGACGGACGACTCGCCCCGCTACGGCGGCGTCGGTCGCTGGACCTACGTCAACGGCCTGTCAGCCTGGACCTCGGCCCTGACCTGGCGGCCGCTGGCGCGCCGCGATGCGGTGCTGAACCCCGTCTATGACCGCTATCTGGGCACCAACCGCCACATCCTGACCCCGAACGGCTGGGTCCATATCCAGGACAATATGAAGATGTCCGGCAAGGCCGGCGGCGAGCCCGTCGCCATCGTCCAGGAAGACGTGGTCAACACCTACGACCGCTCGACCAGCTACTCGCCCAAGGCCGGCGACGATTACTGGGCGGCGACGCAGGACTACTGGGCCGCCGTGCGCGACGCCTGGGACGCGGTCGTCGCTCGAGACGGCGGGGTTCATGTCGAGGAAGAGGCGCAAACCGGCGTCGTCACAGGCCCGCCGCTGATGGATCTGGCGGCAAAGATTCAGGCCGGAGAGATCACCACCCAGGCCGCCATTGACCAGGCCCGCGCCACGATCACCGCCGCGACACGACCCATTCGTTCGCTTCAGTAGCTTCCGGACTCAAAGCCGAAATCAGCTTGAAGCCGCCGACGGGGGGAAACTCCACCGCCAGAAACAGCGAAAGCCCGGCGTTGCCCCTCTCGGGGTGCGCGTCGGGCTTTCATTGGGGGCTAGGCTTGACCCGTCGCCGGGCGATGTTCCTAACCTCAATCGTCCGATTTTCATCCGGCGATCACGTCATCAACCCGAGGTGGACACCCAGGGTTCCTCCCAAATCGAAACAAATTTCAGGGCCTCGCATCCGTCCACCGGGATAAGCCCCACTCGATGGCGCAATCAAATAGAAGGTGCTGATTTATCGGTGTTTTTCTTTTGGCAGGCGAACCACACCGTCAGCGATACCGCCGACGGAGCGGGCTTATCAAAACAAAGAGGAATTGGACCCCGACTTTGAGCGATGTCGCTGTCTATTGAAATGGGCGGCCGGCCCGGCCGGCCTACTTCGCAGCGAGAAGCGTCAGCTTGTGGATCTGCGGAGGTTCCGAGAACAGGTCGCCCGCCTTCTCCATCAGGGCTGCGGCCACCTTGCCGTCGAGATGGGCCTGGCGGTCGGCTTCGGTTTCGAAGGTGTCGAAGATGGCGTACTGCCCGGCCCCCTCCTCGATCGCATACCAGGTCAGCGTCCCTGGCTCCTGTTGAACGAGCGGAAGGGCCGATCGCAGGAAG
This sequence comes from Brevundimonas sp., assembly GCF_036405315.1. Lineage (GTDB taxonomy): Bacteria > Pseudomonadota > Alphaproteobacteria > Caulobacterales > Caulobacteraceae > Brevundimonas. The sequence goes on along the minus strand of NZ_DASWXW010000204.1, from coordinate 5,994 downwards.
TCGGCGACGTCGCCTTCCTTGCCGGGCTTGGCTTTCAGCGGCACGTAAAGAGCGAGCTTGGTCATCGTTAGCTCCTGGCTTGAAAACGCGGCGCCGGTCACGGGGCCGGTCTCCTCACAACGCGCCCCCAGCCTTTAGGGTCGCTGCGTCGATCGCGGCCGAAAGCGACATCGCATCGTGGGGACCGTTGTGTCTCTGGCCGTTGACGAAGAAGCAGGGCGTGCCGTTCACGCCGCTGCGCGCTCCGCCGATGAGGTCCGCATCCACCCTCGCCGTGTAGACGCCCTGTTCCAGGGCGAGCCGGAGTTCGGCCGCATCGAGCCCCTGCTGTCGGGCCAGCATGAACAGGCCGGCGCCGGACAGGAGGTGACCATTGGCAAAAATCGCCGCGTGCATATCCCAGAATCGCCCGTGCGCGCCGGCGAACTCGGCGGCCTCCGCGGCGGGCTTGGCCATGGGATGCACGGTCCATAGGGGGAAATGCCGATACACATACCCCAGCCCGCGCCCGAAATGACGCAACACCCGCTCGACCTCCGGCCACGCGGCCTGGCAGTGCGGGCATTGGTAGTCGCCATATTCGACAAGCGTCACGGGGGCGTCGGCAGGACCGAAGACATGGTCCTGATCGTTGATGGGGACGCGCAGGTCAGACATCAGCTGTCTCCGGCTTCGGCATCCGTTCGAGCGCATCGAGGATGCCGTCGGCGCCGGGATTGACCGCGATCGGCGACAGATGGCTCCAGACTATATGCCCGGTCTCGTCGAGAACGAACAAGGCGCGCTCGGCGACGCCCTCGCTTTCGCGAAAGGCGCCATACGAACGGGCGATGTCCCCCTTGGGATGGAAGTCGGCGATCAGCGGAAAGTGAAGCTGGTTCGCCTTCGCATAGGCCTGATGACACCAGACGCCATCGACCGAGAGGCCGAGCAGCTCGGCGCCATGCTTCCGGAACTCCGGGAGGACCACATTGTACAGGCTCATCTGGTCGCCGCAGACCGGGCTCCAGTCCGCCGGGTAGAAGGCCAGCACCACCCGTCGCCCCTTGAGGTCGCTCAGAGAGAGGTTCTGGTCGGGCGTGACGGCGCCGGTGAAGTCGGGCGCCATGGCTCCGGGTTTCAGGATCTCACTCATGATGCGCCTCCAGCAGGCTGGGCCTGAACGACCCTGTCACGTCGCCAGTGATCGGCGACTGGTGCATGGTCGCGAGCGGTGGCGCGCTGACGACCGTCAATGTTCGCTCCCAAAGGAAGGGGCGGCGCTCTGCGGGGTTGGGGGCGAAGAGAGCGCCGCCGGCCGCGGCTGATCGCTGTGTCAGGACGGCCATCTGGTGCGCGCACGAGGCAGCGGCGTTCCTCACCGCCGGGTGTCCGAGAGCATCGCTGCGTCGCGGATTTCGACATCACGCGGAGTCTTCAGCGCGATCGATCCGCGGCGGCACAGAACAGTCATCGTGCGGCTCACCGTCTCGACCGCAATGCCAAGATGGTCGGCGATGTCGTAGCGTGTGATCGGCAGCACGATCGTGTTGGCGCCGCCGGACGCCACCCTGCGCGCCATTTCCGCCAGATAGGCCTCGGATCCGCCAAGCAACGTCGAAGACCCTGGCTCGGCTTCGAGAAACCCGGCGTAGTCGCTCTTCTCTTGCATGACGCCCATCCAGTTTGTTCGGTGGGATCAGTTTGGATAGGTGAGGCGGGACCGACATGGACGGCCAACTGGCCGATTGGCGGTCAGCGCCCGCCATTTTCATCCGGCGAGCAGGCTATCAACCCAGCCGCTCTCTCAAAGTTCCTCGCTCCCCGATCCAGGTCGGACGGATCAAGCCTTGCCCCGAATCCAGGCCATGAAGAGGCTGAAGATGACGCCGCCGGAAGCGGAGGGTTGCAGCCGGCGGGCGTGCCGACCCTTGCCACGATAGACCTCGAAACCGCCCCTGCCCTGCCTGCGGCACGGCCATCTCGTTTCAATCTTGATGCCTGATTCCATAGGCCCATTTTGGCCTGTTCGAAAACTGGACACCATCGAGAGCAGATCGCTATTTACGGCAAAGCTTGACCCACGACTACGACAAGCCCCGGCCTCAGGGCCGACGCCGCACTTCCCAGTCCAGCGTCCATCGCCCCCGCCCTGAGACAGGCCCTGCTCACCAGCGTGTTTCGTCAGCTGTATCGCGTGACTTCGCCGAGCCTTATTACCTGTGTTCGCGCCGCAAGAAGGAAGGTTTGACTGTCACCACGTCTGCCGATAGGTCTGCCAACACAAGCAGGCACGGCGCCCGGAATGACGAGGGGCGCTTGCCCGACACCTGCATACCCACCTGCAATCAAGCCAGGCAAGGATTTGACCGAGCCCGACATCCGCTCCTTGATCATGGGCAATCCCGTTGCGCGCGCCTTCGCCATCACGGGCGACGCCTGGACGCAGTTGATCCTGCGCGAAGCCTTTTACGGCGTGCGGCGGTTCGGGGTGTGGCGCGAACGCCTGGGCACGCCCCGCAGCGTGCTGACCGACCGGTTGCAAAAGCTGGTCGCGGCTGGCCTGCTCAGCCAGGAGCAGGTGACGACCGGCACGCGGACGGAATATCGCCTGACCGAGATGGGCCTCGACATGTTCGGCGTCGCCGTGGTGCAGGGCCAATGGGAGAAGGTCTGGGCCCAGTCGCCCCTGCAGGAACGCTACGCCATCGCCTTTTTCGACCGCGAGACGGGTCGTCGGCTGAAGCCCGCCGTTCTTACGCGCGCGCACGGCGTCGAGGTGAAACCCGACAAGGTCGATTGGAAGCCTGGTCCGGGCCTCATCATCATCCCTCCCCCGACCTCGCGCCGACGACGCTCGGCGCCGATCGAGACGGATCGTCCGATCATCGACCGCTCGACCGAGATCATGGGCGACTACTGGAGCTGGGCGGTGCTGTCGGCGGCCTATTTCCGCCTGCGCCGCTTCGACGAGATTCATGCCGCCCTGGGCGTGGCGACCAATATCCTCGCCGACCGACTGAACCGTCTGGTGCTGCAAGGCGTGCTGGAAAAGCGTCCCTATCAGACCGCGCCCGTGCGTTTCGAATACCGGCTGACCGAGGCGGGGCTGGCCCTCTACCCCATCGTGCTGGCCATGCACGGCTGGAGCCAGAGATGGCTGGTCGAACCTGGCGAGGCCCCGTTGACCCTGGTGGACCGGGCCAGCGGCGAGGCCATCACCCCCGTGGTCTGCGATCTGGGCAGCGGCGAGCCGCTGGACCCGCGTCGCATTCGCTGGGAGGTCGAGGCCACGACCGGGACAGTCAGCAAAGAAGAATCGCCCGCCGGCGCGCGGCCGGACGGGCGATAGTTTGAGGACATGGGAGACCGTCAGAAGGTCTTGCTGACCGCCACGCCGAAGGAGCGCGGCGCGCCGAAGACGCTGAAGCCGATGCTGGCGTTCTTGATGATGTGCTGCTGATATTCCTCGTCGCCGAGATTCTTGCCGTAGACCGAGAACTTCAGCCCGCTCGGCGCTTCCCATGAGGCGAAGGCGCTGATCAGGCCATAGGACGGCACCAGCACCTCGGGCGCATTGGACGGGTCGAAGTAGAAGTCGTCCGTCCACTGATAGTCCGCCCGCGCCGACAGCGTGCCGCCGAAAGCGTCCCATTGCCCGTCGGCGTACAGGGTGAACTGGCTTTCCGGCGAGCGAGGCAGACGATTGCCCTTGTACGGCAGGGCCAGGGAACCCGACACGGCGTTGGACGTGTATTCGGCGTCCAGCTGGGTGTAGGAGCCGCCGATGGTGATGTTGTGGTTCACCGCCAGCGCCGTCTCGAACTCGAAGCCGCGCACCTCGGCCTCGGCGTTGGACGTGACCAGGGTCAGACCCAGCAGCTCATAGACCTGCAGATCGGTGTAATCGAGCATGAAGGCCGCTGCGTTGAGGCGCAGCCGCCCGCCCGCCAGCGTCGTCTTGGCGCCGATCTCGTAGTTGTCGAGCAATTCGGACCGCAGCGGCTTGGTCGCCTGGGCGCCGGTCTGGGCGGCGCTGGGGAAGGCGCCGGCCTTATAGCCGCGGTCATAGCTGACGTAGAACCGCATGTTGTCCAGCGGCTCCACCGCCAGCGCCAGCTTCCAGGTCGGCTCCTCGAAGGCAGCGTCGGCCTTGACGTTATAGGGCGAGCCCGTCGGCCCCAGCGGAATGCCGGGAGGGGCGTTGGCGCCGTTCTCGTTGTCCAGGGCGACCTGGTGCACGTCACGCTTGTCGTGCGTCCAGCGCGCGCCGGCGGTCAGCTCCCAGATGTCGGCGAAGGGGATCGTGGCCTGACCGAACACGGCGTAGCTGGAGTTGGTGGCGTCCTGATTGAAGGTCGTGTCGCCGCCCAGCGACGGCGGCGCGATCGGCAGCGCCGTTTGCACCACGAACCGCTCGGACCGCTCCACCTCTTCGCGGAACATGTAGACGCCGGCGACCCAGTCGATCGAAGAGCCGGACTTGGACGTCAGCCGGAACTCCTGGCTGATCTGCCTGGCGGCCTCGCTGGCGCGGTCATCGACCGACAGGGGGAAGCCCGGGAACGGCAGCCCCCCCAGGTTGTCACGCCAGCTGTAGTCGTTATCGCGGTAGGAGGTCAGGGAGATGACGTCGAAATGCTCCGCGCCCGACCACTGGGCGCGTCCGGTCAGGCCCCAATTTTCCCGCTTCTGATAGTTGTCCGCCGAAGAGAAGCTCTGCCGCACGTCGAGACCGGCGCGCAGGGTGTTCACCAGCGTCACGAAGGGTGCGGGCGTGGATGAGGCCAGAACCGGGATGCGGGCGTGGCCCTGCATGTCGTCCTTGGAATAGTCGACGCCGCCCAGGAAGCTCCAGTCGCCGACGTTGTGCAGCACCTGGGCGCGCAGGCCGAGCTGTTCGCCGCCTTCCAGGCTGCGGCCGCTGGGCACGCTTTCGGCATAGCCGTCGTTCTGGTTCCAGCGCAGGGCCAGACGACCGGCGGTGTCCTCGCCCAGCTGGCGGTTCAGGATGGCCTCGACGCCCCGCTCTTCGAAGCTGCCGAGACGGCCGGTGATCTGGGCCGAATTCTCGAAACGCGGCTTCTTCGTATAGACGTTCAGCGCCCCGCCCGAGGCGTTGCGGCCATAGAGGGTGCCCTGCGGTCCGCGCAGGATCTCGACCCGCTCGACATCCAGAAAAGCCAGAGAGCTGGCGCCCGCGCGACCGATGGAGACTTCGTCGATCGACACGCCGATGGAGGGGTCGCTGGCGGCGGAATCGCTGGTGGTGCCGACGCCGCGAATGAAGATCTGCGGCTCGCCGATGTTGAACTGGGTCAGGGTCACGCCGGGCGCCTTGCCCGCCACGTCCTGAATGCCCGTCGCCGCCGTGCGCTCCAGCGTTTCGGCGTTGAAGGCGGTGACGGCGATCGGCACGTCCTGAAGGCTCTGCTCGCGACGCTGCGCCGTGACCACGACGTCGCCCAGGGTCACGGCGCCCTCAGTCGGCGTAGTCTGGGCCATGGCGGGTACGGCCATCCCCGTGGCCAGCAGCAGCGTCGCCACCGACGCGCTGAATGCGGTCTTCCTCATGTTTCGCTCCCTCGACCGCGCCCCGGCTCCGTTGATCGGATGCTCCAGCGGTCGAAACGAAGCTTGCGCTAGCGAACCGTGTTTGCAAGTCTTTTTATGCAAGTCATGAATGGAGCCGATGCTGTGAGACTGGATGGATGGACATTGGCCGCCCTCGCCTGGGTCGCCCTCGTGGGAATCTGGTTTTTCCTCATGCCCGCAAAAACGCGCGGAAAAGCATGGCATTACGTCATGATGGCCGCGCCTTTGACGGCCTTCGCCGCCGCCTTCGCCGCGCCGCCGTCCCTGTTGCGTGAAACATTGTTCATCTGGCTCGCCAGCGGCGGCGGGGTCCTGACCGTGGTCGCCCTGGGCTGGCTGGCGGGGACGGTGAAGCGCAATCACGGACTGATGGACGTGGCCTATCCGCTGGCCCCGGCGGCGGCGGCGGGCGTGGGTTTC
>NZ_DASWXW010000203.1:0-10862 GCF_036405315.1 Brevundimonas sp. | reverse complement strand
GGCGCTCGCCTTCCATCCGCCGCTGCTCTACGCGGGCTATGTCGGCTTTTCGGTCTGTTTCTCGCTGGCGGTCGCCGCCCTGATCGAGAAGCGGGTCGATCCGGCCTGGGGCCGCTGGGTGCGGCCGTGGGCGCTGGCGTCGTGGGCCTTCCTGACGGTGGGCATCCTGCTGGGCTCCTTCTGGGCCTATTACGAGCTGGGCTGGGGCGGCTGGTGGTTCTGGGACCCGGTCGAGAACGCCAGCTTCATGCCGTGGCTGGCGGGGGCGGCCCTGCTGCACTCGGCCATCGTCACCGAGCGGCGCGGGGCGCTGGCGGGGTGGACGGTGTTTCTGGCCATCCTGGCCTTCACCTTCTCCATGCTAGGGGCCTTCCTGGTGCGCTCGGGCGTGCTGACCAGCGTCCACGCCTTCGCCGTCGATCCGCAGCGGGGGATGATGCTGCTGGCCATTCTGGGCGCAGCGGCGGGGGCGGCCTTCGTCCTGTTCGCCCTGCGGGCGCCGGCGATCCGGTCGGGCGCGGCCTTCGCGCCGATCAGCCGCGAGGGCGCGCTGGTGCTGAACAACCTCTTCCTGACGGCGGCGGCGGCGACGGTGTTGCTGGGGACCCTGTATCCACTGATCCTCGAGGGGATTTCGGGGGCGACCATTTCGGTGGGGCCGCCCTATTTCAACGCGACCTTTGTTCCGCTTCTGCTGGTCGCCTGTCTGATCCTGCCCGCCGGGCCTCTGCTGGCGTGGAAGCGCGGCGACCTGAAGGGGGCCTTGCAGCGGCTGTGGCTGGCGGCGGGTCTGGCGGTCGTGGCGGCGTTCGCGGCCTTCCTGCTGTTCGAGCCGAAGAAGGCGCTGGCGGCGGCGGGACTGGGCGTCGGGGCCTGGCTGATCCTGGGGGCGCTGGCGGAGCTGGCGACGCGGACCAAGGCCTTCCGCGCGCCGTTGGTCGAGACCCTGCGCCGCGCCAAGGGGCTGCCGCTGGGGGCCTGGGGCATGACCCTGGCCCACGCCGGGCTGGGGGTCTTCATCCTGGGGGCCGTGGTCGAGACCAGCTTCAAGGCCGAGGCGGCGGCGGCGATCCCGCTGGGCGGCGAGGTGTCGTCGGGACCGTGGAAGGTGACGCTGGACGCCGTCGAGGTGATCGAGGGGCCGAACTATCTGGCCGAGCAGGGACGGCTGACGGTGGCGCCCGTCGAGGGGAACGCCGTCGAGCGCGTCGTCACCGCCGAGCGCCGCTTTTTCCCGGCGGGCGGGCAGACGACGACCGAGGTCGGGCTCGACTTCCGCGGGCTGGACGACGTCTATGTGGTCATGGGCGAGCGGGCGGCGACTGAGGCCAACGAACAGGCCTGGACCGTGCGGGTCTATTACAATCCCTGGGCGCGGCTGATCTTCCTCGGCCCGGCCATCATGGCCCTGGGCGGGGTGCTGTCCCTGCTGGACCGGCGGCTGCGGGTCGGGGCTGGATCGCGTCGCAAGGAGATCAAGGCGTGAGGCGGCTGGCGGCGTTGGCGGGGGCGTTGGCCCTGATGGCGGGCGCGGCCCCGAGCCTGGTATTGGCCGAACCTCCGCCGGCGCCGGATCGTCCCTTGCCCGACGCGGCGCAGGAGGCGCGGGCGCGGGCCCTGTTCGGCGACATCCGCTGCGTCGTCTGTCAGCATGAATCCATCGCCGACAGCCCGGCCGGCATCGCCGCCGACATGCGCCGTCTGGTGCGTGAGGAGATCGCGGCGGGCAAGAGCGACGAGGCGGTGCGCGCCGATCTGGTGCGGCGCTACGGCGACTACATCCTGTTCCAGCCGCCGGTGCGGGCGGGGACCTGGCTGCTGTGGTTCGGGCCTTTCGCCCTGGTGCTGGGGGCGGGGGCGATCTTCGTCTGGCGGTCGCGTCGGCGTCGGGTCGAGGTGCAGCCTCTGACGGCGGAAGAAGAACAGGCGTTGGCGGAACTGACCGCCGATCCTGACCAACCCTGACGTCAGCCTCTTCTCCCCTTCCGCTCATCCCGGCGGACGCCGGGATGAGCGGGTTTCCGGGGCGGTTCTCCAAAATGACAGGCTTCGCCGCGATCCTGACGCAAGCGCGCCTCACGGCGAACGCGGATCAGGAACAACCATCGCGAGGGCGTGCATTGGCTTGGGCCGAAACCCCCTATATCCATGGGCGAACGGAGCTTTTGGAGCTCCGCCTTTAAGGACTGCAAGGACGACGATGCTGAAACGCAAGGAGTTCATTCTGGGGGCCGCCGTCGGCCTGACCTTCGCCGCCGCCGCGACGGCGGGCGGGGTCATTACGTGGCCGGGCGCGCATGCCGCCCCCGCCGCCGCCCAAGCCGGACGGCTGGTGCCCTCGGCCGGGGCCGCGGGTCTGGCCTTCGCGCCGCCGCAGGGCGCGCCGCTCAGCTTCGCCGACATCTTCCAGCAGGTCGCGCCCGCCGTGGTGCAGATCGACGTCAAGACGCGGGTCCAGCGTCCCAATGGCGGCGGTTTCCTGCAAATCCCCGGCTTCGGCGCCGTGCCCATTCCCGGTCAGCCGCGCGGCGGCGGTTCGGGCGAAGAGGGCGAAGACGACAACTCGACCACGGCGCTCGGCGCCGGCTCGGGTTTCCTGATCTCGGCCGACGGCTTCATCGTCACCAACAACCACGTCGTCGAGAACGCCGAGGAGATCAAGGTCAAGCTGAGCGACGGGCGCGAGCTGACGGCGCGCCTGATCGGGCGCGATCCCTTGACCGACCTGGCGGTGATCAAGGTCGAAGGTTCGACCTTCCCCTTCGTCTCGTTCGAGGACAAGGCCGAGCCACGTGTCGGCGACTGGGTCATCGCCGTGGGCAACCCCTTCGGTCTGGGCGGGACGGCGACGGCGGGCATCGTCTCGGCCAAGGCGCGCGACATCGGTGGGCAGGAGAACCCCTACACCGACTTCATCCAGATCGACGCCGCCATCAACCGGGGCAACTCGGGCGGTCCGACCTTTGATATCTATGGCCGCGTGATCGGGGTGAACTCGGCCATCTATTCGCCGACGGGCGGGTCGGTGGGCATCGGTTTCGCCATTCCGGCCGGCATCGCCAAGGCCACGACGGACCGTCTGATGCGTGGCGAAAAGATCGAGCGCGGCTATCTGGGCGTGACGATCGGCAATCTGACCAATGAGTACCGCGAAAGCCTGGGTCTGCCAGAAGGCACCAAGGGCGCCTATATCACCGACGTGACGGCTGGCGCGCCGGGCGAACAAGGCGGATTGCAGATCGGCGACGTGGTCGTCAGCCTGAACGGTCGCCCGATTGAGGGCAGCAATGAATTGACGCGCGCCGTCGGCGCAGTGAAGCCGGGCGAAACCCTGCGTATGGAGTTGTTGCGCGAAGGGCGTCGCCAGACGATTTCCGTCCGTGCAGGAACGCGTCCGGCTAATCTCGGCGCGGCCCAGACAGAGGGCGGAGACGAGACCGCCCCGGATGCGCCCGCCGCTATCGTGGGTGAAAAGGTCGAGGGGCTGACGGTGGCGCCGATCAGCGCGGCCCTGCGCAGCCGTTATGAGTTGCCCGAGACTGTTCGGGGCGTGGTGGTGACGGCGGTGGAGGCCCGCTCCGAGGCCGGTCGCCTGCGCTTCCAGCCTGGCATGGTGATCGTTCAGGCCAATGGGCGGAACGTGGCCGCCGTCGGCGACCTGCGGGCCGCCGTCGAGGCGGTGAAGACAGCGCGTCGTCCGGGCGTGCTGCTGATGGTGCGGACGGCAAGCGGCAACGTGCCGATCGTTCTGCCCTTCGCCAAGTCTGAATAAGGCGTAACTCACAGGATCGGCGGCGATGCGCTAACATCGCCGCCGAATCTATTTTGGGAGGGGTCCATGCGTATTCTGGTGGTCGAGGACGACGCTGAAGCGGCGACCGCGATGGTGCGCGGCCTGAGCGAGGCCGGGCACGAGGTCACGCACGCGGTGGACGGCGCCTTCGGCCTGCTGGAGTCGCAGAAGGGCGGCTACGACGTCTATGTCGTGGACCGGATGATGCCGCGTCTGGACGGCGTCGGCATGGTCGAGACGGTGCGCAAGGGCGGCGATCAGACGCCGGTCCTGTTCCTGTCGGCCCTGGGCGAGGTCGAGGACCGGGTGACGGGGCTGAAGGCCGGCGCCGATGATTACCTTGTGAAGCCCTACGCCTTCGCCGAGCTGATCGCGCGGGTCGAGGCTCTGGCCCGTCGTCGCGAGACGGGCGGGGTGCAGACCGTGCTCAAGGTCGGCGATCTGGAAATGAACCTGATCGGCCGGACCGTGCATCGGGGCGCGACCGAGATCGACCTGCAGCCGCGCGAGTTCCAGCTGCTGGAGTTCCTGATGCGTCACGCCGGCCAGTCGGTGACGCGCACCATGCTGCTGGAGAAGGTGTGGGAATACCACTTCGACCCCCAGACCAACGTCATCGACGTCCACATCAGCCGCCTGCGCTCCAAGATCGACAAGGGCTTCGACAAGGCCATGCTGCAGACCGTGCGCGGCGCGGGGTATCGGCTGGAGGCGTAGAAGCGATTTCTCCCTCCCCTTCATGGGGAGGGTGGACGGCGCGCAGCGCCGGCCGGGTGGGGAGGGCTTCAGGACATGGCGATCATCGCCAAGGCCCGCGCCATACGAAAGGCGCTCACGCCGCGCATAAGGTCGAGGCGCAGGCGGCGAAGGACAGGGTGAGGGACGCCGTGCTGGCGAGAGAAGGATTCACGACGCTGAGGTTCGACAACGCCGCCGTTCGCGATGAACCGGATGGCGTGATGGCGACTGTTCTGGCGCATCTGGAAGCCCTCCCCACCCGGCCGCTGCGCGACCACCCTCCCCATGAAGGGGAGGGAGAATAGAGATGAAGCTGCCCTCGCTCTTCCGGCGGACGCCGTTTCGGCTGACGCTGCTGTTTCTGGCGCTGTTCGTGGCCACGGCCAGCGCGGTGCTGGCCTATGTCTACATCGCCTCGGCGTCCGAGGCGCGGGCGCGGGCCGAGGCCAGCGTCAAGGCCGAGGTGGACGCCCTGACCGCCGTCTATCGCACGCGGGGCAAGGACGCGCTGAACCAGGCCTTGGTCGAGCGGGCCATTCGCGGCGGTCCCTACCTCTATGTCCTGAAGGACGCGGGCGGAAAGATCGTCACCGCCAACATCACCGACGTGCCCGAGGGCGTTTCGACCGGCCAGTGGGAGACCTTCCGCCTGACCGACACGGATGAGGACGGGCGGGTGCGCAAACGCCAGTCCATCGGCATCAACACGGCCCTGTCGGGCGGCGAGCATCTGTTCGTCGGCGAGGACGTGGGCGACATCGAGGCCTATCTGGCGCGTCTGACCCAGGCCCTGTGGGGGGCCATGATCATGGTTCTGGTGCTGGGCGTCGGCGGCGGTCTGGTGATCAGCCGCCGGGTCGAGAAGTCGATGGGCGGGCTGAACCGGGTGGTGGCGGCGGTACAGGACGGCGATCTGAAGGTGCGCGCGCCCGTCACCCATTCCGGCGACGAACTGGACGAACTGGGCCAGGGGCTGAACACCATGCTGGACCGGCTGGAGGCCTCGATGGCCTCGATCCGCCACGCCGGGGACGCCATCGCCCACGACCTGCGCTCGCCCCTGACCCGGATGCGGGCCAAGCTGGAGGTGGCGCTGATCGACGCCGAGGCGGGCAAGGTGTCGGGCGTGGACGCCCTGGGCGTCGCCCTGGACGAGGCGGACCTGCTGCTGAAGACCTTCAACACGGTTCTGGCCATCGCCCGGCTGCAGGCCGGCGGCGCGCCCGATCCCAAGGTGTTCGACGCCGCCGAACTGGCGACCGACATGGCCGAGCTGTACGAGCCCTCGGGCGAGGACAAGGGTCTGGAGTTCTCGGCCGAGATCGAGAAGGGGTTGATGGTCGAGGGCAACCAGCCCTTCCTGGCCCAGGCCCTGGCCAACATCATCGACAACGCTATCAAGTATACGCCCGAAGGCGGGGCGGTGAAGTTCCGGGCGCGGAGACGCTCATCGGGCGAGATCGAGTTTTCCGTCACGGACACCGGGCCGGGCGTGCCGGACGAGGACCGCGACCGGGTGCTGCAACGCTTCGTCCGGCTGGACAACAGCCGCACCGAGCCGGGCTCGGGCCTGGGCCTGTCGCTGGTCACGGCGGTGGCCGAGGCGCATGGCGGGCGGGTGCAGCTGGACGAGGGGCCGGGCGCCTATGGCGGGCAGGGGCCGGGGTTGCGCGTGGCCCTGATCTTGCCGCCGGCGGGCGGGACGGTCTGATGAGCGACAAGCTGAGGCCGAGGCTGCGGCCTTGCGGGCCGGTGCGCGACATGGAGGCGGCCGGGCGCATCCACGAGCGGCTGGCCGAGGCCGCCGACGCGCATGGCTGGCGCGCGACGCTGGACGGGGCCTGGGACGCGCTGGAGCCGGTGTTTTCCGCCTCGCCCTATCTGGCCGGGCTGGCGCGGCGCTGGCCCGAGCGGCTGCGGCAAATCCTGGAGACGCCGCCCGAGACGCGGCTGGCCGAGATCCTGGCGGCGACCGACGCGATCGACGGCCCGGCGGACGAGGCCAGGGCGCCGCTGCGGCATCTGAAGGCTGAACTGCATCTGCTGACGGCCCTGTCGGACCTCGGCGGGGTCTGGGATCTGGATGCGGTGACGGGCGCCCTGTCGCGCTTCGCCGACGCGGCGGCGCAGGCGGCGCTGCGCTGCGTGGCGCATGACCAGAGGCGACGCGGCAAGCTGATCTCGGCGGCGGATGATCGGCGCGGGCCGGTTCCCGGCCTGTTCGTCCTGGCCATGGGCAAGGGCGGGGCGTTCGAGCTCAACTATTCCTCGGATATAGACCTGTCGCTCTTCTTCGAGCCGGAGGTGCTGGAGGGCGCCCTGGGCGAGGGGGTGGAGGCGCAGGCCTTCGTCAACCGGCTGGCCCAGGGTCTGGCGACCCTGCTGACCGAGCGGACGGCGGACGGCTACGTCTTCCGGGTGGACCTGCGGCTGCGGCCCGATCCGTCCTCGACCCCGCCGGTGGTCGCGGCGCCCATGGCCCTGGCCTACTACGAATCCGTCGGCCAGAACTGGGAGCGGGCGGCCTTCATCAAGGCGCGGGTCTGCGCCGGGGACGCGGCCGAGGGGGCGGCGTTCCTGAAGGCCCTGACACCCTATATCTGGCGCCGCAGCCTGGACTATCAGGCCGTGCTGGACATCCAGTCGATCAAGAAACAGATCCACGTCCACAAGACCGGCGAGGGGCTGGAGGCGGCGGGCGCCAATCTGAAGCTGGGCCGGGGCGGCATCCGCGAGATCGAATTCTACGTCCAGACCCAGCAGTTGATCCTGGGCGGGCGGGACAAGGGCCTGCGATCGTCGCGGACCCTGGAGGCGCTGGACGCCCTGACCGAGCGGGGCCATGTAACGCCCGAGGCGCGTGACGAACTGGCCGCCGCCTATGCGACCCTGCGCGGACTGGAGCACCGGGTGCAGATGCTGGCCGACGAGCAGAGCCACGTCCTGCCGCTTGATCCCGAGCGTCGGGCCGACGTGGCGGCGCTGGCGGGGCAGGGCGATCTGGCGGCCTTCGACGCCGGGGTCGAGGCCGTGCTGGTCGGGGTCAATCAACGCTACGGCGAGCTGTTCGAGGGGGGCGAGGAGTTGTCCTCACCCTACGGCAGCCTGGTCTTCACCGGGGTCGAGAATGATCCGGGCACGCTGGAGACCCTGAAGCGGATGGGTTTTTCCGAGCCGGCGACGGTGTCGGACACCATCCGCAGCTGGCACCACGGGCGCATTCCGGCGACGCGGACGGCGCGAGGACGCGAGCTGTTCACCCGCCTGGCCCCGCAACTGCTGACGGCGGTGGCGAAGACCGGGGCCCCCGATGCGGCGTTTCGGCGGTTCGCGGTCTTCTTTTCCGGCCTGAGCGCCGGGGTGCAGGTGCAGGCCCTGTTCCTGAACCAGCCGAAGCTGTTCGATCTGGTGGTGGGGGTCATGGCCTTCGCGCCGCGTCTGGCGCGGGCGCTGGGGCGTCAGCCGCAGGCCCTGGACGGGGTGCTGGACGCGCGCTTCATGACGGCGCTGGGCACCGACACGGGCCTGGCCGATCAGGTGGTGCGCGAGGCGCATGAGGCCGGCGATTTCGAGGGGGCGATGAATGCGGTGCGCCGCCTGCACCGCGAGCAGACCTTCCGCATCGGCATGCATGTCGTCACCGGTCGGACCACGGCGGAGCAGGCCGGGCTGACCAACACCTCCCTGGCCGACGCCTGCATGAGGGGCCTGGCCCCGGCGGCCCTGGCCGAGGCCGAGCGGATGGGTGGGGCGTTCGAGGGCGCGGTCGCCGTCGTGGCTCTGGGCAAGGCCGGGTCGCGCGAGATGACGGCGGGGTCGGACCTGGACCTGATGACCGTCTATGCGGCGGCGCCCGAGGCGACATCGGCGGGCAAGGGTTGGAGCGCGGACCTGTTTTACGGCCGGTTCACCCAGAGGCTGATCGCCGCCCTGTCAGCCCACACCGCCGAGGGCGGGTTGTACGAGGTGGACATGCGGCTGCGGCCGACCGGGTCCAAGGGGCCGGTGTCGGTGCGGCTGGAGGCGCTGGACGAATACTACGCCACCGAGGCCGAGACCTGGGAGTTCATGGCCCTGACGCGCGGGCGGCTGGTCTGGGCCAGCGACGAGGCCTTCGGGGCGCGGGTCGAGGCGACGCTGGAGGCGGCGCTGCGGCGGCCGCGTCCCGGCGTGGACGTGGCGCGGGACGTGCGGGCCATGCGCGACCTGATGGACCGGGAGCGGCGGCCCAAGGGCTTCTGGGACCTGAAGCTGGCGGCGGGCGCTCAGGTCGACGCCGAGTTCGTGGCCCAGTACCGTCAGCTGTGCGCGGCGGCGGCGGGCGAGCCGCTGACCGTCTCGACGCTGGAGGCGCTGAAGGATGATCCCGTCCTGGCTGAGAGCTGGCGGACGCATCAGCAACTGGGGCAGTTGATGGCCTGCGCCTTCGAGGACAAGGGCGACCCGGACGCGGAGCCTGCGGGCTTCCAGCAGCGGCTGGCGGAAACGGCGGGGGCGCCGGACTTCGAGACGCTGAAGGCGCGGCTGATCGACCTGCGCCTGCGGGCGCGGCGGGCGTTTGAAGAGGCGCTGCCCCGTGGGCTGGACAAGGGGCGCGACGGAAACTGATCCGGGCGGCGTTCCATATCTCGACAGGGCGTTTTTCGGGGCTCGGCCCGTGGAGACCATCGAGATGAACAAGACCCTTGGCGGCGTCGCCGCCATCGCCTTTCTAGCCGCTTTCAGTGGCGTGGCGGTTGCCCAGGACGGGGCCCAGGCGGCCGCGCCGCAACGCCCGACGCGCGTCGCCATGGCCCAGCCGGCCAGCCAGACCGACTTCGTCGCGCGCCGGGTCGAGCGTCTGCGCGCCGCCGACGCCAATCGTGACGGCGCGGTCACGGCCGAGGAACTGCGCACGGCCGGTCAGGCCAGGCGCGTCGAGCGCCGCGCCGCCCTGTTCGAGCGTCTGGACGCCAACAAGGACGGCGCGATCAGCCGGGCCGAGTTCGACGCGCCGCGCGCGGATGGGCAGCGGGACGGGCGGCAGGCTGGGCGCGGCGAGCGCGGTCCTCGCGCCGAGCACGCCCGTCGCGGTCCTCGCGGCATGGGTCGCGGCGCAGAACGCATGGGCCGCAACGGCGAAGGCCGCGCGCCCATCGTCATCGCCGAGGCCGAGCGCAAGGCGACGGAAGCCTTCGCCCGTCTGGACGCGAACCGCGACGGGACCTTGACCGTCGAGGAGCGGCGCGCCGGGATGCGCGAGAAGCGTCAGGAAGGTCGTGAGCAGCGCAGAGCATCGGCGGCGTCGCCTTCTACGCCCGCTTCGGAGTAAGGAAGATGTCGGGGAAGGCGGTGCAGCCGTCGGCCCGTTTCGTGAACGGCGAAAGAGGCTGGATTGGCGAAGACCGCCGACCCCGACGAGGATCTGGTGCGACGCGTGGGTCAGGGCGACCCCGCGGCGATCCAGGCCATGGTCGCCAGGAAGCTGCCGCGCATGCTGACGCTGGCGCAGCGGATGCTGGGCGACGCGACGGAGGCGGAGGACGTGGCGCAGGAGGCGATGCTGAGAGCCTGGCGACAGGCGCCGCGCTGGGCGCCGGGCCAGGCCAAGTTCGACACCTGGCTGCACCGGGTGGGGCTGAACCTCTGCTACGACCGGCTGCGGCGACGGCGCGAGATCGCGACGGAGGCGCCGCCGGATCGGCCGGACGACGGGCCGGCGCCGGACCGGGGTCTGCTGGCGATGGAGACGGGCGCGCGGGTCGAGGCGGCCCTGGCGAAACTGCCCGAGCGGCAGCGCGAGGCCATCGTCCTGTGTCACTATCAGGAACTGGGAAACATCGAGGCGGCGGGGCTGATGAACGTCAGCGTCGAGGCCCTGGAGAGCCTGCTGTCGCGTGGACGGCGGGCGTTACGGTCGGCGCTGGCGGACATGGCTCCGAACGCGCCGGATGCGGTGAGAGCGGCGAATGGGTAAGGCGGGGGCTGGAACCATGACGATGACCTACGAGCGTTTTGAAACTCTGGCGGACGCCTACGGCGGCGACCTGAGGCGCTGGCCCGAGACCGAACGCGAGGCGGCGCGCGCCCTGCTGGACAGTGATCCGCGCGCGGCGGCTCTGTTGGCCGAGGCGGACGGGCTGGACGCCCTGCTGGACGCCGCGCCGCGCGCCGTGGTGTCGGCTGACCTGCGCGACCGCGTGATCGCCTCGGCCGCCACGGCGGGGCTGAAGCCGCGCGGCCGGTTCCATATCGGGCGGTTGCTGTGGTGGTCGGGCGCGGGCTGGGCTGCGGCGGCCTGCGCCGGGGTGGTGTTCGGGGTCGGCCTGACCACCCATGTCACGGCCGACGC
>NZ_DASWXW010000202.1:0-10405 GCF_036405315.1 Brevundimonas sp. | reverse complement strand
GGTGCGTCATCCGCTCAGGATGTGGCGGCTGACGCCGAAAGGGTAAGGCGGGGAGGTCAGCGTCTGCCTTCGTCCCATAGGCGACACTCAGAAGCAGGCGAGGCTACCGCCCCCCATCGCGATAATGGTTACGGCGTTACCATCCTGGTTGAAGCTTCCCTGCCAGCATTCGTAGCCGGCGGAATTATTGAGTAGATCGAGGCGAAGGCCGTTCGAGAACCGCAGGCACAGGTCGGCGGTAACGCGGTCCACTGTCGCAGAGGACACGGTTGCCCCGGCGAGGAGATTGTTCGCGTTGGCCTCGGCATCGACGGGGGCAGGCAAGCCAAATCCCTGCCCGTCGTCCTCGTCCGTAAGCGCGATGCCGTCGGCTGAGACTAGCCGCCAGTGACAACCAACGGCCAAGCCCACGTTGTCACGGAGGTCGAACGCCCAGTCTGCCTCGCGGCGTTCGACGCGGCAGGACCGGCCAACAATCGCTGCTTCAAAGGCGAGTGCGAGATCGTCCATACCGCGTCTCCAGAAGGGAGCGGCAGGCTACTATCTGATAGGTCCGCTTCCCACCCTTTGCTGACTCTCTCTACCGTCGCTTCAGGCTGCCCAGGACGCCGCGCAGCAGTTCGCGGGTGATGGTCGAGCCGGCGGTGCGCAGGACGGACTTGGTCAGGGCCTCCATCGGCGTCTGTCGGGACGAGGCGCGGGGGCGCGGGGCGGCGCGCTCTCGGGCCGGCGCGGGGGCGGAACGGGCGGCCTTCTCCGCCGCCTTGGCCTGGGCTGAGGCGGCGGCGGTTTCGGCCTCGATGCGCTCGGCCTGGGCGCGGCGGGCCTTCAGCACCTCTTCGGCGGACTCGCGGTCGATCGCCGTGTCATAGGTCCCGCGCACCGGGCTGGCGGCCATGACGGCGGCGCGCTCGGCCTCGGTGGCGGGGCCGAGGCGCGAGTCCGGCGGACGGATCTTCGTCTGGGCCACCACGGTCGGGGCGCCCTTGTCGTCGAGGGTCGAGACCAGGGCCTCGCCCACGCCCAGGGCCTGGATGGCCTCGGCGGTGTCGAAGGCGGGGTTGGCGCGGAAGCTCTGGGCCGCGGCGCGCAGGCCCTTCTGTTCGGCGGGGGTGTAGGCGCGCAGGGCGTGCTGCACCCGGTTGCCCAGTTGAGCCAGGACGGTGTCGGGAATGTCGGCCGGGTTCTGGGTGACGAAATAGACCCCGACCCCCTTGGAGCGGATCAGGCGCACCACCTGCTCGACCTTTTCCAGCAGGCCCTTGGGCGCGTCGTTGAACAGCAGGTGGGCCTCGTCGAAGAAGAAGACCAGACGCGGCTTCTCCGGATCGCCGATCTCGGGCAACTGCTCGAACAGCTCGGACAGCAGCCACAGCAGGAAGGCGGCGTACAGGCGCGGGCTGTTCATCAGCCGGGTGGAATCCAGCACATTGACCTGACCCCGCCCGTCCAGCGAGGTGCGCATCATGTCCTCCAGCCGCAGGGCCGGCTCGCCGAAGAAGGCGGCCCCGCCCTGCTGCTCCAGTTGCAGCAGGGCGCGCTGGATGGCGGCGATCGAGGTGGGCGAGACGTTTCCGACCTCGCGGCCGATGGTCTGGGCGTTCTCGCCGACATAGGCCAGAAGCGCGCGCAGGTCCTCGAGGTCGAGCAGCAGCAGGCCCTCCTTGTCGGCGACGTGGAAGGCCACGCTTAGGACCCCTTCCTGCACGTCGTTCAGCTCCAGCATCCGGGCCAGCAGCACCGGGCCGACGTCGGAGACCGTGGCGCGGATCGGATGGCCCTTCTGGCCGTACAGGTCCCAGAAGACGACGGGCGCCGCCTTGCCGGTCAGGGTCAGCCCCATCTTGCCGGCGCGCTCGGCGAACTTCTGGATGTCGCCCGCCTGGCTGATGCCCGACAGATCGCCCTTCACGTCGGCGCAGAAGACCGGGACGCCCGCGTCGGAAAAGCCCTGGGCCATGATCTGCAGCGTCACCGTCTTGCCGGTGCCGGTGGCGCCGGCCACGACGCCGTGGCGGTTGGCGCGCTTGAACAGCAGGTTCTCGGCGACGCCCTCGAAGGACTGACCGAGGAAGAGGGCGGCGGGGGCGTCGGTCATTCAGGTCGTCTCCAGCAGGCTCTCGCCATGCTTAGCCGACGGGGGCGAGGCCGCAAGGCGGAACCGTGCGGCTTTACAGCGATTGACGCTGTCCCCGACGCCCCCGACAGTCCCGCCCATGAAACTGCCCATCTCGGTTCCGACCTCCTCGGTCGCGCGCAACGCCCTGGTCCTGATCGCCGTCGTGGCGGGCGGGGCGGCGCTCTACTGGCTGCGGGACATCCTGACGCCCCTGGCCATGGCCATCTTCCTGATGATCATGATCGACGGGGTGAAGCGGGCCATCGAGCACCGCACCCCGGTGCCGTCGCGCTTCGCCGGGGCGGCGGCCCTGATCGTGGTGGTGCTGGGCTTCCTGCTGTCCATCTGGATCATCGTCGACGGGGCGGCGGGCTTCTTCACCGACGCTTCGGGGGCGTCGGCCAGCATCGGGCCGCGCCTGGACCACATCATCGCCGACGTCAGCGGCCTGGTGGGCGTGTCGGACCCGCCGACGCTGAACGAACTGATCGCGGGCATCGACCTGCGCGGCTGGCTGACCCAGGCGGCGCTGCAGGCCCAGGGCGTGGCCTCGGGCGCCTTCTTCGTCATGGTCTATTTGGGCTTCCTGCTGGCCTCGCAGGCGGGCTTCAGGAAGAAGGTCGTCGCCATGTTCCCCGACCGCGGCGCCCGCAACGAGGCGCTGGAGGTGTTCAATCGGGTGCGCGGCGGGGTCGAGGGCTATCTGTGGGTCCAGGCCGTGACCGGGGCCCTGATCTGCCTGGTGGCCTGGATTCTGATGCGGGCCGTGGGGCTGCAGAACGCGGAGTTCTGGACCTTCGTCATCTTCATCGTCGGCTTTATTCCGGTTCTGGGCGGCGCCATCGCCGGCTGCGCCCCGCCCCTGTTCGCCCTGGTCCAGTTCGAGAGCTACTGGCCGGCCCTGATCCTGCTGGTGGGCCTGCAGACCCTGCTGTTCGTGGTCGGCAACATGATTCAGCCGCGGATGCAGGGCGACAATCAGAACATCGATCCGGTGGTGGTCCTGCTGGCCCTGGCCCTGTGGGGCAAGATGTGGGGCGTGCCGGGCATGTTCCTGTCCACCCCCCTGGCGGTCATGGCCATGGCCATTCTGGCGGAGTTCAAGGGCTCGCGCTGGATGGCGGTGCTGCTGTCCGGCGACGGCGAGCCCTATGCGCCGCGCAGGGGCGGCGCGGACAAGGGGCGTTCCGCCGCCGACGGGTTCAAGCGTTGGCTGGGGCGCGGCAAGCGGTCGCATGAAAATGACGCGAACGAAGACTGATCCTGCCCTTGATCCGCCATATCTGGCGACTATCTACCCAACCAGACGACGCGGCCCCCCTCCCCCTCCCGGCCGCGAAGTCCAGAGGACCGGCGCTCCCTCCCCCTCCTGCGCCGGACCCGAGCAGGCCGTCGAGCGTTCGCGTTCGACGGCCTTGTTCGTTTTCAGCCCCTGTTTGACTAGGACGGCTCGCCTGATCCGGGCGAAATTGGGGCGGTTGTTGTCGCGAATGCGGCTTCGACGACCAGAATTCTCTCAACAGTGGGCCTCCGGCGCAACATGGTGCGCTGCACACTGAAATTCAGGGTGTTCGCCGCCCTGGGCGGCCTAGCCAGTTTCGCCAGCGGCGCTAAGGTGTCGCGGTCAAATCCCTGCGGCCTCAGGCCGTGCTGTTCGAGACTTCACCATGTCCGCCGCTCCGCGCACAGTTTCCGCCACCCCAGCAGTTCTGGAGGCGCTGGAGGCGGCCTATGCGCGGATTGTCGACGGCCCGCCGGGCGCCGCTGAAAAGTCGCTGCTGGCCCAGGCTTTCGACGACTACGCCGCCGACGAGGCGCCGGAGCTGGGCGGCGACGACCTGGCGGTTCTGCTGGCCCAGGTCTGGCGCTCGGCCCAGGCCCGCGAGGCGGGCGAACCGGCCCGCGTCACCGTCGGGCCCCTGGCCGGCGCCGACGGCGCCCAGACGGGTTACGACAGCGTCCTGATCCTGCAGGACGACGCCCCCTTCCTGGTCGACAGCGTCCTGGGCGAACTGGCCGACGCCGGCGTCACCGTGCGCGCCCTCTTCCACCCGATCGTCGAGATCGAGGCGGGCCGCCGCGACTCCCTGATCATCGCCGTCATCGATCCCCTGCCGCAGGAGCGCCGCGACGTCCTGGGCGAGGGCCTGGCCCAGGCCCTGGCCGACGTGCGCGCCGCGGTTTCGGACCACGGCGCCATGGTCCAGCTGATGCGCGACGCGGTCGAGCAGTTGGAGACCGCGCCGCCCGCGGCCATCGACCCCGCCGTCCTGGAAGAGAACATCGCCTTCCTGCGCTGGGCCAAGAGCGATCATTTCGTCTTCCTGGGCGCCCGCGACTACGCCTATCCGCGCAGCGCCGACGGCGGCTACGCCCCCGAGGCGCCGCTGGAAGTCTCGGATCAGGGCCTTGGCGTCCTGGGCGATCCCGAGCGCCGCGTCCTGCGCCGCGCCTCGGAGCCGGCGGTCCTGACCAAGGCCATGCAGCGCCAGCTGGACCTCAGCGAGCCGGTGACGGTGGCCAAGGCCAACATCCGCTCGCGCGTCCATCGCCGGGCCTACATGGACTACGTCGGGGTCAAGCGTTACGGCGCGGACGGCAAGGCCTCGGGCGAGACCCGCTTCGTCGGCCTGTTCACCGCCGAGGCCTATGACAAGATGGCCAAGGAGGTGCCGCTGATCCGGCGCAAGGTCGCCAATGCGCTGGAACGCGCCGGCAAGGCCCCGGGCAGCCACAACTACAAGCGTCTGAAGAACATCCTCGAGAACTACCCGCGCGACGAGCTGTTCCAGATCAGCGAGGACGAGCTGCTGGATACGGCGCTCGGCATCCTGCACCTCTATGACCGCCCGCGCATCCGCCTGTTCACGCGCCGCGATCCGTTCGACCGCTTCGTCTCGGTGCTGTGCTTCATCCCGCGCGAACGTTTCGACGCCGGTCTGCGCCAGCGCATCGGCGGCATCCTGGCCAAGGCCTGGGGCGGGCGAGTCTCGGCCTGGTATCCGCAGCTGACGGACCAGCCGCTCACGCGTGTCCACTACATCATCGGCGTCGAGCCGGGCGCGCACCTGAACCCCGATCCCAAGGCCCTGGAGGCCGAGGTGGCCGAGGCCGGCCGCAGCTGGATCGACCGCATCGAAACCGCCCTGCGCGCCGCCGAGGTGGACGAGGTCGCCGTCGGCCCGACCAGCGCCAAATGGGCCGAGGGCTTCGGCGTCGCCTATCGCGACCGCTATGACGCCGCCGAGGCCGTGGCCGATCTGGAGCAGTTCGACCGCCTGAACGACGGCACGGCCGGCGACGGCGTTCATTCCGAGCCGGTGGCGGTCCGCGCCTTCCGCACGGCGGACGAGACCTCGCTGCAGTTCCGCTTCAAGCTGTATCGTCGCGGCTCGGCCGTGCCGCTCTCCGACGTCCTGCCGATCCTGGCCGACATGGGCCTGAAGACGCTGGAAGAGTCGGATCACGTGGTCCGTCCCGTGGGCGACGCCCCCATATTCGTCCACGACTTCCTGCTGGAAGATCCGCGGGGCGAGAGCCTGACCTTCGCCGACATCAAGGCCCCGTTCGAGGCCGCCTTCTCGGCGGTCTGGACCGGCCGCACCGAGAGCGACGGCTTCAACCGCCTGGTGCTGGAGCTGGGCGTCGACTGGCGCGAGGCGGCCCTGATCCGCACCCTGGCCCGCTATCGCCAGCAGACCGGCCTGGACCCGTCGCAGGCGGTGCAGGAAGCGGCCCTGCGCGAGTATCCGACCGTGGCCCGGGCCATCCTGTCGCTGTTCAAGGCCAAGTTCGATCCGGCCCACGGCGGTTCGGTCGCCGAACGCGAGGCCCTGGTCGCCGAGCTGAACGACAAGATCATCGCCCTGCTGCAGGACGTGAAGAGCCTGGATCACGACCGGGTGCTGCGCCGCATCGCCCTGCTGATCGGCGCCATCAAGCGCACCAACTTCTACCAGGTGGACGCCGAGGGGACTCCCAAGGCGCACATCTCGATCAAGATCGCCTCGCGCGAGCTTGAGGACCTGCCCCTGCCCAAGCCCTTCCGCGAGATCTTCGTCTGGGCCCCGCACATCGAGGGCGTCCACCTGCGCTTCGGCCCGGTGGCGCGCGGCGGCCTGCGCTGGTCGGACCGCCGCGACGACTTCCGCACCGAGGTCCTGGGTCTGGTGAAGGCCCAGCAGGTCAAGAACTCGGTCATCGTGCCGGTCGGCTCCAAGGGCGGCTTCTATCCCAAGCAGCTGCCGGTCGGCGGCGACCGCGACGCCATCCAGGCCGAGGCCGTCCGCGCCTACAAGACCTTCCTGTCCGGCCTGCTGGACATCACCGACAACATCGTCGGCGAGGGCGCTCCGGTGCGCCCGGCGAACGTCGTGGCCTGGGAGGGCGACGACCCCTATCTGGTCGTGGCCGCCGACAAGGGCACGGCGACCTTCTCGGACATCGCCAACGGCGTGAGCCAGTCCTACGGCTTCTGGCTGGACGACGCCTTCGCCTCGGGCGGTTCGGCCGGCTACGACCACAAGGAGATGGGCATCACGGCGCGCGGCGCCTGGGAGGCGGTCAAGCGCCACTTCCGCGAGATGGGCAAGGACATCCAGTCCGAGCCCTTCACCGTGGTCGGCGTCGGCGACATGTCCGGCGACGTCTTCGGCAACGGCATGCTGCTGTCCAAGGCGATCAAGCTGGTCGCCGCCTTCGATCACCGCGACATCTTCATCGATCCGAACCCTGACACGGCCAAGTCGTGGGCCGAGCGTCAGCGTCTGTTCGAAACCCCCCGCACCAGCTGGCAGGACTATGACAAGAGCCTGATCTCGGAAGGCGGCGGCGTCTTCTCGCGCTCGGCCAAGACCATCGCCCTGACGCCGCAGATCAAGGCGCTGCTGGACATCGAGGCCGACAGCGTCGATCCGACTGCGCTGATGCAGGCCATCCTCAAGGCGCGCGCCGAGCTGCTCTACTTCGGCGGCATCGGCACCTACATCAAGGGCGCGGGCGAGACCAACGCCCAGGCCGGCGACAAGGCCAACGACGCCATCCGCATCAACGGCGGCGACGTGCGGGCCTCGGTCCTCGGCGAAGGCGCCAACCTGGGCGCGACCCAGCTGGGCCGCATCGAGGCGGCGCGCGCGGGCATGCGTCTGAACACCGACGCCATCGACAACTCGGCCGGCGTGGATTCCTCCGACCACGAGGTGAACATCAAGATCCTCACCGGCGGGGCCATCGCTTCGGGCCATCTGAAGGCCGAGGACCGCAACGCCCTGCTCAAGTCGATGACCGACGAGGTCGGCCTCAAGGTCCTGGCGCACAACTACGACCAGACCCTGGCCCTGACCCTGCAACAGGCCGAGGGCGCCGAGGCGCTGGACGCCCAGCAGGCCTTCATGCAGCACCTGACCGCCCTGGGTAAGCTGAACCGCGCGGTGGAATACCTGCCTGACGACGCCCGCATGGCCGAGATGAAGCTGCAGGGCGCGGCCCTGACCCGTCCCGAACTGGCGGTGCTGACGGCCTATTCCAAGCTGGAGCTGTTCGACGAGATCGTCGGCTCCTCGGCGCCGGACGACGCCTTCTTCGAGCGCCTGCTGGTGCACTACTTCCCGGCCCCGCTGGCGCAGTTCGAGGAGGACATGAAGGGCCACCGCCTGCGTCGCGACATCATCGCCACCGTGCTGTCGAACGAGATCGTCAACATGGCCGGGCCGACCTTCCCCGACCGCTTGCGGGCGGCGGCGGAATGCGACACCGCCGCCATGGTCACGGCCTTTGAAACGGCGCGCCAGGTCTTCCGTCTGGATCAGGCCTGGAGCGCCGTCTCGGCCCTGGACCTCAAGATCCCGGCCGAGGCCCAGACGGCTCTCTATCGCGAGATCGCCAAGGTCCTGCGTCGCCAGACCTACTGGCTGGCCCGCCGCGCCGCCCGCACGGAAACCACGGTCGGCGGCATGATCGCCGCCTATCAACCCGCCGCCGACGCCCTGCGCGCCGCTGGTCCTGCAGTGCTGTCGCGCTTCGAGCAGCAGCAGTTCGAGGCCCGCGTCGCCACCTTCGTCGGCCTGGGCGCGCCGGAAGATCTGGCCCGCGACATCGCCCTGCTGCGGCCCATGGTGGCCACGGCCGACATCGGCGATCTGGCGAATGAACTGGACTGGAGCGCGCCGGCCATGGCGCGTCTCTATCACCAGGTCGGCGCGGCCTTCGACTTCGACCGCCTGCGCGTGGCGGCCGGTTCGATCCCGTCGGGCGATCACTTCGACCGTTTGGCCGTCCGTCGCCTGATCCAGGACCTGATGGCCGAACAGCAGCAGCTGACCCGCGCCGTGGCCCAGGCCTCGGTCGAGGCGGCGGGCGCCAGCGAGGAAGCCGCCGAAAAGGCCGTCGACGCCTGGATCGGAGGCCGCATGGGTCAGGTCGAATCCCTGCGCGCTGCGGTGGACGAGATCGAGACCTCGGGCGCGGGCTGGACCTTCGCCAAGCTGACCATCGCCAACGGGGCTATTCGTGAAGTCTTGGGAAGCTAAGAGCGCTTCCCAAGGGCGCTACGCTCGGCTCGCGGAGCCTCGCTACTTGAGCGCATGATCGCACGCTTCGGCGTCGGTTCAGGGCCCGCTCGTTTCGTCGTTCTCGGCGAGACGGGCGGGTCTTGGCGTTTGGGGCGGCTTGGCGTTAGGTGGTCGCCGCTGTTCAGAGATCCGCAAGGCCGGAAGATCCCATGCCCAGGAAGTTTCTTGTCGTCGTCGACGACAGCCCCGAGTTCGGCGCGGCCCTGGGCTACGCCGCCCGCCGGGCCAAATCGACCGGCGGCCGCGTCGTCCTGCTGCGGGCCCTGCCCGGCGGCTCGGACGAGCATTGGTCCGGCGTCCGCGACGAAATCCGTCGCCAGCAGCGTGAAGAGGCCGAGGCCCTGCTGACCCGTCTTGGCGAAGACGCCGCCGAGAAATCCGGCGCCCCCCCGATCTTCATCATCGAGGAAGGCGACCCCCAGGGCGCCATCCGCAAGACCGTCGGCGCCGATCCCGACATCAAGATCCTGGTCCTGGCCGCCGGCTCCGGATCGCGCGGTCCCGGCCCCCTGGTCTCGGCGGTGCTGAAACAGGGCGGCGCCTTCACCGGCCGCAAGCTGCCCGTGACCATCGTCCCGGGCGAGCTGACCGAAGCGGATATCGAAGATCTGGCGTGACGCCAGAGGGCGCTATCGCAAGCCGCGCGGCGGCTTGCTGCTTGAGCGAGTTTCAGGGTCGCCATCGCTCGACTCGCGGAGCCGAGCAGCTGAGCGACGATGACGTTTCGTAGGCTTAATGCGACATCTGGGGTCTTGAAGACGGCGCCGTGGGAGCGCATCTCCCGGCCATGTTCATCCAGACCGAACCCACGCCGAACCCCCATGTCCTGAAATTCCTGCCGGGCCGCGACGTGGCGCCGGAAGGCGTGCTGGAATACCGCACCATCGACGAGGCGGCCGCCTCGCCCCTGGCCGAGGCCCTGTTCGAGCTGGAGGGCGTCGAGGGCGTCTTCTTCGGCGCCGACTATGTCTCGGTGACGCGCGGGGTTCAGGCTCCGGACTGGAGCGCGATGAAGGCGCCCATCCTGTCGGTCATCATGGATCATTTCGTCTCGGGCGCGCCGTTGACGCGCGACGCCCCGGCGACGGTCGAGGACGCCGGCGAGGACACCGAGATCGTGGCCGAGATCAAGGGGCTGCTGGACAGCCGCATCCGCCCGGCCGTGGCCCAGGACGGCGGCGACATCCTGTTCGACCATTTCGACGAGGAAACCGGGGTCCTGCGTCTGCGCATGCGCGGCGCCTGCTCGGGCTGCCCCTCCTCCTCCGCCACGCTCAAGGCGGGCGTGGAACAGATGATGCGCCATTACATCCCCGAAGTGACCAGCGTCGAGCAGGTCATTTAAGCAAGGGGCGCTATCGCTCGCGACGCGGTCGCGCGCTGCTTGAGCGCATTTTCGGGCGCTATCGCTCGCCGCGCGGCGGCTCACTGTTTGAGCGCGCGCGAAGCGCCAGGCCGCGTCGGGTCGGGAGGTCCCGAAGGGCCGACGACCGCGGCCCAGCATAAAGCCGCGTCGGGTCGAGAAGGCGGAGCCGTCTGACCGCGGCCTGACCAAGAAGCCCGCGGCCCGCCAAGATGTTTCACATGAAACACTATCGTCCGAACGGGCCGTGGGGCATGATCGCCGCATGGCCCGTTTCACATCCGATGATGACGCCGGAGCCGAGGGGCGCGCCCTCGGCGAAGCCCTGTCCGCCCTGCGCCGCGAACGCGGCCT
>NZ_DASWXW010000201.1:0-11556 GCF_036405315.1 Brevundimonas sp. | reverse complement strand
CTGCAGTCCGACAGCTTGCCCGGCAGGCGCAGCTTGCGGGTGGCGGCGGCGCGCTGGACTTCCTTGTCCTTGCGGCGGCGCAGGCGGTCCTCGGCGCGGTCGATGACGAAGCCGAGCAGGGCGTTGGCCTGCTTGGGGCTTTCGGTAAGCCAATGGTCGAAGGGGTCGCGCAACAGCTGTTCGGCGAGCTTCTGGCCCTCGGGCGAGGAGAGGCGGTCCTTGGTCTGGCCCTGGAATTCCGGGTTGCGGATGAAGATGGAGATCAACGCGCCGGCGTTGGCGATGACGTCCTCGGCCGTGATCTGGGCGGCGCGCTTCTCGTTGATCAGTTCGCCATAGGCCTTCAGCCCCTTGACCAGGGCGGCGCGGAAGCCCGCCTCGTGCGTGCCGCCGTCCGGGGTCGAGACGGTGTTGCAGTAGGAGGCGATGAAGCTGTCGGCGTCGCCGAAGCCGATGGGCGACCAGGTGACGGCCCATTCCAGGGCGCCCGCCTCGCCCTTGCGCTCGGCGCGGCCGGCGAAGACGGGGGTGACGGTCTCCAGCTCGCCCACGCGCTCGGCCAGGGCGTCGGCCAGACCGCCGGGGAAGTGCAGGGTGGCCTCTGCCGGGGTGGCGTCGGTGATGCGTTCCGGCGCGCAGGTCCATTTGATCTCGACGCCGCGGAACAGATAGGCCTTGGCGCGGGCCATGCGGTAGAGGCGGGCGGGCTTGAAGGCCGCGCCGACGCCGAAGATCTGCTCGTCCGGGTGGAAGCGGATCAGGGTGCCCTTCTTCTTCGAGGGGCCGACCTGCTGAATGGGGCCGAGAACGTGGCCGCGGCTGAAAGACTGGCGCCATTCGAAGCCGTCGCGCCAGACGGTGACGTTCAGATGGTCCGACAGGGCGTTGACCACCGAGACGCCGACGCCGTGCAGGCCGCCCGAGGTCTCATAGGCCTTGCCCGAGAACTTGCCGCCCGAGTGCAGCACGGTCATGACGACTTCCAGAGCCGACTTGCCGGGGTGCTTGGGGTGGGGATCGACGGGGATGCCGCGACCGTCGTCGCGCACCGACAGGAAGCCGTCGGCGTCCAGATCGACAGTGATCAGCTTGGCGTGCTTGGCGACGGCCTCGTCCATCGCGTTGTCGAGGACTTCGGCGAACAGGTGGTGCAGGGCGCGCTCGTCGGTGCCGCCGATATACATGCCGGGGCGCTTGCGGACGGGCTCCAGCCCCTCCAGCACCTCGATCGAGGAGGCGGAATAGCCGGTGGCGGCCGCCGTCGCCGTGCTGGCGTGCGTCGCCAGTTCGACCTTGGGCTCGTGCGCGACGGGAACGGGCGTCGGGACCGGCGCCGGGGCGGGCGCTTTTTCGGCTGCGCGCGGTTGGGTCGGTTCAGCGTCGTCGAGGGTAGAGAACAGGTCGGCCATCTACGCAGTCTGCGATGATTCGGGGACCGGACTGGTAGGCTCCACGCCGCACAGGAGCAAGCTTTGCGACCTTTTACACCCGCTATCCACTGATTGGCTGGACGCGCCGGATCGTGGGCCGCAAGCTTGACGGAACTGTGAAGATGGAGCGGCCATGACCAGCCTGATGCGCGTCCGACGCCTGGGGGAGCACGCCAGGGTCGGCTTCGTCGAACTGTTCTTCGACCTGGTCTTCGTCTTCGCCATCACCCAGGTCAGTCATCTGCTGCTGGCGCACCTGACGCCGATGGGGGCCCTGGAGGCGGCCATCCTGCTGGCGGCGGTCTGGTGGGTGTGGATCGACACCAGCTGGATCACCAACTGGCTGGACCCGGAGCGCGGGCCGGTGCGGTTGATGCTGTTCGCCCTGATGGCGGCGGGCCTGATCATGTCGACCTCGCTGCCCGAGGCGTTCGCAGACAAGGGACTGGTCTTCGCCTGCGCCTTCGCCTCCATTCAGGCAGGGCGCAGCCTGTTCACCCTGTGGGCCGTGCGCCGGTCGGCGGTTCAGAAGGCCAACTTCCAGCGAATTTCGGCCTGGGCCCTGCTGGGGGCGGTGTTCTGGATCGGCGGCGGGCTGGCCGAGGGGCAGACGCGGCTGCTGATCTGGTTGGTGGCGCTATCGCTGGAGTTCACGGCGCCGGCGGTCGGCTATGTCGTGCCGTGGCTGGGGCGATCGGCCACGACGGACTGGGATGTCGAGGGCGCGCATCTGGCCGAACGGGTCGGTCTGTTCATCATCATCTGCCTGGGCGAGTCGATCATCATCACCGGGGCGACCTTCGCGGAGCTGGCCTGGACGCCGCCGGTCGTCGCCGCCTTCGTCTCGGCCTTGATCACGGCCATCGCCATGTGGTGGCTGTTCTTCAACGAGGCGCACGAGGCGGCGTCGGAGACCTTCAGCCAAGCCGCCGATCCAGGCGCGATCGCGCGGCGGGCCTATACCTATTGTCCGATCATCGTCGTGGCCGGGATCGTGGTGACGGCGGTGGGCGACGAACTGGCGCTGGGCCACCCGATGGGATCGACAGCGATAGCGATCGCCGCCGTGCTGATCGGCGGGCCGCTGCTGTTCCTGCTGGGCACCAGCCTGTCGATCCTGGCCGTCTGGGGCAAGACGGCGTGGCCGCGCGTGTGGGGCATGGCGGCCCTGGGGCTGGCGGCCCTGGCCAGCCCGCTGCTGACGCCGCTGGCCCTGACCATGACCTCGACGGCCATCCTGGTGCTGACGGCGATCTGGGAATCCGTCGCGGGCCGTGGGCGGAAGGCTTAAGGCGCCTTTTCGACGAAGCTGTCGATGACCTTCTTCTCGCCCGCCTTGTCGAAGGCGACGACCAGTTTGTTGCCCTCGACCGCGCGCACGGCGCCGTAGCCGAACTTTTGGTGGAAGACGCGATCGCCGCGCGACCAGTCGCCGCTGGACTTGGGCGGGGTGATCGGGCGGCTCTGGCCCTCGATGATCGCCTTGCGGGCGGGCGTCGAACCTGAACCCGAGCGAGAGGGGGCGTTCGAGGTGAAGCTCTGGGCGCGCTTCCAGCCGGGGCTGGAATAGCCGCCGCCGAAGGAAGGCGCGTCGTCCCAGCGGCTCTTGGCTTCCTTCATCCCCGCCGAAGCGCCGCCGTTGTAGTAGCCGGTGTCCGACTGCGGATCGACGTGGGCGAGGGGCAGTTCGTCGACGAAGCGGCTGGGCAGTTGCGAGGTCCAGCGGCCATAGACCAGACGGTTGGCGGCGAAGCTGATGCGCGCGTCCTGCTTGGCGCGGGTGACGCCGACGTAGGCGAGGCGGCGTTCTTCCTCCAGACCCTTCATGCCCTTCTCGTCGATGCTGCGCTGGCTGGGGAAGACGCCTTCCTCCCAGCCGGGCAGGAAGACCAGGGGGAACTCCAGCCCCTTGGCGCCGTGCAGGGTCATGATCTGCACCGCCCCGGTTTCGGACTCGGGGGCGGCCCGATCCAGGTCCATGACCAGGGAGACGTGCTCCAGATAGGCTTGCAGGGTGTCGAACGCCTGCATGGCCTGGGTCAGTTCCTTGAGGTTGTCCAGGCGCGTCTGGCCGCTGGTGCGGTCCGCCTTCTGCATGTCGGTGTAGCCGCTCTCGTC
Organism: Brevundimonas sp.; assembly: GCF_036405315.1. GTDB lineage: Bacteria > Pseudomonadota > Alphaproteobacteria > Caulobacterales > Caulobacteraceae > Brevundimonas. Next base: position 8,008 of record NZ_DASWXW010000201.1, on the reverse strand, counting down.
CAGCAGGGTTTCCGTCACCTGCCAGTGGGGCGTGCCCATGCTCGCCAGATCGCGCCAGCGGTCGAGGTCGCGCACGAAGTTGGCCAGGGGCGTGCGGGTGCGGGCCTGAAGCTCGTCCGTCGTGATCAGGTGGCGCACCGCCTGCATGGCCGAGACGCCGTTCTCGCGGGCGATGTGCAGGATCTTCTGGACGCTGGTGTCGCCGATGCCGCGCTTGGGGACGTTGACGATGCGCTCGAAGGCCAGATCGTCGTCCTCGGACTGGATCAGGCGCAGATAGGCATGGGCGTCGCGGATTTCGGCGCGCTCGAAGAAGCGTGGGCCGCCGATGACCTGATAGGGGACGGCCAGCATGACGAAGCGTTCTTCAAACGCCCGCATCTGGAAGGAGGCGCGGACCAGGACGGCCATGTCCCGATATTTCATGCCAGACTTGCGGGCGGTCTCGATCTCGTCGGCGATCAGGCGGGCCTCGGCCTCGCCGTCCCAGACGCCGCGCACGCGCACCTTGTCGCCGCTGTCGTCCTCAGTCCACAGGGTCTTGCCCAGACGGTCCTGATTGGTGGCGATCAGGGCCGAGGCGGCGCCGAGGATATGCTTGGTCGAGCGGTAGTTGCGCTCCAGCTTGACGATCTTGGCGCCCGGGAAGTCGCGCTCGAAGCGCAGGATGTTGTCCACCTCGGCCCCGCGCCAGCCGTAGATCGACTGATCGTCGTCACCGACGCAGCAGACATTGCCGGTCGAGGAGGTCAGCAGCCGCAGCCACAGGTACTGGGCGACGTTGGTGTCCTGATACTCGTCCACCAGGATATAGCGGAAGCGACGACGGTATTCCTCAGCCAGATCAGCGTGCTGCGACAGGATGGTGAGGTTGTGCAGCAGCAGGTCGCCGAAGTCGCAGGCGTTCAGCGTGGCCAGCCGCTTCTGATAGGCGGCGTAGAGGGCGTGGCCCTTGCCGTTGGCGAAGTCCTCACCCGGCGGCAGCTTCTCGGGCGTCCAGCCGCGGTTCTTCCAGTGGTCGATCAGGTGAGCCAGCGACTTGGGCGTGTGCTTCTTGGTGTCGATGTTGGCCGCTTCCAGCAGCTGTTTCAGCAGCCGCTCCTGATCGTCGGTGTCCAGGATGGTGAAGCTGGACTTCAGCCCCACCAGTTCGGCGTGGCGGCGCAGGATCTGGGCCGCGACCGAGTGGAAGGTGCCCAGCCAGCGCAGGCCCTCGGCCGAGGGGCCGATCAGATGACCGATGCGCTCGCGCATCTCGCGCGCGGCCTTGTTGGTGAAGGTGACGACCAGCAGTTCCCACGGCTTGGCCCGGCCGGTGGCCAGGATGTGGGCCAGACGGGTGGTCAGGACGCGGGTCTTGCCGGTGCCGGCGCCCGCCAGGACCAGGACCGGCCCCTCGGTCGTTTCGACCGCCAGCCGCTGTTCGGGGTTCAGACCGGACAGGTAGTCGGCCGCGCCTTGCGGGGACTGGGCGCGCGCGAGGTCGGAAATGCGGGGAGAAGGCAGGTCGGTCACGGGATAAGCGGCTCACGCAAGGCGGATTCGGAGGAGAACATAAGCAGCACAGAGGCCAAAGTCAGTCCCCGATGGAAAATGGCCCGCGGGAACCGCCAAGCCTGACCCTCGTTCTCACGACCTCAGGGGAAGCAATGGAAGGGAAACAAATGGCCGAGAGTTCAAGCGGAGGCGGAAACGCCGGATTGGCCTTCATCGTCGGCGGCCTGGTCGTCGTGGTGGCGGTGCTGGCCTGGTTCCTGTTGGGCCGGGGCGGCGCGCCGGAAACCAAGGATATCGACGTGGACGTGAAACTGCCCGAGGTGTCGGCTCCGGCCGTGCCGAGCGGCCAGTAAGGAGGCTTTGAATGACGGACCCCAATATCCCGCCGCCTGAACGCGTCGTGCACCAGACGACGATCAACACCGCCGCACCGGAGCGTAAGGGAGGCGGCGGCATGCTGGCCTTCATCGTCGGAGGCCTGATCGTCGCCGTCGCTGTGATCGGCTGGTTCCTCTATTCCGGCGGGCGGGCGCCCGCTGTGCCGGAAGCGCCGGAGGTCAATCTGGACATCAATGTTCCGGCGCCGAAGCTGCCGGATACGCCGCGCATTCCGGACATGCCGCGCCCGGCCGAACCGCCGACCGTGACGGCGCCGGCGGCTGAGCCGCAGGGCTGAGAGCAGGAGACGCCGCCCGCGCAGGGTGGTCGTGAACCGTCTATGAGCCGGCCGCGTCCGAAAGGGTCGGCGGGCTCATTTTCTATGTCGGGACATCGGGGTCTGGCGGCTACTTCAGCCGGTAGCTGATCGTGGTCACGACGCGGACCTTCTTGTTCAGGGAGGTGGCCTCGTCGCCGAAGCCGTCGCGAGGCAGGATTTCGAACGAGCCCTGACCGGCTGACTTGATCGGGCCCAGAGGCGCGCCGGAATCCTTGGCGAACTGGACGGCGCCGGTGCGGGCGGCGGCGGTGGCCTCGGCGATCATGGCCGGGCGGACGTCGTTCAGCTTGGTGAAGATGTAGGACGGCCCCTGGAAGTCCTGCAGCACCACGCCCTGACGCACCAGATCGTTCAGGTTCCGGGTCGTGGTCTGAACCCGATCGACGTCGTTGGTGCGCACGATCACGGTCTGGTTCAGGATGAAGCGCGGGCCGCCGGTCTGGCTGGCGTACTCACGCGAGCGGGTGTCGGCGACGCCCAACTGGCCCAGATCGACAGCGTTGTCGGGATAGCCCTGGGCCTTGAGGAACTGGCGCACGATGGCCAGGTCGCCGTCGATGCGGGCCTGAACCTCGGACAGGACCTCGCCCGAGGCGGTGAAGCGGATCGGCAGGACGGCGAGGTCGGCCTTCACGTCCTTTTCCGCCAGGCCGCGGACGGTGACGGAGCGGTCGCCCGCGCGGGCGTTGACCACGCCCTGACCGATCAGGGCGCCGCCGCCGACCAGGCCGAGGGCCAGCAGACCGCCGATGACGGCGGCGGGGATCAGGCGGTTGTCAGAGGTCATCGTCGTCTTCTCCGGCGAAGCTGCGGTCGCCGCCGGCCCATTGCAGGGCCAGAACCCGGCAGGCCGAGGCGAGGGGGCGACGGCCGCGCCAGGCGTCGATGCGGATCAACAGGGCGGCGCGGCCGAGGTTCAGTTCAGCCCCGATGGCGTCCAGAACGGCCCAGAACTCCGGCTCCAGCGCCACCGAGGTGGCGTGGCCGGACAGAAGGACGGAACGCTTGGCGAGGCTGCTCACGGTTAGCGGACGCCGACCATCATGATGTCGACCTTGTTCGGCGCGCCTTGCGTCAGGACCGAATGACGGGTGTCGGTGGTGAAGCGCAGGGCCCCGGCCGGGTCGCGGATCTCGGCGCGGACGGCGTAGGTGTGACGGGCGTCGATCTGGTTGTTCGGCACCGACAGGGTGACGCTGTAGGGCGGGCCGCGGCCTTCCAGCGGCTTGCTGGTTTCCGCCAGGACGCGGGCGGGGGCGTCCATCAGGCTGACATCCTCGACCTTGACCGTCAGCACATGGCCGGGCGGCAGCATGATGCGCTCGCGATAGGCGGCGGTGACGTCGATCTGCGTCGAGGCGGCCGGGCCGTCCGGCATGCTGGAGCAGGCGGCGACCGCCAGGGCGAGCGGGGCGATCAGCGGAAGAAAGCGCATGATGAAAGGTCCTGTGAGGGGGCTAGCTTAGCAGAACGCGCGAGCGTCACATAAGGCTGCAAGACGTGAGGCGCGGCGGTCGCGATCTGGTGCTAACGGGAGTTCCGCTTTCGTTTCCGTTGAGTCGCCCTGAGGCCCGCCCGTGACCGAACCCGTGACCCAGACTGCCAAGTCCTTCATGTCTCCGGCCGCCTTGGCGCTGGGCGGGATCGGCGTCTGCGCCCTGATCTGGGGCACGACATGGTACGCCATCACCTTCCAGCTTGGAGCCGTCGATCCGGTGGTGTCGGTGGTGATGCGTTTCGCCATCGCCGCGGCGGTTCTGGCCCTGGTGGTCAAGGCGACGGGCGGGAAGCTGGCCATGACGCGGCCGCAGCACCTGATGGCCGTGGGGCAGGGGCTGTTCTCGTTTTCGATCAGCTACGCCTTCGTCTACGCTTCGGAGGAGAAGATCGCCTCGGCCGTGGTGGCGGTGATCTTCGCGGCCCTGGCCTTCCTCAACCTGATCCTGTTCCGCGTGGCGTCGAAGCAGAAGGCGGCGCCGGCGGCCTGGCTGGGCGCGGGCATGGGGGTGATCGGGGTGGCGGTCCTGTCCGGCGGCGAGGTGATGGGCGCGGGCCTGGGTCTGCACGCGGTCGAGGGCGTGACCTTCGCCGTCATCGCGGTCGTGGCCTCGGCCTTCGGCAACTGGTTCGCCTGGAAGGGGCAGCAGGCGGGGGCGCAGGTCCTGCCCGGCACGGCCTGGGCCATGGCCTACGGCACGGGGGCGTTGGCGCTCTATGGCCTGGCGACGGGGGTGTCGTGGTCGGTGGCGTGGAGCCCGGCCTATGTCATCTCGCTGCTGTATCTGTCGCTGTTCGGCTCGGTGATCGCCTTCGGCCTGTATTTCACCATCGCCCGCATGCGGGGCTTCGCCCTGGCCAGCTATGTATCGGCTCTGACGCCGCCGATCGCCATGCTGGTGTCGGTGCTGTTCGAGGGCGCGAGGTTCGGCTGGATCGCCCTTGTCGGGCTGGCCCTGGTGCTGGCGGGCCAACTGTTCCTGATCCGGGCGCCGAAACGATAGGCGGCCTAGCTTTCAGGCTCGTCCAGCCTGTGGCCGTCCAGGCGGGCGGCGTCGCGGTCGCGTTCTTTCTGCGTGGTGAGGCGCTCGACCTTGGTGCGGCCGAAGGTCAGGCGGTTGGCCTCGGCGGCGCGCCTGGCCTCGGCCTTGTCGCGGGCCTTCCTCGCCTTGTTCAGGTTGACGATCTCGCCCATCAGACGTGGCCCTCGGGGCTGTCCTTGGCCCAGGCGCGCTTGAGAGCCGGCCGGCCGCCGATGCGCTGAACATAGGAGTCATAGGGCTCGCCCGCCGGCATGGCGCCCCGGAACCACTGCAGCAGGCTGCCGAACAGGATGTCGAGCGCCGAGAACTCGCCCAGGATGTAGCCGCCGTCCTGGACGGCCGCGCTCCAGCGGTGGTCCAGGCCGGCGTAGCCGGCCTTGCGCAGATCATTCCAGGTGTCAGGCGGACCCGAGGTCAGGACGCTTTCCAGCACATTGTTGTAGAGGCCCAGCCACGACAGATACTCGGCTCGGCGGGGATCGTTCGGTCCCGGCGCCATCTTGGCCTCCGGGAAGCGGTCGGTCAGGAAGAGAAAGATCAGCACCGACTCGATCAGCAGCTGGCCGTCGACGCTGACGGCGGGGGCCTGCTTCAGCGGATGGGGGTTGGTCGGGTCGGCGTGACCGTGACCGCCCTGTCGTTCGATCTCGACATAGTGGATGTCGTAGTCGGCGCCCAGTTCCTCCAGCAGCCACAGCAGACGGGTGGAGCGAGACTGGGGGGCGTGGTGGATGGTCAGCGACATCGTGAACTCCCTTGGGCGGCCATTGTGATGGACCCGTTCGCAGCGCGGGCCGTTGTTCCATCACCCCAAACAGCAATGGAGAGGGTCATGATAAACGCCTCGATGATCAAGGAACATCTCGAAGTCGTGGGCTCGGACGGCAAGCACGTCGGCCGGGTGGACCATGTGATGGGCGACCAGATCGAACTGGCCAAGTTCGACATGGGCGCGGGCCTGAAGCATCACATGATCCCGGTCAGCTGGGTCGATCATGTCGACGAACACGTTCACCTGAACATGACCAGGGACGAGGCCAAGGCGCGCTGGGTCGTGAAGCACTAGGCGCCGCCTTACCGCGAATTCACCCGGGCCCCGCTGTCACAGGCGGGGCCCTTCGCCATATCAGGGGCGTCGCGCCGTTTCGCGCGTGGAGAGACGACCTTGATCCGACTGATCCTGAACCTGCTTTGGTTCTTCCTGGGCGGCTTCGCCTCGGGCTTGGCCTGGCTGTTCGGCGGACTGCTGCTGGCCCTGACGGTGGTGGGCCTGCCGTGGGCGTTCGCGGCCTGGCGGATCGCCAGCTATTCCTTCTGGCCGTTCGGAAGAGAGGTCGTCTGGCGTGATCCCAACCCGGCCGATCTGGGCGCGGGATGCCTCGGCGTCGGGCTGAACGTGATCTGGCTGGTTCTGGCCGGCTGGTACATCGCCCTGGCCCATATCCTGATCGCCGTGCCGCAGTTCGTCAGCCTGATCGGCATCCCGTTCGCGCTGAAGAACGTCGAACTGGCCAGGCTGTCGCTGGCGCCGGTGGGGCGGACGATCCGGGACAGGTAGTTCAGGTGTCAGTGCGAGCGACGCCGAGCCATTCGAGACCGTTGGGTAGTTCCTGCGCCGAATAATCGAGCTGTAGGACGCGTCGCCGTCTGTCGCTGAGAGATTTGGCTGAGCTATGCAGGATCGGGGTCGCATAGGCCCAGACGTCGCCTGCATCCGCGTGACACGCATAGATGGAGTTTTGGTTCGCCAAGGCCTCGACGTTATCGGCGGCCACCTTGCCAAGCCGATGTGAGCCAAGGGCGACGATCAAGGGCGCATTATCGTCCGCGCAGGGGTCAAGGTGGACGCGGAGCGTCACCATCTGGTCGAGCACCGAGATCGGCGGCGCGACATGGACGATGCCGTCCTTAACGGACCATGGGCCGAAATCCGGCGTGTCCCGACGCTCACGGACGGCAATGGTGCGGTCCTGATGCCAGGCGACAATCCAGTTCATCGCCTGGGACTTGTCGAAGAGGACGGCGCGAACCGGACGGGCGCCCGGCCCCAGCAATCCGGCGGCTAAGCTTCCGATCTTGCCCGTCGCCGCCAGCAAGTCCGTTGTGGGCGTATCAAACAGCAGCCGCCGGCCGGGACGACTTTGCAACTCGTCGCCCAGCCGGTTCAAAAGATCTGCAATATCCCGTTCCGACAACACGGCTCGAAAGAGCGCGGCGCCGTGAGCCGGGATATTGAGATCATCAGCCTGCATATCCTCAGCCCGGCGAGATCATCTTCTCGGGGCGGACGGCTTCGTCGAACTCGGCGTCGGTCAGGTAGCCGCCGCCGACGGTTTCCTGACGCAGGGTGGTGCCGTTCTTGTGCGCGGTCTTGGCGATCTTGGCGCAGGTGTCATAGCCGAGGCGGCCGTTCAGGGCCGTGACCAGCATCAGCGAGTTGTTCAGGCCGCGCTCGATGTTGTCCTCACGCGCTTCGATGCCGACGACGCAGTTGTCGGTGAAGCTGATGGCCGCGTCGGCGACCAGGCGGACCGACTGCAGGAAGTTGTAGGCCATGACGGGGTTATAGACGTTCAGCTCGAAGTGGCCTTGCGAGCCGGCGAACGACAGGGCGGCGTTGTTGCCGAACACCTGGGCGCAGACCTGGGTCAGGGCTTCGCACTGGGTCGGGTTGACCTTGCCCGGCATGATCGACGAGCCCGGCTCGTTTTCCGGCAGGGCCAGTTCGCCCAGGCCCGAACGCGGGCCGGAACCGAGGAAGCGGATGTCGTTGGCGATCTTGAACAGCGAGGCGGCGACCGTGTTGATCGCCCCGTGGCTGAAGACCATGGCGTCGTGGGCGGCCAGGGCCTCGAACTTGTTCGGGGCGGTGGTGAAGGGCAGGCCGGTGATGGCGGCGATATTCTCGGCCACCTTCTCGGCGAAGCCGATGGGGGCGTTCAGGCCGGTGCCGACGGCGGTGCCGCCCTGGGCCAGTTCCATCAGCCTGGGCAGGGTCTGCTCGATGCGCTCGATGCCGTTGGCGACCTGCGTCGCATAGCCCGAGAACTCCTGGCCGAGGGTCAGCGGCGTGGCGTCCTGGGTGTGGGTGCGGCCGATCTTGATGATGTGGGCCGAGGCCTTGGACTTGGCGTCCAACGCGGCGTGCAGGTGCTTCAGCGCCGGCAGCAGGTCGTTGACCACCTGTTCGGCGCAGGCGACGTGCATGGCCGTCGGATAGGTGTCGTTCGACGACTGGCTCATGTTGACGTGG
>NZ_DASWXW010000200.1:0-9471 GCF_036405315.1 Brevundimonas sp. | reverse complement strand
AAAGTCGATAGACGACTTGTTGAACCCTGCCGAAAGAATGCTCTCAAACTCCTCGTCCGGCACAACGCGAACCGAGTTCCCAAACGCCCCTCTGTTAGTCTCACCATCTTCGCGCCGAAGGATACTCTCGTGGAAGCTATTGCCAGTGCGGAACGGGACCGCTCGCTCAAAATCAAGGTAGTCTTCGACGTGGCAGTAGAAGTGATCTGGGATATTCGGATCTTCGGTGATGGCATAGGGCCGAGCGGTAGCGAAATAGGCTGATCGACCGCCCCGGCTGCTCAATTCCGCCGAGCCGCGTCGCGGCTCATAATAGACAATGGTGTCGCCAAGCGTCTGCTCCACCGCCCGCAGATATCTGCTCTGGAAATGATACCGTTCCTCGGGCAGGTCGTCGTAGCCCGGACTCAGTTTGGTAGTGAACACGCCCTTGGCCATACGTGATGTTGGCGCAAGCGGAGCAGTTGCTCAAGTCGATACCGTCTCACACCAGCGGCGGGCTCGACGCAGAACCAGCTTCTGTGGCTGTTCGGGCTGGAGGCGCCCGGCGACCAGCAGGTCACGGTGCAGAATCTCGACGCCATGCACGACACGGAACTGGGCTTTGCGGCGCGCCGCATCCTCGAGCTGTTGTCGATCGAGCCGGAGGAGCCCGAGGCAGATCGTCTTGACGGGCTCATCGCCCCTTACGGGCTGGTCTTTCCCACGACGAAGGTCTTCTCCGAACTGGCCCGGTCCTCGTTGCCGGAGGTTTCCGCCGTCGATGACCCTGATGCTGCTCTGGTCGACTGGCTGGATCGTGAGGAGCAACTGTTCCGGCGCCTTGAACGCCGGATCGTCGCCGAAAGGATCGGGGACGGCTTTCAAACCTCGGACGCCGTGGATGTCGACGGCTTCCTGTCATTCTCGCTAAGTGTCCAGAATCGCCGCAAGGCCCGGGCCGGTCAGGCGCTGGAAAACCACCTCGAAGCCGTTTTTCAGGCGCAAGGAATTCGCTACGCCCGCGGCGCACAGACCGAGAACCGCAACAAGCCGGACTTCCTGTTTCCCGGAGAGGTCGACTACGCCAACCCGGAGTTTCCGGACGCGCGCCTGACCATGTTGGGAGCCAAGTCCACCCTGAAAGATCGCTGGCGGCAGGTGCTGTCGGAAGCGCGACGCATTGAGCACCAGCACCTGCTGACGCTTGAGACGGGGATTTCCGAGAACCAGACCGACGAGATGCAGGCCAAGTCCCTGCAGTTGGTCATCCCGCGTCGCTTGCACGAAACCTTTAGACCGGCGCAACGGAACTGGCTGATGGACGTCGGCGGCTTTATCGACCTTGTCCGGCAAAGGCAGATGTAAAGGCGTCCGGCGTTTTGCCAACGCCCTGACTCACGGCTCCGCCTGCTCTGGCGGGCCGTTCCGGGCCTTTCACCAGCCGAGGTCGGGCGCGGGCCTATCCTCCGGCGCATGACAGACGCCCCCGCGCCGCCTCGCGGCGAGTTTCCCTTTCGCCGACCGAAGAAGGCGCCGACGCCCGGCGCCGGGGACAAGCCGGCCCATTACCGGCTGTCGAAGGCGACGTGGGAGATCATCCTCGACGAGTACCGCAACGGGGCGACCGTGCCGGAGCTGAGCGAGCGGTGGCGGGTGTCGGGCCATGCGCTGCGCAAGCGGATCACCGTGCACGGCGCGACCAAGCGCGACTGGGGCGACCAGATCGCCATAGAGACGGCGAAGGCGCGCGAGGCGGCGCAGGAAGAGGCCGAAAAGGCCAGGGCGGCGCAGGAGACGGCGGCCGAGGCGGCCCTGGCCCAGGCCCTGTTCGGGCCGCTGACGGCGGAAGACGCGCACGAGGGCAAGGCGGCGGTGCTGGCCTCGACGGCGATGATCGCCTCGGGCCGGGCCATGCTGATGCGGCGGCTGCCGGAGGCGCAGGGACTGGCGCGGCTGGCCGAGGTCTATGTGCGGCTGATGGACCGGCAGGACAGGGCCAACAGCTTCGAGAACACGCCGCTGGAGATCCTGCTGGCCGCGCGCTTCAACGGGGAGATGATGAGCGCGCGCTTCGCCCTGACCCCGGAGTCGAAATACGACGACCCCCAGTATGAGCTGAAGTCGCTCTACTGGGATCAGCTGAAGGCGGCGCCCGACGCCCATCGGAGCGAGGTGCTGGACGCCCGGCGCGAGGCCGCCCAGGCCCGGCGGGAAATGCGGGAGGCGAAGGAGGCGCTGGAGGCGTTGAAGACGGCGACCTGAACATGAACAATCGTTCACATAGCAATGTGTCGCGTTGCCGTGACGGGATGCACGGCTAAGGTCCGGCCCCAGCATTATCTGTTGGGGACTGAAATCCATGCGCCTTGCCGCCTCTTCCGTCGCGCTGGCCGCCCTTGTGGCCGTCGCTTCGCCCGTTCTGGCCCATACGACGGCCCCCGTCGCGCCCGCCGCGACCGCGCCCTCGGCCACGCCGCTGCGCGGGGCGCCGGCAGCCGAGCTGGTCGCCCGCGTCGACATTCCGTGGAAGCGTTTCCAGCTGGACAACGGCCTGACCGTCCTGGTCCACGAGGACCGCAAGGCGCCCGTCGTGGCGGTGTCGGTTTGGTATAATGTCGGCTCCAAGGACGAGCCCAAGGGCTCGACCGGGTTTGCACACCTGTTCGAACACCTGATGTTCGGCGGATCGGAGAACTCGCCGTCCAGCCACATCCAGACGATGAACGCGGCGGGGGCCACGGGCCTGAACGGCACGACCTGGTTCGACCGCACCAACTATTTCCAGACGGTGCCGACCCCGGCGCTGGACTACACGCTTTATCTGGAATCCGACCGCATGGGCTATCTGCTGGGGCAGGTCAGCCAGGAGGTGCTGGATCTGCAGCGCGGCGTGGTCCAGAACGAGAAGCGCCAGGGCGACAACCAGCCCTATGGCCTGACCTATTACGCCACGCTGGAAGCCCTCTTCCCCGAGGGGCACCCCTATCGCCACTCGACCATCGGCTCGATGGCCGACCTGGACGCCGCCAGCATGGAGACGGTGCGCGACTGGTTCCGTCAGAACTACGGCCCCAACAACGCCATCCTGGTGCTGTCGGGCGACATCGACGAGGCCAGGGCCCGCGAACTGAGCCAGAAGTACTTCGGCGCCATCGCGCGCGGTCCGGTCAACACCCCGGCCCAGGCCCCGATCCCGACCCTGGCCGCGCCGGTCGAGCAGGTGCTGCATGACCGCGTGGCCCAGACCCGCATCAGCCGCACCTGGGCCGTGCCCGGTCTGGGCGACCCGGACTCCGTGCCGCTGAGCGTCGGCGCCTCGGTGCTGGGCGGCCTGGCCAGCTCGCGCCTCGACAATGTGCTGGTGCGCGACGAGCAGATCGCCTCCAGCGTCTCGGCCGGCAACCAGACCTTCCAGCGGCTGGGCATGTTCAGCTACTCGGCCATGGTCAAGCCGGGCGCCGACGCCGACGCCGTGGCGCGTCGCATGGACGCCGTCCTGGCCGACCTGATCGCCAACGGCCCGACCCAGGACGAGATCGACCGCGTGGTGACGCGCTTCGCCTCGCAACGCATCCAGGGTCTGGAAATGGCCAACGGCAAGGCCTCGGTCCTGGCCGAAGGTCAGCTTTATGCGGGCGATCCCGACTTCTACAAGAAGGAGCTGGCGGCCTATGCGGCCGTGACCCCGGCCCAGGTCCAGGCCGCGATGAAGAAGTGGCTGAGCCGCCCCGTCTACAGCCAGATCGTCAAGCCGGGCGACCGCGAGGCCTATGTCGAGGCCGCCGCCGCCCCCGCGGGCGCGACTCCGGCGCCGGCCGCGCCGATCCAGCGCGTGGCCCGCGAGGCGGCTCCGGCCATCGGTCAGGTGTCCAACGTCGACTTCCCCGCCGTCGAGCGCGCCGCCCTGTCGAACGGGATCGAGGTGGTCTACGCCCGCTCGACCACCGTGCCGGTGACGCGCGTGGCTCTGGAGTTCGACGCCGGCGTCGCCGCCGACCGCGCCGACCGCCTGGGCGCCCACACCCTGATGCTGAACGTCATGCAGGAAGGCACCACGACGCGCGACTCCAAGGCCTTGGCCGAAGCCCAGGAACGCCTGGGCGCCAGCGTCTCGGTCGGCTCGTCGATGGACCGCACGACCGCCAGCCTGTCGACCGTGACCACCAATCTGCAGCCGTCGCTGACCCTGCTGTCGGACGTGGTGCGCAACCCCGCCTTCGCCCCGGCCGAGGTCGAGCGCCTGCGCGCCCAGCGCCTGGCCGGCCTGGCCAATGAAAAGACCCAGCCGGCCGCCCTCGCCGCCCGCGCCCTGCCGCCGCTGATCTATGGCGAAGGCCACCCCTATGGCCGTCCGTTCAGCGGCACGGGCGACGAGGCGGTGATCCGCGGTCTGACCCGCGCCGACCTGGTCGCCGATCACGCCGCCTGGATCCGCCCCGACAACGCCAAGCTGTTCGTCGTGTCGGACCTGCCGCTGGCCGAACTGAAGCCGCAGCTGGAGGCCGCCTTCGGCGACTGGCGCGCGCCGACGACGGCCAAGGGAACCAAGGCCTTCAACGCCGCCCTGCCCCAGACCTCGGCCCGCATCGTCCTGATCGATCGTCCGCAGTCGCCGCAGTCGCTGATCTACGGCGGTCAGGTGCTGCCGGTGTCGGGCGCCGACGACCTGCTGACCCTGACCACGGCCAACACCGTGCTGGGGGCCGACTTCCTGTCGCGCATCAACGCCGATCTGCGCGAGACCAAGGGCTGGTCCTATGGGGTGCGCGGCAACGTCAACACCCTGCAGAACCGCTCGCCCTACATCGTCAACGCCCCGGTCCAGGCCAACCGCACGGGGGAATCGATCGCGGCCCTGATCGGCCAGTACGAGCGTTTCCTGAGCGCCGACGGCGTGACCGCGGCCGAGCGCGACCGCACCGTCCTGGGCGACACGCGCGGCCTGTCGGGCAGCTACGAGACCTCGGCCCAGGTGCTGGGCGCCCTGCGCTCCAACGCCCTCTACGGCCGTCCCGACGGCTATCAGGAGGCCCTGGCCGGGCGCATCAACGCCCTGACGGCGCAGCAGATGGACGCCGCCGCCCGCGCCGCCATCGACCCCGCCAAGTTCGTCTGGGTGGTGGTCGGCGACGCCTCGGTGGTCAAGCCGCAGCTGGACGCGCTCGGCCTGCCGGTCGAGGTGCGCTCGGCCGCAGCGCCGGCGACGGCCCAGTAAGCCCCGCCTCAAGGCGTGAGGACGGCCGGCGGGGCGACCCGTCGGCCGTTTTCGTTGGACGCCTATCGCTTGCGGAAGCGCGCCGCGTCGGCGGCCAGACCGGCGCCCCAGTCGGTCGTCGGGTGGTCGGGTTCGGCGACGAAGGGCAGTTCGCCGGCGAGGCCCCGGATCGCCAGCGCCAGGGGCAGGGCGTAGTGGGGCATGAGGCGCAAGGGCTTGCGGCGCTTGTCGGTCACATCCCAGCCCAGGGCCTCGAAGGCCTCGGCCAGATCGGCGCCGGTCAGGCGGTGAATGTCGTCCCAATCCTCCGGCAGGGCCACGGCCTCGGCCGCGTCGCCGGTCAGACCGAACAGGGCGCTGGTCAGGGCGTCGATCTCGGGAAATTCGTCGCGGGCGTCGGGATCGGCGTAGCGCGGCTTCATCAGCGCCTTCAGTTCCAGATCATCGACGCCGGGCAGGTCGATCAGGCGGCGCATGGCGGTTTGGGGGGCTTGGGTCATGCCGCCCTCTAGCACGCCCGTCGGCGGTTGACCGCGTGCGCGTGCGGGTCGAGGCTGACGCCCGGATCGCTGAAAGGCCCGCCCATGCCGACCGACGCCCTGAACGCCTATGCCCGGACCCCGCGCCTGGCGGTGCTGATCGACGGGGAGAACGCCTCGTCGCGCATCGCCGAGGCCCTGTTCACCGAGATCGCCACCCTGGGCGAGGCCAGCGCCCGGCGCATCTACGGCGACGCGGCCAACACCTCGCTGAAGGGCTGGATCGAGGTGCTGGCGCGCTGGGCCATCCAATGGCAACAGAATTTCGCCAACACCAAGGGCAAGAACTCGGGCGACATCGCCCTGGTGATCGACGCCATGGACCTGCTGCACTCGGGGCGGTTCGACGGCTTCTGTCTGGTGTCGTCGGACAGCGACTTCACCCGGCTGGCGGCGCGCATCCGCGAGCAGGGGGTGCCGGTCTACGGCTTCGGCGAGCGCAAGACGCCCGAGAGCTTCCGCCAGGCCTGCACCCGCTTCATCTACACCGAGAACCTGCGCGGCCCCGCTGCGGTCGATCCGGACGCGGCCGCCCCGGCCCCGGCCCCGGACCCGGCGGTCAGGAAGCCGTCCGAGGCCACACGCCTGATCGCCACCGCCATCGCCGACATGGACGAGGACGGCGACGGCTGGGTCAGCATCGGCGGCATCGGCAACCGGCTGAGGAACGCCCATTCCGACTTCGACCAGCGCACCTACGGCTACGCCAAGCTGTCCGACCTGATCCGCGCCACCGGCCGTTTCGACGTCGAGGTCGGACCCGGCAGCGCCATGCGGGCGCGGGTGAAGCGCGCCGACAAGCGGAGCCTTTCGGATAACGATGTTGCCACAAAGTGAAACCAAGGGCAGGATGACGGTCCCAAAGTTCCACGAAGCAGGAATCTCGCCATGCTGTTGACCATCGCCGCCGCCCTGGCCCTGCTGGCTGCGCCTGCCGTTCAGAATGAGGAAGACGCCCGCCCGCGCGTCGCCTCCAGCACCCCGTCGCGCGCCATCTCGGCCCGCGCCCCCAGCGTGCCCGACGGCCCGACGCGCACCGTCTGCAGGCGCGAACGGGCGATGGACAGCAACATCATGCGCCGGGTCTGCCGCGAGGTGCCGGTCAACAGCGCCGGCCGCGAAATGATGTCCGGCGATTACCTGCGGCAGATGCAGAGCATCGGCCTGAACTCCACCGACGGCCCCAATCCGCGCCAGCCCGGCGGTCGCCCCGTCGGCTAATGTCATGTTGATCCCCCTCGTCGCCGCCGCCCTCCTGTCCCATTCCGCCCAGGTGTCGGAGGTCGCGCCGGTGAGCCCCGTGCCCGCACCCCGCGCGCCCGCCCGCATCATCACGGCCCGCGCCCCGACCCTGCCGGACGGCCCCACGCGGATCGTCTGTTCTCGCGAGCGAGCGATGGACAGCAACATCCAACGCCGCGTCTGTCGACGCGTGCCGGTGAACAGCAGCGAGCGCGAACGCATGGCCAGCGACATGGCCAAGGACATGCAGCGCCTGAGCTTTGGCATCCCCACTGGCCGCCAACCCGGCGGGCGGGCGGTCGACTGACATGCTGATCACCCTTTTCACCCTCACGCTCCTGTCCCATTCCGCCCAAGTGACGGAGGTCGCGCCCGTAAGCCCGGTGCCCGCGCCCCGCGCTCCGGTCCGCGTCATCACCGCCCGCGCGCCCACCCTGCCGGACGGCCCGACGCGCGTGGTCTGCTCTCGCGAACGGGCCATGGACACCAACATCCAGCGTCGCGTCTGTCGGCGCGTGCCGGTGAACAGCAGCGAGCGCGAACGCATGGCCAGCGACATGTTGAAAGACATGCAGCGCCTGGGCCGTATCGAAGGCGATTGATCGCCCCTGCCGCCACAAAGGCAGGCCGCCCGGTTAGCGGGCTTCATCGCCGCCCCTCGGCACGATGAAACCGAAGGGGGGTGCATCCGATGTTTGCCCTCCGTTTCTTCCCTCGTCGCGGCCCTGATCGTTCCGGGTCGCATTTCGTCCGCCCCCCTCGTCAAGTTCAAAGCCTCTCAGATGTTCATGATCCTGATTGCGTCCCTCGCCGTTCTTGCCCTTGACCCGGCCGCCGCATCGGCCAGTCGCCCCGTCGCCCCGGCCGGCGCGGCCGGCACGGCCCCAGCCCCGGCTCCGAGCGTTCCGCCCAGCGAACCGATGCGCGAAGTCTGTCGCCGGGAGCGTGAGCCGGGCTCCAACCTGTCGCAGCGGGTCTGTCGGCAGGTCCCGGTGAACAGCTCCGCCCGCGACCGCTCGGCGAGTGATCGCGTACGTGAATCCCAGGGCTCGAGGACGCAGCAGAACTTCTAGAACGGCGGGCTTTTCGCGCCCCGAGGCCGGACGCCCCTTCCCCCGCGCGCGCGGTGGTCTATGTGTGGGCCATGGCCGCCGCAGAGACCCCCGCCGAGACCTTCAAACGCGCGTTGGCGAACGCCGCCCGGGCGCTGGCTGAGCAGGCCGAGCTGGAGGTCCACTTCGGCTCGGACGGGCCGAGGCTGTCCAACGGCGTCCTGACCCTGCCCCACCCGCCGCGCGATCCGGGCGCGCCCGAGAGCGCGACCCTGCGCGGTCAGGCCGACCGGCTGGCCCTGCGCCTGGCCAATCACGACGAGGGGCTGAACGCCCGGTTGCGCCCGATCGACCAGACGGCGGCCGAAGTGTTCGACGCCGTCGAACAGGCCCGGGTCGAGGCGGTGGGCGCGCGTGAGCTGAAGGGGGTGCGCAACAATCTGAACGCGGCGCTTCTGACCCGGCTGGAGAAGTCGGGCGCCCTGCGGGCCGAGGCCGAGCGGGTGCCGGTGGCCGAGGCGGCGGCGCTTCTGGTGCGCGAGCGCCTGACGGGCGAGGCCGCGCCGGACGGGGCCAAGGCCATGCTGGATCTGGTGCGGTCCAATCTGGAGTTGAAGGCGGGGGCCGAACTGGACGCCCTGGCCGCTGCAGCCGACGACCAGACGGCCTTCGCGGCGAAACTCAAGGACGTGCTGCGGGCGCTGGACCTCGATCCCGGCGACGGCCAGGCCGAGGACGCCAACGACGAAGAGGGCGAGGACGAGCCCGACCAGTCGCAGCAGGACGCGCCCGACGAGGACGAACAGGAAGAAGAGGACGGCGGCGAAGGCGGCCAGTCTCTGGAAGGCACGGCCGACGACCAGTCCGCCGAGAACGAGCGCCAGACCCGCCCCGACGGCGCCCCCGCCGATCCCGACTGCGAGGCCGGCGACGACGGCCCCGAACTGAACGAAGGCGCCCTGCCCAATCGTCAGGACAGCGTCGACGACGGGCGGGCCGTGGACGCCTATCGCGTCTTCACCAGCGCCTATGACGAGACCATCGGCGCCGAGGAACTGTGCGATCCGATGGAGCTGGACCGACTGCGGTCCTTGCTGGACGCCCAGTTGGCGACCCTGTCGAGCGTGGTGTCGCGTCTGGCCAACAAGCTGCAGCGCCGCCTGATGGCGCAGCAGAACCGCAGCTGGGCCTTCGATCTGGAAGAGGGCGTGCTGGACACGGCGCGCCTGACCCGCGTCATCACCGACCCGACCAGCCCCCTGTCGTTCAAGATGGAGAGCGAGAGCCCGTTCCGGGACACGGTCGTGACCCTGCTGATCGACAACTCGGGCTCGATGCGCGGGCGGCCGATCATGGTGGCGGCGGTCTGCGCCGACATCCTGGCGCGGACGCTGGAGCGGTGCGGGGTCAAGGTCGAGATCCTGGGCTTCACCACCCGCGC
>NZ_DASWXW010000199.1:0-3044 GCF_036405315.1 Brevundimonas sp. | reverse complement strand
CTGGATGACGGACTGGAAGTCCTCGTCCTTCATCCGCATCAGCAGGCCGTCCTTGGTGATGCCGGCGTTGGCGACCAGGATGTCCAGCGGACCGCCGGCGGCTTCCTCGGCGCGAGCGACCAGACCGTCGACCGATTCCGGGTCCGACAGGTTGGCGGCGGCGAAGAAGGCTCGTCCCTCGCCATTGGCGCCCAGCTCCTTGGCCAGATCAGCCAGCACCGCTTCACGCGTGCCCGACAGCACCACCGTCGCGCCCTGGGCGTGCAGCGAGCGCGCAATGGCCCCGCCGATGCCGCCGGTCGCGCCGGTCACCAGGGCGATCTTTCCCGAAAGGTTGAACATTGTTTCTATCCCTATGAAATCAGAGCGACGTCGCGAACGCTTCGAGGTCTTCCGGCGTGTTCAGCGCCAGGCTCTCGGCGTCGGGCGCGATGCGCTTGGCCATGCCGGTCAGGACCTTGCCAGAGCCGACCTCGACGAAGCGGGTCACGCCGCCTTCAGTCGCCATCCACTCCATGCTCTCGCGCCAGCGCACGCGGCCCGTGACCTGCTCGACCAGCAGACGGCGGATCACCTCGGCGTCCGTTTCCGGGCGGGCGGTGACGTTGGCGACCACCGGCACGGCCGGGGCGACGATCTTGGCGTCGGCCAGAGCGGCGGCCATCTCATCGGCGGCGGGCTGCATCAGCGGGCAGTGGAAGGGCGCCGAGACGTTCAGCGGAATGGCGCGCGCGCCCAGTTCCTTGGCCTTCTCGATGGCGCGGTCCACAGCGGCCTTGTCGCCCGAGATGACGACGTTGCCGTTGTTGTTGTCGTTGGCGACGACGCAGACGCCGACTTCCGAGCCGGCCTTGGCCGCTTCTTCCGCCAGGGTCAGGTCGGTCTTGGGTCCGATCAGCGAGGCCATCGCGCCCTTGCCCACCGGCACGGCGCGCTGCATGGCCTGGCCGCGCAGCTTCAGCAGGCGCGCCGTGTCCGACAGGCTGATCGCGCCGACCGCGGCCAGAGCCGAGTATTCGCCCAGCGAGTGACCGGCGACAAAGCCGGCCTTGGTCACGTCCACGCCGAACTCGACCTTCAGCACCCGCGCCGCCGCGGCGGAGACGGCCATCAGGGCCGGCTGGGCGTTCTCGGTCAGGGTCAGCTGGTCTTCCGGCCCTTCGCGCATCAGGTCGAACAGTTTCTGGTTCAGCGCGTCATCAACCTCGGCGAAGACGTCGCGTGCGCTGGCGAAGGCGTCCGCCAGGGCGGCGCCCATGCCGACGCTCTGGCTGCCCTGACCGGGGAAGAGAAGCGCGAGGGTCATAGGGGAACGATCCGTGGTCCGTTGATTCAAGGGGCCGAGGGGTAGGCGAAACCCTCCCCTACGGCAAGCAGGCGCTGACAGGCGGCGTCAGAACAGGCCGATCAGCTCCTTGCCCGCCAGAACGGCGAACAGCAGGGCCGCCGCGCCCAGCATGGCGTTCGACAGGCCGTGACTGCGCCATTCCCTCGGCACGCGGTCGCTGTTCAACAGCCACAACAGGGTCCCGGCCAGGAAGGGCATGAACAGGCTGCCCAGCACCCCATAGGCCACGATCAGGCCGAACGGCCGCTCCATGAACAGCAGGGCCATCGGCGGGAAGGTCAGCCACAGGGCGTAGGCGCGAAAGGCCCGGCTCTTGTCGCCGCGCACTGTCGCCTCGCCTGCCCTGCCCCGCACATGGGATGTGAAGTCGGCGAACATCAGGCTGACGCCCTGCCAGACGCCCAACAGGCTGGAGAAGCTGGTGGCCCAGAAGCCGACCAGGAAGAGAATGGAGATGGGACGCCCGAACCGCTCGCGCAGCACCTGATCCAAGTCTAGCAGCCCCCGATCGCCCCCTTGCAGGGCGATGCCCGCCGCGTGCAGCAACTCGGCCCCGACGACCAGCATGGCCACGACGAAGACCCCGGTGACGACATAGGCGACCCGGTTGTCCAGCCGCATCACCGCCATCCAGCCCGCCCCCTGCCAGCCCTTGGCGTTCAGCCAATAGCCATAGGCCGCCATGGTGATGGTCCCCCCCACCCCGCCGATCAGGCCCAGGGTATAGAAGACCGACCCCTGCGGCAGGGTCGGCCATAGGCCCGTCAGCAGGGCCGGAATGTCGGGCGTGACCAGCACCGCCAGACCGACCACGGTGACGAACATCACCCCGACGCAGGCCATCATCACCTTTTCGAACAGGCCGTAGCCGCCGAACCAGACGAAGGTCAGCCCGATGACGCCGCTCAGCATGCCCCAGGCCTTCAGGTCCAACGCCGGGAACAGGGCCGCCAGCGGCAGGGCCGTCGCCGTCATGGCCGCCGCTCCGTAGACAAAGCCCCAGATGACGACATAGAGGCCGAAATAGAGCCCGGCCCAGTTCAGCCGCCCGCCGACGACGCCGGGCAGCAGCCCCCGCCCCAGACTGGACCAGCCCTCGAAGATCGTCCGCTCGCTGGCAAGGGTCCAGCGCCCCACGGCCTCGGCCAGCGCGATCTTCAGCACCGTCCCCACAATAGCGGCCCACAAGAGGGCGTAGCCGAAGCGCGAGCCGGCGATCAGGGTCGCCACCAGGTCCCCCGCCCCCACGCCCGTCGCCGCCACGACAATGCCCGGCCCGATCAGGGACCAGCGCCTTTTCAGGGCGGCGTTCGGCTCGGTCGAGGTCATGCGGCGTCTCCGATCAGGCGAAAACCCTCCTCTGCTTCGGCCCCGCTTGGCAACGCCGGTCGCTCAACCTGGCCCCGCCCCGGCTCCGTCCTTGCTCTGGCGGGCTTTTTCGCCTATACGCGCCGCCTTTCCAGGGCTTCGGTCCTGTTGCGGAACGCCAAAGGGTTCGGGAAGTCATCCCGGCCGCCGCTTCAGGAGCCATCGTGGACAGGACTACCCGGTCCCTTTCACGCCGATGCCCACAAGGGAGACTACCGCATGGCTCTTTACGAGCACACGGTCATGACGCGCCAGGATATCTCGGCGCAACAGGCCGAAGCGCTGAACGACACCATCAAGGCTCTGATCGAAGAAGGCGGCGGCAGCG
>NZ_DASWXW010000198.1:0-5690 GCF_036405315.1 Brevundimonas sp. | reverse complement strand
GTCTTGTTCACCGTGGCGGTGATCTCGTCCAGGGCGGCGGCGGTTTCCTCCAGGCTGGCGGCCTGCTGCTCGGTGCGGCGCGACAGGTCGTCCGAGGCCTGGCTGATCTCGCCCGAACCCGAACGGATGGCGGCGACGTTGTCGACGACCACGGCCACGGCCTGCTCCAACTGGGCGATGGCGGTGTTGAAATCGGTCTTCAGTTGTTCCGAGCGAGCCGCCACCTGGGCGGTCATGCGGTGCGTCAGATCGCCGTTGGCCATGGCCTGCAGACCCTGCCCCAGGGCGGTGACGGCGACGCGGTCTTCCTCGGCGGCGCGGGCCTTTTCGGCCTCGACGCGCGCGCGTTCTTCTTCCGCCGCCGCGCGATGAGCCGCGGTCTCGGCCTCCAGACGCTCGTTGGCGATGGCGGCGTCGCGGAACACTTCCAGCGCCTCGGCCATGCGGCCGATCTCGTCATGGCGCGCGAGGCCGGGAATGGCGCTGGCCTTGTCCCCGTCGACCAGCCGCTTCATGCGGTCGGCCAGGGCCACCACCGGACCCGCGACCGAACGCCCCAGGCCCCACCCGGCCAGGCCCATGGCCAGGGCCACCAGCAGAGCCATGCCGCCCAGGGTCAGGGCCGCGCGGCCCACGGCGGCGGCGATCTGATCCGTATAGACGCCCGAGCCGATCACCCATCCCCAGGGCTTGAAGGCCTTGACGTAGGAGATCTTGGAGGCCGGCTCTTCCTGACCCGGCTTGGCCCAGTGGTAGGCGAGGAAGCCCGCGCCGTCGCGGCGGGCGATCTCGGTCATTTCACGGAACATGAAGACGCCGCCGGCGTCGGTCTTGGTGCTCAGGTCCTGACCTTCCAGCTGCGGGCTGAAGGGGTGCATGACCATGCGCGGCTGCATGTCGTTGACCCAGAAATAATCGTCCTGGCCGTAACGCAGGGCGCGCAGGGTCGACAGGGCCGCGGCCTGGGCCTGCGGACGCGTCATGACGCCCAGCTGTTCCTGGGCCTGATAGTGGGAGACGACGCTGTGGGCGACCTCGACGGTCTTCCTGGTCCGGTCGGCGATCTCGGCGCGCATCACCCCGTCGAGCTTCACCAGCGACAGGCCCGTCACCAAAAGCAGGCCGGCCACCGCCAGCACCGACAGCAGGTTCACCCTGCCCCCGATTTTCAAACTACGCATGCGTCATATCCCCTGACTGTCGAGGTCAGAGTGACGGGGTGGCGGTAAACGCGAGGGAAAATCACAGTTGCGTAGAAACCCCTGCGTAACCGCCCTTAAGACTAAAGTCTAAGACGGCTCCGGAGACTCATCCGGCCGACACAAGACTTAAGCGTCGCGCGCGAACTCCAGAAAGATCGGCGTGGTGTCGCCCAGCTTCTTTTCCTCATAGCGGGTGACGACGTGGTCGGCGGGGACGGCGAACCAGTCGGCGCCCTCAGCCTTGATGCGCGTCAGGCCCGGGGTGCGCGCCAGACGCTCCAGCGCCCATTCGGCGTAGTCCAGCCAGTCGGTGACGAAGCGCACCCGGCCGCCCGGCTTCAACAGGCGGGCGATCTCGACCGCCGTCTCGTCCTGCAGCAGGCGGCGCTTGTTGTGGCGCGCCTTGTGCCAGGGGTCGGGGAAGAGGATCATCACCCGGTCCAGCGAGGCGTCCGGCAGGGCCGACATCACGGCGCGGGCGTCGTCGGCGTGCAGGCGGACATTCTTCAGCCCCCCCTCCTCCACATGGCGCAGGGCCGAGGCCACGCCGTTGAGGAAGGGTTCGCAGCCGATCATCAGGGCGTCGGGACAGCGCGTCGCCTGTTCGGCCAGATGCTCGCCGCCGCCGAAGCCGATCTCCAGCCAGACTTCCTTGGCCCCCGGCATCAAGGCCGCAGGGTCGATCGGTCCCTTGGTCGGGTCCGGCACGGCGATCTGAGGCATCAGGGTGTCGAACAGGGCCGCCTGACGCGCCTTGATCGGGCGCGACTTGATGCGGCCGAACGAGCGAAGCGGGCCGTGGGCCTGGGCCCACTCGGGGCGGTCCTGATCGAAGTCGGGGGCGTCGGGCTTGTCGGTCATGGCGCGCGCTCTAACCCCTTAAGCCCGCGCACGCAAAGGCGATCCGCCTCAGATCAGCCCCAGGGGCCGCGCGGCGCGTTCGACGCCGAGGGCGTGGTCGGCACGCTGGTCCGAGCCGCATTGATCGCCGGGGCCGACGCGACGGGCGCCGTCGAACGCCGGCCCATGCCCATCGTCGTCCCCAGCTCCATCAGGGCGCGCACGCGGTTGCCCGTGGCCGGGTGGGTCGAGAACAGGCTGTCGGCGCCCTTTCCGTTCAGCGGATTGATGATGAACATGTGGGCCGTGGCCGGATTGCGCTCGGCCGGGACGTTCACCGCGCCCCGCGCATAGGCCTCGATCTTCTGCAGGGCCGAGGCCAGGGCCTGGGGGTCTCTGGCGATCTCGGCGCCGACGCGGTCGGCCTCGTATTCGCGGGCGCGGCTGATGGCCATCTGCACCAGGCCCGCCGCCATGGGGGCCAGCAACATCAGGGCGATGGTCCCGATCATCCCCCCAGGCCGTTCGCGGTCGTCGCCGCCGCCGAAGAACATGGCGAAGTTGGCCAGCATGGCGATGGCCCCCGCCACCGTGGCCGTCACCGTCATGGTCAGGGTGTCGCGGTTCTTCACATGGGCCAGTTCGTGCGCCATCACCCCGCGCACCTCCTCGCGCGTCAGCATGTCCAGCAGGCCGCTGGTCGCGGCCACGGCGGCGTTCTGCGGATTGCGGCCGGTGGCGAAGGCGTTGGGCTGATCGTTGGGGATGATGGTGATGGTCGGCTGCGGCAGGCCGGCGTCCGTCGCCATCTGCCTGACGTCGGCGACATAGGCGCGGACCACGGCGTTGGGGTGGGTCTCGTCCACCACCTGGGCCCGGTACATCTTCAGCACGATCTTGTCGGCGTTCCAGTAGCTGAACAGGTTCATCAACGCCGCGACGGCCAGGGCCACAAGCATGCCGGTCGCGCCGCCGATCAGATAGCCGATCCCCATGAACAGGGCGGTCATCACGGCCAGCAAGGCGAAGGTCTTGAGATGGTTCATGCGGTCCAGGCGGCGTCGGGGGTGGCGAAGAAGTCCTGAACGTCTATGTGAGGCCCTGTATCCCCGCCCTCAAGGCAGACCCCCTGTGACCGAACAGCCCACCCCGCCCGCCGCCGCCATGACCGAAGAGAGCGCCGAACCGGCCCCCGTCTTCAACGCCGACGTGCCCCACGCGACGCCGGAACGGCCTCTGAGCGAGGTCGCGCGCCGCGCCCTGCTGGAAGCGGCCGAACGTCGCAAGGCGAGCGAAGACCTGGTTCTGGCGGACGAGCACGGCGGTCCGCGCGGCCCCGAACCGACCCGCTACGGCGACTGGGAGAAAAAGGGCCTGGCCGTCGACTTCTGATCGAAGGCGCTCCGTTCGCGCCCCTGTTCGCGCCACGGGAGAATATTGAACGCTTCCCTCGAAACCGCATTAACCTTTGCGGCTGAAACAAGGAGCGTGGCCATGAAGGCTCTTGTCTACATCGCTGTCGGCGCGGCCCTGCTCGCCGCCGGAGCCGCCGAGGCGCAGACGCGCCATGTCCGCCACAACGCCGCCTCCGGCCACGCCCGTCAGGTCCACGTCCAGCGCGGCCCCATGGTCGAGAGCCGCGTCCAGACCTGGTACAGCGACACCGGCTGGCAGGGCGGCTACGGCCCCGTCGAGGCCTACGGCTATGGCTACGGATACGGCGGCGCCGGCCAGCGCCCGCCCGTCGTCGTCGCGCAACCGGAACCGATGCGTCACGGCGGCTACGCCTACGGCGGCGCAACCCGCTCCATGCCCTTCGGCTACGTCGTCGACGGCTACGGCCGCTATCCCTGGGCGCGCGGCTATGGATACGGGCAAGGCCAGCACCAGTCCTATCATCGGGGCGGTTATGATCAGGGCTGCCGCTGCGGCCCGGCGCCCCAGCCGGTCCATTATCGGCCCGAGCCGGTCTATGTGAGCCAGCCCCCGGTCTATGTCTCGCAGCCGCCCGTCTATGTGGAGGCGCCTCCGGTCTATGTGCAGCCGGCGCCGGTCTATGTCGAACCGGCCCGCGTCCACGTCGCCCCGCCGCCGGTCTATGTGGCGCCCGCCGAAGTCCGCGTCGCCCCGGCCCAGGTCGAGGTCGCCCGGCCCCAGGTCCACGTCGAACCGCCGCGCGTCGAGGCCGCGCCTCCGGTCGTCAACTTCGAGCAGGGCTACTACGCCGTCCCCGACGCGCCGCCCCCGCCTCCCCCGCCGCCGCATCATCATCGCCGGTCGCCGACGGAGCGGCCCTATATGCAGGAGCCCGGCGAGCGGGGCTGATCACGACAAAGGGCGGCCCCGCCAGGAGGCCGCCCTTTTTGTTTCACGTGGATCAAAGGCTTGCGCGCGATCAGATCAGGGCGATCTCCGCTGTGATCGAACTTCAAACGAGCGCGATCTCCGCCGAGATCGCTTGCGCCGCCGCGCGTGGATCGGCCCCGGCGGTGATCGGCCGCCCGACCACCAGATGGGTCGCGCCGGCTTCCAGGGCGCTGGCCGGGGTCGCCGCCCGCGCCTGATCGTCCAGGGCCGCTCCGGTCGGCCGCACGCCCGGCGTCACGATCAGGAAGTCGTCGCGTCCCGCCGCCAGGGCGATCTCGCGCACGCGGGCCGCCTCGTGCGGGCTGGAGACCACGCCGTGGATCCCCGCCTCCAGGGCCTGACGCACGCGCAGTTCGACCAGGTCGGCCGCCGACAGGCTGTGATCGTCCGCCTTCAGGTCATCCTCGGTCAGGCTGGTCAGGACGGTGACGCCCAGGATCTTCAGATCCGAGCCCGCCGCCCCGCGCGCCGCCGCCGCCATGACCTGGGGCCGGGCGTGGACGGTCAGCAGATCGCAGCCCGCGTCGGCCAGCACCGCCGCGGCCTTCTCCACCGTCGCGCCGATGTCGTGCAGCTTCCAGTCCAGAAAGACCTGGGCCCCCGCCGCCTTCAGCTCGCGCGCCAGACCCATGCCGTCCGAGGCGAACAGCTGCAGCCCCACCTTGTAGAAGCCGACCGCGTCGCCGATCCGCTCGACCAGGGCCCGCGCCTCGTCGGTCGTCGGCACGTCCAGGGCGCAGATGACGCGCGGATCAAACGGGCGATTGGCCAGGTCAATTGGATGGGCTTCGGACATTTCCGGCTCTCGGCGGGTTGCAGGCGCGCGCGGATGCCCCGATAGGTGAGGCGAAGCGTCGCGGGATCGCGCGGCGGGATTTAAGGGCGGGGGCAAGCAATGAACGCGGTCGATCTGGGGGTCAACCTGTTCGTGGCGCTGTTCGCGCTGCTGGATCCCATCGGCAATGTGCCGATCTTCGCCGCCGCCACCGCCGGGGCCTCGCTGCGTCAGCGCATCACCGTCTCGGCCATGATCTGCGGTTTCGCGGCGGTCTTCCTCGGCTTCTTCTTCTTCACAGGCCTGGGCCTGCTGCAGTTCTTCGGCATTTCGCTGGCCGCCTTCCGCATCGCCGGCGGCATCCTGCTGCTGCTGCTCGGCCTCGACATGGCGCGCGAGGACTTCCTCAAGATCTTCGCCGACGCCGACGCCGTGACCGACGCCAAGGACGTGCGCGGCTACGCCAAGCGCCGCTTCAAGCGCCTGATCGTGCCCTTCGCCATTCC
>NZ_DASWXW010000197.1:0-17258 GCF_036405315.1 Brevundimonas sp. | reverse complement strand
GTTCCTGCCGCAGGTGGTCAAGTCGGCCCGCGTGATGAAGCAGGCCGTCGCCTGGCTCGAACCCTTCATGGAGGCAGAGAAGGCCGGAAAGCCGCGCGAGCAGGCGGGCCGCATCCTGATGGCCACGGTCAAGGGCGACGTCCACGACATCGGCAAGAACATCGTCGGCGTCGTGCTGCAGTGCAACAACTACGAGGTCATCGACCTGGGCGTCATGGTCCCGGCCGACCGCATCCTGGACGCCGCCGTCGAGCACAAGGTCGACATCATCGGCCTGTCCGGCCTGATCACCCCCTCGCTGGATGAAATGGTCTTCGTCGCGCGCGAGATGGAGCGACGCGGCTTTGACATCCCCCTGCTGATCGGCGGGGCCACCACCAGCCGCACCCACACAGCGGTCAAGATCGAGCCGGGCTATCGCAAGGGCTCGACCACCTATGTCATCGACGCCAGCCGCGCCGTCGGCGTGGTCTCCGGCCTGCTGTCACCCACCGAAAAGGCGAACAACGAGGCCGCCACGCGCGACGAATACATCCGCATCCGCGAGCAGTACGCGCGCGGCCAGGAGGTCAAGGCCCGCGCCACGCTCCAGCAGGCGCGCGAGAACCGCTTCCAGCCCGATCCGACCGCCGCCATGCCGGGCAAGCCCTCCTTCCTCGGCGTGCGGGCGTTTGACGCCTGGGACCTGGCCGACCTGGCCGACCACATCGACTGGACGCCCTTCTTCGCCAGTTGGGAGCTGATCGGCCGTTATCCGCTGATCCTCGAGGACGAGATCGTCGGCGAGGCCGCCCAGGATCTGTTCAGAGACGCCCAGGCCATGCTGAAGCGGATCATCGACGAGAAGTGGTTCACGGCGCGCGGCGTCGTCGGCTTCTGGCCCGCCCGCGCGGACGGCGACGACATCGCCGTCTATGCTGACGAGAGCCGCGATCAGGAGATCGCCCGCTTCCACACCCTGCGCCAGCAGATCAAGAAGTCGAACGGCAAGCCCAACCTGGCTCTGTCGGACTTCATCGCCGAGGACGGCGCGGACTACGTGGGCGCCTTCGCCGTCACGGCGGGCCACGGCGAACTCGAAATCGCCAAGCGGTTCAAGGACGCCGGCGACGACTATTCCTCGATCATGGCCACGGCCCTGGCCGACCGCCTGGCCGAAGCCTTCGCCGAGGCCCTGCACAAGAAGGTGCGGACCGAGCTTTGGGGCTATGCCGTCGACGAAGCCACGACCACGCAGGACCTGATCGAAGAGAAGTATCAGGGCATTCGCCCCGCCCCCGGCTATCCGGCCCAACCCGATCACACGGAAAAGGCGACCCTGTTCCGCCTGCTGGACGCCGGAAACAACGCCGGCATGGCCCTGACGGAAAGCTACGCCATGACGCCCCCGGCCTCGGTCAGCGGCCTCTACTTCGGCCATCCGGGCAGCCACTACTTCGGCGTCGGCAAGGTCGACCGCGATCAGATCGAGGACTACGCGATCCGCAAGGGCTGGGACGTGGAGACTGCCGAACGCTGGCTGGCCCCCATCCTCAACTACGAGCCCGGCGCCGCGGCGCGCGACACCGCGGCCTGAACAGGGCCGCCTGACCCGTCAGGCCGCTGGAGCCCCGTCGCGGCGTCCAGCCCGACGTCCTTCAGCGTGGCCGGCGCCGCCGTGATGTTCTCGCGGATGCGTCGCGCGGCGTGTTCGCACCGTCCCGGCAGGCCGAAGAACAGGCCGAAGGCCTCGCTGCGCGCCTTGACGTCCTGCTGCGCCAGCAGGGGCGCCCACTGACCGGCGGCGGCGGTCGCCGCCTGCTGCGCCATCGCCTTGACCGCCGCAGACTGGCGCGCGCCGGCGACAGCCAGGGCCGTATTGAAATCAACCGCTTCAAGCTTGCCCAGGCGAATGATGTCCAGGTCCAGGGCGTCGGATGTCTGCAGGCTCTCGCCCAGGGCGATGTGCCCCTTGATCAGGGCCTCGCACCACGCCACCAGCGGATAGTCCCCCTGCGGCGCCCCGCGCGGCAGTTCGGCCGCATAGGCCATGGCTTCGCGAATCTTCAACGCCTCGGCCGTTTCGGCCGCGCGGTTCGCCGTGATCATGGGTCCTTCATCCTGGGCCAAGGTCGCTGCGGGCGACAGGACCGTCATCGCGGCGACCAGGAGCAAGGCGGAACGCAGGGCCATAGGCGGTGTCTTTCTCTCGAGCGGCGACAGCGGCGCGCCACCCCGTCACGCTTGCCGCCTCAGATGGTTTTTCTGCGGCGACGGTTCTCAAATGAAAAGGGCGGCAGGTCCGAAGACCCGCCGCCCAATCCCCAAGCCTTTGAAGGGGCTTAGAAGTTAGCCGTGACGCCGAAGAAGATGTAGCGGCCCATGGCGTTGTACAGTTGCGGGTAGGTGTTGTTGTTACCCGTCGTGCCGACGCTGCGCGACAGCGGCGGATCGGTGTCGAAGACGTTGTTCACGCCCGCGCGGACCGAGACATTGTCCCGAGCCTGCCAGGTCGCCGCCAGGTCGAAGTAGTTGATGGCGTCGAACTCGCGGTCGATCCGGTTCGACGGCGCGTTGTTCAGGCTGCCGTCATCGCCGAGAACGGCGATTTCAGCGCCGCCGTAGTAACGCCACGTGCCGGCCAGGTTCAGACCCTCGATAGGGGTGCCCCAATCGACGCGCAGACGGTGACGCCATTCCGGGTTCGGAACGCCGCACTGGTTGGCGAAGAAGCCGGCGCAGTCATAGACCGAGTTGTCGAAGCCCAGACCCGTGTCGGTCTCGAGCGACTGCAGCCAGGTGCCGACCATGGTGAAGCCGAGGGTGCCGGCGCGATCCCAGCCGTAGTCGGCCAGATCCATGTTGTAGTTGGCCGCAACGTCCACACCCGACGTCGACAGACCACCGATGTTGGTGTTCAGGTCGATGACGTTGCCGGTGCCGATCCACAGCTGACCGTTCGAGTTACGCTGAATGTTGGCGCAAGCCGCGGCCAGTCCCGACGTGTAGCAGGCGTCCAGCGAGTTCTGAGCGCCGATCGTCGAGATCAGGTTGTCGATCTGGATGTCGAAGTAATCGAGCGTCAGGTTGAAGCCCGGCAGGAACTCCGGCGTGAAGACGACGCCGAAGGTCAGGGTGTCGGATTCTTCCGGCGTCAGTGCGGTGTTGCCGCCCTGCAGGAAGTTGTACTGGCCGGCCGGGCTGGAGATGCCCGGGCTGATCGCCTGAGCCGCCGTCACCTGCCACGGATTGGTGCCGATGCAGGCCGCGTCGCCCGCATAGCTGGCGGCTTCGTTCTTGTCGCAGGGGTCGGCGTCCAGATCGAACAGGTTGAAGCCCTGGGCCGTGAACAGTTCGATCACGTTCGGCGCGCGGACAGCGCGCTGGGCGCTGGCGCGGAAGCGAACCGACGAAACCGGGGCCCAGTCGGCGCCGATTTTCCACGAGTCCGTGCCGCCGCCCAGATCATACTCCGAGTGACGATAGGCCAGGTCGACCGACAGTTGGTCGGCGAAGGCCATGCCTTCGGCGATCGGAATCTGGGCTTCGGCGAACACGTCATAGACCTGGTTCGAACCATTGAGGCCCAGGGTCGCGCCGCCCTGACCGGCGCCGTCGCCGCTGGTGAACGAGACGTCAGGCGTCAGGTCCAGACCGTCACGACGATACTCGACGCCGAACGCCGTCTGCACGCCGCGCGTGGCCCACGGCGACTTGACGCCATAGACGCCGAGGTCGGCGGTCAGCGAGCCCGAGACGACCTGCTGGGTGGTCCAGCCGGTGGCGACCAGCGGCACCTGCAGGTAGTCCAGCGCCGCCTGAGTCACGCCACCCGACTTGAAGATGTTGTAGGGCACGCAGTCGGCGTCGATGCCGGCGAGAACCGACGAGCAGACGGGCTGGCCCGTCACCGGGTCCGTCACGACGTCCAGCGCGCGCGCCAGACGGGTGTTCGAGAACTCGTTGCGGTAGATGTTGGTGAACTGAGCGCGCGAGTACTGGGCGGTCAGGTCATAGCTCCAGGCTTCGTTCAGATCGCCGCGAGCGCCGACGACGCCGCGATACGACTGGAAGCGGATGTCCGACTGACGTCCGCCGCCTTCGACGTTGCGGCGGCCGATGTACATCGACTTGTCAACGCCGGCGGCGATGTCGGCCGCGGTACAGCCGATGGCGGTGCGTTGCTGGGCCGACAGCAGCGGATTGGAGCAGCTGATGCTCGAGCTGCCGTCCGTGGTGCGGAAGCCGTTGGCGAACTCACCGAAGAAGTTACCCGACGGCGCGATCTGCGCGAGCGTCGAATAGTCGCTGAACATCAGCTGGGTGTAGAGCTCGACCTTGTCGCTGACGTCGTAGTGACCGAAGACGCCCAGGGTGTAACGCTCATCCGGACGCTGGTAGTAGTTCAGCGGGCCGAAGTTGTAGGCGTCACGCGCGCCGACATACGGAATGAAGTTGCCGGTGGCGTCGACCGTGTAGGCGAAGTTGGTGAAGTCCGTGAACTGACCCGGGAAAGACGTGCCCGAACCGGCGCAGGTGAAGTCGTTCGGCGTGGCGGCTGCGGGCGCGCCCAGCGAACAGGCGGCGTAGTCGTAGTCGCGGCCCAGAACCTTGTTGTTCTTGCGATAGCCGGCGTACAGGGTGATGTTGCCCTTGTCGTCCGGAGCGTTGACACCCATCAGGATGTTCACTTCGCGGCTGAAGCCGGTCGTGACGTTGTCGTCGGGCAGCTTGAACTGCGACGGGTTGGTCGTGGCGCGGCCGGCGATGACGTTGCGGACGTTGCCGACGCCGTCATAGTCGTTGTTGTGCTGGTTGAAGCCGTACTGGGCGTCGATTTCGATGCCTTCGAAGTCGCGGCGCATGATGAAGTTGACGACGCCGGCGATGGCGTCCGAACCATAGACGGCCGAGGCGCCGCCCGTCAGCACTTCAACCCGCTCGACCATCTGGCCGGGGATCTGGTTCAGGTCGGCGGCGTCGTCCTGCGGCGAGCCGTAGCCCATGCGCTTGCCGTCGATCAGGACCAGGGTGCGGGACGAACCCAGGTTGCGCAGCGACACGGTGGCCGTGCCCGAGGCGCCGTTCGACACGGTCGAGTTCTGCGCGGCGAAGGCCTGCGGAAGCTGCGTGACCAGGTCCTCAACGCGGGTCACGCCCTGAACGTCGATGTCCTCGCCCGTGACCTGGGTCACAGGGCTGGTCGTGGTCAGGTTGGGCTGGCGAATGCGCGAGCCGGTCACGACGATGTCGCCCACCTGGCTGGCTTGCTCAGGCTGAGCCGGCGCCGGGGTGGTCTGAGCCATGGCGGGAGCCGCCAGGCCGGCGAGCGCGAAGCCCGCGATCATCGTCGACGCCAGCAGTCGCTCGCGTTTGATCTGGAATTTCAAGGTTCGTCCTCCTGAGTTGTGGACGGCAACAGCAAAGCTTGCCCCTCACCTGTCGTCCACGGCTAGACTCGATTGGCGCCTGACGACGCGTCGGATCGGTAGCTGGCCAGGAGGTTAGCCACGCGAAATCTGTATCGGACAGGAAAATTACAAGCGAGTAACAAAGTGGCCTCTACCCTGTCGCAAAATCGCCACGCTCTGACTCGTATGGCCTTGATGGAAACACCGTGGCATTAAGAGTCATCTTAAACGGCTAAGCTTCTCCTGGAGGGAAATGTGCGCATCATCACCACACTAGGCGCCGCGACATTCGCCGTTTTGTTGCTCCCTTCATCCAGTTATGCGCAAAATTCCGCCACAAACCGATCGCCGCTTCTGGAGCAGGTCGCGGCCTGTCGCCAGATAACGTCGGACGCCGAGCGCCTGGGCTGTTTTGACCGCGCAGCCGGCGCGTTGGACGCCGCCGAACGCCAGGGCGAGGTGGTCGTGGTCGAGCGCGGACAGATTCGCGAAGCGCGCCGCCAGCTGTTCGGCTTCGAGATTCCGTCCCTCCCGCCCATGTTCGGACGCGACGATCCGGCCGAGAGAATCGACGCCGTCGAAACCACGCTGCTGAGCGCAGGCCAGGGCCTGGACGGCAAATGGCTGTTCCGCCTGGCGGACGGCTCGGAATGGCGTCAGATCGATTCCGATCCGGTCCGTTTCCAAAATCGAACCGGCATGGAAATTCGCGTGCGTCGCGCCGCCCTCGGCAGTTATCTGCTGACCGCCGGACGCAGCCGCGCCGTCCGCGTGAAGAGGCAATAGTAATGACCGACCCCGTCGCCCTGAACGATCGCATCTGGCTGTCCGGCCAGATTTCTCCTGACGCCCTGGCCGACGCCGCGGCGCGCCTCGGCTTCCGCAAGGTGGTGAACAACCGCCCCGATGACGAGGAGCCTGGCCAGCCCACCGGCGCCGAAATCCGCGCCGCCGCCGAAGCCGCCGGCCTGGCCTACCTGGAGGCGCCGGTTCGGGGCCTTCCCGATCCTGAGACGGTCAGCGCCGTCGGGGCCTTCCTTGACGACGGCGCGCCAGCCCTTCTCTTCTGCCGCTCGGGCATGCGGTCAGCCGCCACCTGGGCCATGGCCGAAGCCGGCCGAGGCGCGGACGTGAACGCCCTGCGGGCCCAGGCCCTGGCCGCGGGCTACGATCTCAGTCGCGTGCCGCTCTAGCGGACGACGCCGACCCGGGCGGCGTAGGGCGCGGCGGGTTCCGGCGTGCACGAAGCGGCCGCCCATTGGACCGCCATGAGACACGTCAGGGCCAGGATCACGGCCGGAAGTCGATTTGGCACGGGAAAAACAGCGGTTCGGGTCACGGCGCGGGCTCCTGAATAGGTTACAGGCGTTGAACGCAAGGTCGGCGCCGCGTCGACCACCCTGCTCGCTCCGCAAGGACCACCGCCCGTGATCCCCTATGTCCGACAGTTCGACTTCACCTACGGCCATCGCGATCAGGTCTCGCCGCTGATCCAGCGGGTGATCGCCGACAATCCCGGCCCCTTCACCTTCACCGGCACGGGAACCTATATAGTCGGGCGCGACATGCCGGGCGCGAGCGTGGCGGTGATCGACCCCGGCCCCGAGGACGAGGCTCACCTGCACGCCCTGCTGCGGGCGGTGAAGGGGCGAAGCGTCAGCCACATCCTGGTCACTCACACCCATCGCGACCACGCCCCCCTGTCCCGCGCCCTGGCCGAGGCGGTCGGCGGCGCCCCTATCCTGGCGGCAAGGCCGCACGGGCCGACGGTCCACGCCTCGGATGCCATCGATCAGGCCTCAATGGACGAGGACGACGACGCGGACTTCAAGGCGGACGTCATCGTGACGGACGGCCAGAGGATCGAGGGCGACGGCTGGACCATCGAGGCCATGGCCACGCCCGGCCACGCCTCCAACCACATGGCCTTCGTGCTGCGAGACGAGAACGCCCTGTTCAGCGGCGATCACGTCATGGGCTGGTCCACCACCGTCGTCGCCCCGCCGGACGGCGACATGACCGCCTATATGGGCAGTCTGGAGCGGGTGCTGGCGCGCGGATTCTCGACCATCTGGCCGACGCACGGCCCGGCCATCACCCAGGTCGCCCCCTTCCTGAAGGCCTATCGGGACCACCGGCTGGAGCGCGAGGCGCAGATCTGCGCGAGGCTGGCGGCGGGCGACGCGACCATCGCCCAGATGGTCCCCGCCCTTTACGCCGCCGTCGATCAGCGGCTGTGGCCGGCAGCCAGCCTCTCGGTCCTGTCGCACCTGATCAAGCTGGTGCAGGAGGGCCGCGCCGTGGCCGCGCCGGGACCGACGATGGCGGCGCGTTACGCCCTGACCGCCGACTAGGGCCGCAACCCGTCCGTGACGGCGCGAGCCAGACGGCAAGCCTCGTCGCCGACCTTCACGCCTTCACGCTGGGCCACGCGCACGTCGGTGCGACCGGGGCGAATGCGAATGGCGGCGTCATAGGTCAGGCCGAACCAGAAGCCTTCCTTGGAGCCGTCCGCCCTGAAGGCCGCCGCGCCGCGAGGCGTGAATCCCGCCGCCTCCAGCGCCGCCGCCGCCGTTTCCGGCGCCACCTGACGCGGAACCGCAATCAGACCCGGACAGGCGACGGACGCCCCGCCCTCTCCAGCCCCCTGGCCGCCGCGCATGGCCGCCACCGCCCGCGAGAAGGCCGGCGCCTCGGCTGCGTCGGTCGTCACATCGTTGGAGGCCTGGACCGCGAAACGCTGCCCCTGGATCAGGAACAGGGCCACGCTTGCACCGGCGACGACAAGCGCCACGGCTGCGTAAAGCCCTCGACGACGCACGTCCTTGAAAGCGATCACTACGGCGACCAGGGCCGCCGCCAGTCCGACGAAGGCCAGGACGCGCCCAACCTTGAAGGTCAGCCCCTCCAGCCCGAAGCCGGCGCCCCACAGGCCGAACCGCGTCCCGAACACCGCGGCCAGCACCAGAATCGGCGCCAGAAAGGCCGCGAGCGTCAGCCAGCGCAGACGGATCTCGGCCGCGCGCGCCTGGGTCCGGGTCGGTTCAGCCATGCGGCCCTCCTGAAAGATCAGCCCGCGGTCGGCAGACGATAATCCTTCATCTGCTCGCGCAGCAGCTTCTTGTCGATCTTGCCCGTCGCGCCCAGCGGAATATCGGCCAGGAAGACCACGTCGTCGGGCATCCACCACTTGGCGATCTTGCCGGTCAGGAAGTCCAGGTGCTCCTGCTTGTCCTCGCTTTCGCCGTCCTTGAGCTTGATCAGCAGGACCGGGCGCTCATCCCATTTCGGGTGAGCCGCGCCGATGACGGCGGCCAGGGCGACCTTGGGATGGCCGACGGCCAGGTTCTCGATTTCGATGGAGCTGATCCATTCGCCGCCGGACTTGATGACGTCCTTGGCCCGGTCGGTGATCTGCATGAAGCCGTGATCGTCGATGGTCGAGACATCGCCTGTGTCGAAGAAGCCCTCGGTGTCCAGGATCTCGCCGCCCTCGTCGCGGAAGTAGGCGCGAGCGATGGTCGGGCCCTTGATCATCAGACGACCATAGGTCGAGCCGTCGTGCGGCATGTCCTGACCGGCGTAGTTCTTGAGCTTGAGCTCGACGCCCAGCGGCGGCGTGCCCTGCTTGACCCGCCACTTCAGTTGCTCCTCGAACGGCAGGGCGGCCAGTTCCGGCGTCATGTTCGACAGGGTGCCGATGGGCGAGGTCTCGGTCATGCCCCAGCCCTGCAGCACCTCGACCCCGAACTCGTCGTGGAAAGCGCGGATCATGCTTTCCGGCACAGCGGCGCCGCCGATCAGGACGCGCTTGACCGTCGAAAGCTTCAGATTGTTCTCGCGCAGGTGGTTCAGCAGCCCCTGCCAGACAGTCGGCACGGCGGCCGAGAAGGTGACGCCTTCGGTTTCCAGCAGTTCATAGATGGAGGCCCCGTCCATCTTGGCGCCCGGCATGACCAGCTTGGACCCCGCCGCCGGACCGCCGAAGGCGATGCCCCAGGCGTTGGCGTGGAACATGGGCACCACCGGCAGGATGACTTCCTTCGGCGTCGCGCCCAGGACGGTCGATTGCAGGCCCAGCAGGGTATGGATGAAGTTCGAGCGGTGCGAATAGAGGACGCCCTTGGGGTTCCCCGTCGTGCCCGAGGTGTAGCACAGGCCGCAGGCCGTCTGTTCGTCGAAGCCGCCCCACTCCACGTCTTCCGACGACTGCTCCAGCACGGTCTCATAGCATTCGACCACCGGCAGCTTGGTCTGGGGCATGTGATCGGGGTCGGTCATGACGACGACGCGCTCGACCGACGGACAGTGCGGCAGGATGGCGTCCAGCAGCGGTACGAAGGTCAGGTCGACGAAGATGATCCGGTCGCCCGCGTGGTTGATGATGTAGACCAGTTGTTCCGGGAACAGGCGCGGGTTCAGGGTGTGGCAAACCGCGCCGATGCCCATGATGCCGTACCAGGTCTCGATGTGGTCGGCGGTGTTCCAGGCCAGGGTGGCGATGCGGTCGCCGGGCTGCACGCCCCAGGCCTTCAACGCATTCGACACCCGCTTGGCCCGGCCGTGGATGGCTCCATAGGTGGTGCGCTCGATCGGTCCCTCGACGGACCGCGTCACGACCTCGCGGTTCGGATGCCAATTCTTGGCGTGATCGAGAATCTTGTCGACCGTCAGCGGCCAGTCCTGCATCAAACCCAGCATCGCATTTCCTCGTCTCGCGCCCTCTAGAACGTGGCGCTTTGCAGCGACGCTATCTAGGTGAACGGCGATAAGCAACGTGCCGTTAGGGAAACAAGGTCGCAGACCCGGTCGCGGCTTTTCATCCCGCCCCGCATGACTTCGCTCCCGATCCAAGGAGGCCGGAAACGTCATGCCTCGCAAGCCGCGCCGGCCCGGACGACTTCTTCGGCGCAGGTGCGGTTCGCGCAACATGGTCAATCCAGCATCAGCCGCCTAGAAAGCCGCCGGAACTACGGAGACCGCCCTATGACCATCCTGATCGCCATCACCGGGGGCTCCGGTTCGGGCAAAAGCACCCTGGCCGAGGCCCTGGTCACGTCCCTCCCTGCGGGCGTGGCCGTGCTGATGCGCGAGGATTCCTACTACCGCGACGCCGCCAGCGTGCCGGGCTTCAACGCCGACACCCATGACTTCGACGACGTGGCCGCGCGCGATCACGACCTCCTGGTTGAACATCTGTCCGAACTGAAGGCCGGGCGTCCGGTCACGGCCCCGCTCTATTCCTTCATCCACCACGGCCGCGACCCGGGCGGCGAGCCGATCCCCGCCGCCGAGGTGGTGGTCGTCGAGGGCACGCACGTCCTGTGCACCGCGGCGCTGACGGCCCTGTTCGACATCAAGGTCTTCGTCGACACCCCCGCTGACATCCGCTTCATCCGCCGCCTGCTGCGCGACCAGACCGAGCGCGGCCGCACCGCCGAATCCGTCATCCATCAGTATCTGCTGACCGTCCGCCCCGGCCACGAGCGGCTGACCGAACCCTCGCGCACCCACGCCGACTTCATCGTCGCCGACGCCACGGCGGCGGTGCGGCTGGAAGATCCGCAGGCGGTCATTCGCCTGGTCGCGCCGGTCCTGGCCCATCCGCTGCTAGAAGCTTGGCATCGCTAATGATTTCCGTTCGCAAAACAGCGTTTACCCTGTTGCAATAGTGGCGAAATAGAGGCACCCTGAGTTTATTACATTTGGGCAAGGTTCTGATGACCGCTTCGGTCCACGATCTCGACGACCCCCGACGCGCCGCCATTGTGCGTCAGGCCCGCCTGCACTTTATTTCCGAGGGCTACGCCTCCACGCGGATGGAGCCGATCGCCCGCGAATCCGGAGTATCCACCGCCACCCTCTACGCCTTCTTCGACAGCAAGGCGGCCCTGTTCGCCGCCGTCATCGAAGATGCGTCAGAGGACTTTTCGCGGCGCATGGCGGCGGTCAAAACCTGCGAAGGCGCGCCGCGCGAGCGATTGACGGGTTTCCTCGGCGCCTATGCGGAGTTCATGAGCGATCCGTTCGTGCACTCGGTGTTCCGCTTGGTGCTGGCCGAACGCCCGCGCTTCGAGGCCGTGGCGAGAAGCTTCTTCGAGCGCGGCAAGCACGACTTCGGCGCCGTGCTGATCGCCGCCCTGGTCGAGATGAACGCCGCGGGCCAGATCGAGGCCGCCAAGCCGTCCTGGGCGGCCGGCCAATTGATGGGCATGGTCGAACACCCCGTCTTCTTCGTGCCCCTGGTGACAGGCGACGAGGTCACGGCGGCCCGCCCTCCGCGTCAGATCGCCGAGGATGCGGTGGAGACCTTCCTGGCCCGCTACGGCGTCTGAATTCCGATCAGGGCCAGAGGCGCGTCGGTTTCCATCCGTCGCCGTCGCGATCAAACCGCAGTCGATCATGTAGGCGGAACGGGCGGTCGCGCCAGAACTCGATCTGCGACGGAATCACTCGCCAGCCGATCCAGCGATCGGGGCGCGGCACGTCCTCGCCGTCAAAGCGCGCCGTCTCGGCGGCGACTCCGGCTTCCAGCACCTCGCGGCTGGCCAGAGGACGCGACTGATCCGACGCCCAGGCGCCGATGCGGCTCTCCCGCGCCCGGCTGGCGAAGTAGGCGTCGGCCTCGGCCGCGCTGACGGCCTCCACGACGCCGCGCACGCGGACCTGACGGCGCAGGCTCTTCCAGTGGAACACCAGGGCCGCCGACGGATGCGCCCACAGTTGCTCGCCCTTGGCGCTCTCCTGATTGGAGAAGAAGGTGAAGCCGCGTGCGTCCACGTCCTTGAGCAAGACGATGCGCGCGTCCGGCATTCCCTCGGCGTCCAGCGTCGCCAGGGTCATGGCGTTGGCGTCGTTCGGTTCCGACGCCTTGGCCGCCTCCAGCCACTCCGCGAACAGGCCAAACGGCTCGCGCCGATCAAACATGGTCTCATCCGCATTGGCCGCCAGTTGCGCGGCGTAGTCCTCGACGGACGGGCTGGGCGGGATCAGGGACTGGGTCATGACCCCAATCCTTACACCTCCGCTTCCCTCACGTCATCAGACGTGGACAACCTGCGGCATCAAGCTTCGCCATAGCTCCCGATCCGGTCGCGCAGCGCCTCCTCGCGGGTCACGATTTCGGGCGTGATGGTGTCGAAATCCTCGATCGACAGGATGGGCCGGATCTCGACTTCGCCGTGCAGCTTGTCGGTGTCGGGGATGCGGCGGGCCCAGGCGACGGCCTCGTCCATGTCCTTGACCTGCCAGATCCAGAAGCCGGCGATCAGCTCCTTGGTCTCGGCGAAGGGGCCGTCGACCACGATCGGCGTGTCGCGCCCGCCGAACACGACCCGCTTGCCTTTCGACGACGGATGCAGCCCTTCGCCCGCCAGCATCATGCCCGCCGCCGCCAGTTCCTCGTTGAAGGCCGTCATGTCCCGAAGCAGGGCCTCCGAAGGCTGAACCCCCGCCTCGATGGCGTCCGTGCCCTTGATCATCACCATCACGCGCATGGCGTCTCTCCCCTGGTTTGAACGGCGGAGTTGATCTCCGCAACATCGCTACGTCGAACGGACAGGGCCGCTTCCGACATCAGGTCGCGATTTTTCAACTCGACGCAAGGTTAACCCGGTCTTGACCATATCCGACCAAGGCTGGCCGCCATGTGCGCGGACGCCCTCACCTTCGAAAACGCTCGGCTTCTGCTGGGCCTGACCGGCCCGGTCGGCAGCGACGGCCTGACGGCGGCCTTCCGCGCGGCGGTCAAGGCGGCTCGTCCCGATGCGCCCGGCGGCGACGCCGAGCGGTTCCGCCGCGTCATCGCCGCCTATCGCCTGCTGCAGGCGCAGACCCTGGCCCTGCCCGCGCCCGCCCACGCCAGGCCCTTCGTCCAGCCGCCCGCCCCGGTCCCGCTTCTAACCCTGACGCCGAAGCAGGCCCTCAACGGCGGCGACGTCCGCGTGGCCGTCGGCGCCCGCACCCTGCGGGTTCACGCCCCGTCCGGCGTCCGTTCGGGCGACAAGATCCGACTGAAGCGCGCCGCGCCCAACGGCGGCGACCTGCTGCTGCCCGTCCTGATCCGCCCCGCCGACGGCCTGTCGGTGCTGGGCGGCGACCTGTTCATGACCTGGACCGTGCCGCAGCGGATGATGGACGACGGCGGCCGTATCGAGATCACGACCCACGCCGGTCCGCGCTCATCCTGGCTGGCGCCCGACATGGTCGAGCCGGTGCGGCTGCGGCTCAAGGGCCTTGGCCTGCCCGCACGCGGCAGCCGCCCCGCCGGCGACCTGTTCGTCAAGCTGGAAGCCTCCGCCGACCTGCCCTCGGCGGCCGAAGACCTGCTGCTGCGCTTCACTCGGGTCTGGACGCCGGAGCGCCTCGCGGCCTAAGCCATAGGCCATGTCGCACAATACCTTCGGTCATCTGTTCCGCGTCACCACCTGGGGCGAAAGCCACGGCCCGGCCATCGGCTGCGTCGTCGACGGCTGCCCGCCGCTGATTCCGCTGACCGAGGCCGACATCCAGCCCCTGCTCGACCTGAGGAAGCCCGGCGGCAGCCGCTTCGTCACCCAGCGGCAGGAGGCCGATCAGGTCCGCATCCTGTCCGGCGTCTTCGACGACGGAAACGGCCCCGTCACCACCGGCACGCCGATCAGTCTGATGATCGAAAACACCGACCAACGCTCCAAGGACTATGGCGAGATCGCCCGCGCCTTCCGCCCCGGCCACGCCGACTACGCCTATCAGGCCAAGTACGGCGTGCGCGACCATCGCGGCGGCGGGCGCTCCTCAGCCCGCGAAACCGCCAGCCGCGTGGCGGCGGGCGCCGTGGCTCGGAAAGTCCTGGGCGACACCATCCGCATCCGCGCCGGCGTGGTCCAGCTGGGCCCGCACCGCATCGCCGACGAGGCCATCGACTTCGACGCCGTCTATGACAACGCCCTGTTCGCCGCCTCAGCCGAGGCCGTCCCGGCGTGGGAGGAATACCTCGACAGCGTGAGGAAGGCCGGCTCCTCCATCGGCGCCGTCGTGGCGCTGGAAGTCACGGGCGTCCCCGCCGGTTGGGGCGCGCCCCTCTACGCCAAGCTGGACGCCGAACTGGCCTCGGGCCTGATGTCCATCAACGCGGTCAAGGGCGTCGAGATCGGCGCGGGCTTCGGCGCCGCCGAACTGACGGGCGAGGACAACGCCGACGAAATGCGCCTGGGCGACGACGGCCGGCCGGCCTTCCTGTCCAACAAGGCGGGCGGGGTTCTCGGCGGCATCTCGACCGGCCAGCCGTTGACGGCGCGCGTGGCGTTCAAGCCCACCTCCTCCATCCTGACCCTGCGCCAGACCATCAACCGCGACGGCGCCGAGGTCGACCTGCGCACCAAGGGCCGCCACGACCCCTGCGTCGCCCTGCGCGGCGTCCCCGTCGTCGAGGCCATGGCCGCCATCGTCCTGGCCGACGCCATGCTGCGGCATCGGGCGCAGGTCGGCTGAGGTAATCTGAAACTAATACAGTTGCAAATATGATTTCGCGATCCTATCTAGGTCTCAAGCATTCCTCGGATGGGAGACCGCATCATGATCGACGTCAGACCTTTCAACACCCTCGGCGGCGCCAATCACGGCTGGCTGAACGCCCGCCATCACTTCTCGTTCGCCAACTACTATGATCCCAAGCGCATGGGCTGGGGCCGTCTGCGCGTCTGGAACGACGACGAGATCGCCGCCAAATCGGGCTTCCCGCCCCACCCTCACGCCGACATGGAGATCATCACCTATGTCCGCACCGGCGCCATCACCCACGAGGACTCGATGGGCAACAAGGGCCGCACCGGCGCGGGCGACGTTCAGGTGATGAGCGCCGGCACGGGCGTGCGTCACTCCGAGTTCAACCTCGAGAACGAGACGACCACCCTGTTCCAGATCTGGATCGAGACGGACAAGCCCGGCGCCCCGCCGTCCTGGGGCCAGCGCGACTTCCCCAAGAGCGACCGCTCGGGCCGCTTCACCGTCGTCGCCTCGGGCGATCCGGCGGACGAGGCCCTGTCGATCAACGCCGACGCCAGGATTCTGGCCGCGACGCTGAAGGCGGGCGAGAGCCTGACCTATGACCTGGCCGCCGGCCGCCGCGCCTATCTGGTCCCCGCCGTGGGCCGGGTGGACGTCAATGGAACGACGCTGAGCGCCCGCGACGGCGCCGGCATCGTCGACGAGCCGACCATCACCATCACGGCCAGCGAAGACGCCGAACTGGTCATGGTCGACAGCCTGTAAAACGGCCCTTCTCCCCTCCGGGGGAGAAGGTGGGCCGCGTAGCGGCTCGGATGAGGGGGAGCGCCGCTTCAACCTCGACGTTTCAGCCCCGGGCTGACCGCCCCCTCATCCGTCATGCTGCGCACGACACCTTCTCCCCCAAGGGGAGAAGGATGCTGGCCACGCCCCCGCCGTCAGCCTCTGTTCACATCTCCCGGTCAGATTGGGCGCCAGGAGATTCTCATGACCAAGTCCTTCGCACGGGCGACCGCCCTTCTGGCCGTCGTCGGCGGTTCGCTGATGCTGCAAGGCTGCGTCGTCGGGGCCGTCGTCGGAACCGGAGCGGCGGTCGTCGGCGGCACGGTCAAGGCCACCGGCGCCGTGGTCGGCGCGGGCTTCGACGCCGTCACCACCTCGGACGAGGAAACCAGGGCCAAGCGCGAGCGCGAGCAACGCGAATACGAACGCGAACAGCGCCGCTGCGAACAACGCCAGCGCCAGGGCAAGGACTGCTAAGGCCGCTCGCGCGCCAAGCGGCCCTGTCGGCCCGCGCCCTTCCCGGCCTAGGGTGAGCCTCCCTCCCCTGACGAGCCCGCCATGCAGATCGCCATCCTGACCCTCGACGGCTTCAACGAACTGGACAGCTTCATCGCGGCGGGCATCCTCAACCGCATGAAGGGGCGAGCCTGGGCGGCGCACATCACCTGCCCCACGCCGGAAGTGACCTCGATGGCCGGGGTGACGATCCGGCGCCAGAAGCCGCTGGCGTTTCTGGCCGAGGCCGACGCCGTCCTGATCGGCAGCGGGATCAAGACCCGCGACTACGCCGCCGACCCCGCCTTCCTGTCGCGCCTGACGCTGGACCCGTCGCGCCAGCTGATCGGCGCCCAGTGCTCGGGAACCCTGCTGCTGGCCAAGCTGGGCCTGATCGGCGACCTGCCCGCCTGCACCGACCTGACCACCAAGCCCTGGGTCATCGAGGCCGGCGTCAATGTCGTGGACGCCCCCTTCGTCGCGCACGGAAACGTCGCCACGGCGGGCGGCTGCTTGGCCTCACAATACCTCGCCGCCTGGATGATCGCCCGCCTGGCGACCCCGCAGGACGCCGAAGACGCCATCCACTACGTCGCTCCCGTCGGCGAAAAGGCCGAATACGTCGCGCGGGCGATGGCGGCGCTGGGGCCGCATCTGGCGGATGGGAAGACTGGCGGCTTAGGCCTGGTTTTGCCCTCGACAGACCTTGGAGAGCCCCTTTTTTCTACAAATCATGTCAAAACGTGAGGATAAAGTACCTATAACTGCTAACTAGCAGTCGCTAGCTCATCCAACGTCGCCGTCATCACGAGGGTGCCGCCAAGCATTTCTACCGGCTTAAGAAATTCTTCTGGAGAGCACCCAGCTTGTTTGGCAACCTCCGACGACGCTGTCTCCAGAACAATACCTTCAACCGCTACGCCCAAGCTATCGCAAAACTCGCCCGCGATTTTAGCAATCCGGCCGAGATCAAGAAATAGACCAAAGGCTTGAAGCACAAAGTGGTCGGTTGGAATCTCAAATTTCACATACTCATGAGTCACACCCTCCACTTGCATAGGTCGGTGAGCGGCAGCACTAAGAATTACAACCGTTCTATACTGA
>NZ_DASWXW010000196.1:0-23366 GCF_036405315.1 Brevundimonas sp. | reverse complement strand
TTTACCGCCAGCGCCGTGAGCCTGAACGCGACGTGATCCTGTCCGTCGTCATCCTGAGCCTGGTCACGGCGCAGCGTGTCGGCGAGTTGGTGCTGGCTCGGCGGAACACGAGGCGGCTGCTGGCGCGTGGCGCGGTCGAGGCCGGCGCCGGCCATTATCCCTTTATCGTGGCGCTTCACGCCGCCTGGCTGATTGGCCTGTGGCTTCTGGCCTGGGATCGGTCGTTGAACCTCTGGTTTCTGGCGATCTTCATCGGGCTGCAGGCGGCGCGCGTCTGGGTCATCGCGAGCCTGGGCGATCGCTGGACGACGCGGATCATCACCCTGCCGGGCGAACCGTTGATCCGGCGCGGCCCCTATAGGTTCGTGTCGCACCCGAACTACCTGGTGGTAGCGGCTGAAATTCTTGTCCTGCCGCTCGCCTTCGGACTGGCGTGGTTCGCCCTGATCTTCAGTCTTCTCAACATTGCGATGATGGCCGTCAGGATCAGCAGCGAGGCGCAGGCGCTGAAGGCTGCGCCTCGTTAGCTCCGACGGATAGCCTCGAACCCGCCGGTGAAGACGGCCTCCATGGCGTCGCAGATGGCCGCCATTTCCGACGACTTGCACAGGCCGCCGGACAGGACGTCGATACGGCCGGTCTGGGCCAGCGACAGGGTCAGCGACCCTGACAGCAGATGATAGAACCAGTAGAT
This sequence comes from Brevundimonas sp., assembly GCF_036405315.1. Taxonomy (GTDB): domain Bacteria; phylum Pseudomonadota; class Alphaproteobacteria; order Caulobacterales; family Caulobacteraceae; genus Brevundimonas. The sequence goes on along the minus strand of NZ_DASWXW010000196.1, from coordinate 22,672 downwards.
CTGCCGCTCGGGCGTTTCCGGGGCGATCCGCTTCAGCACCCCGATGAAGCGTTCGATCACCGGGTCGAAATGTTGGTGCATGGTGTCGCCGCCCCAGGCCGGGGTGTTGTTCACCTGGGCCACCAGCGCCGCGTAGTTCAGCCAGGTCTTGTCGCCCTTATCGAACAGGACGAACAGCGGACGCAGGAAGGCGTCGATGGCCCCGCGCACCGTCATGGCGTCGCCGTGCTCGGCCTCATAGCGGTCCAGGCTGTCGAGACGCAGCCTGTTCACCACCTCGGCGCGGCGGCCGAAGACGGTCGAGAACAGCCGGTTCTTGTCGTCGAAATAATAGTGCAGCAGGGCCGTATCGACGCCCGCCTCCTTGGCCACGGCCTTCAGGGTGACGCCGTGCAGGCCGTCGCGCGCGAACAGGGCCTCGGCCACGTCGAGGATGCGGGTCGTCGTCTCCTCGCGGCGCTGGGCCTTGGGCTTGGGCGGGGCCTTGGCTTTCGCCGCCGCCTTGGGGCGCAGCTTGGTTTCGGTGACGGTCATCGACGCAGTCTAGCCGAGAACAGCAGGCGCAGGCGATCCCGCGTCCGTAACAGCAGGACCAGCAGCCTGCCCTTGCGGTCATGATGATCCAGCGCCGCCTTCCACCAGCCGCGCCGCACCTCGCCGCCGGGGCGGTCGCCGAACACCATCCAGGCGTCGTCGGCCGGGACATAGGCGGGCCAGTCGTCGCCGGGGACGCCGGTCCTGGCGAAATCGACCCAGCGGGCGTGCATGGCGGCGCTGACCATGCGGTCGGCTTCGGTCGCGGGCGGGGCGCCGTCGGGGCGATGGTCCAGGGTCTGGAAGACGTGGAAGATCTCGGCGGCGTGGTTGGCGCGCGGCATGGTCTCGCGCCGGGCTTCCTCCACATAGTCAAAGGCGTAGAGCCACGCTTTCGACTTGCGTGGACGCGACGCCACCCAGCGCGCCGGGGCGGCGAAGGCGAAGTCGCGGAAGCCGAGGCGGATCAGCTGTTCCTCATCACCGTTCGCCTCGGGATAGAGGGCGGCCAGCTTGGCGTTCGGCTTGATCAACTGGCCGAAGCGTTTCAGCCCGCCGCCGTAGTTGAGCAGGGAATCCTCGCCGCTGTTGACCCCGATCATCAGAGGCACATCGGCGAAGTCGCCGCGCGCGAAGGCGCTGATCGGGTCGCGGTCCAGCAACCGTCCGTCGATGACGGGACCAAAGGCGCCTTCGATCGCTGTCAGATGCTCGGGCGCGACGGCGCGCAGGGCGGCGGCGTCGGGATTAGTCAGGCCGAGCGCGGTTGCAATTGCCGCGCCGCGCTCTTGGGCGTTCTTCAGCGGCGTGGCGGGCAGCCAGCCGCCGCCCGACTGGACGACGGCCTTGTGGAACAGGCCGCGCGCCCGCTTGGCCGTCATCAGGGCCAGTATGTCGAGGCCCCCGGCTGATTCGCCGAACAGGGTGACGTTGGCGGGATCGCCGCCGAAGGCCGCGACATGGTCGCGGACCCATTCCAGTGCCGCGATCTGATCCAACAGGCCCTGGTTGCCCAGCGGCTCATTCGGAGCGGCTTCGGTCGTCAGGGCCGGGTGGGCGAAGAAGCCGAGCTGGCCCAGGCGATAGTTGACGCTGACCAGAACTACGCCGTCGCGAGCGAAGGCCGCGCCGTCGTAGAAGGGCAGGGAGCCGGCCCCCATCCGGTTCGACCCGCCGTGCAGCCAGACCATGACCGGCGCCGGACAGGTCGTCTCGGCGGGCGCCCAGACATTCAGAGTCAGGCAGTCTTCGCCGGTCGGCTCGGGCGCGCCGCCGATGGCGACGATGTCGGCCACGTCGGCGGGACCGGCCTGGAGCGCGGAGGGGCCGAACGCCGTCGCCTCGCGCACGCCGTTCCAGGTGGGAAAGGGCTGCGGCGCCCGCCAGCGCATATCGCCGACCGGGGCGGCGGCGTAGGGCACCCCGCGGAACACGTTAGCCGGACCTTCGCGACGGCCGCGCAGGTCGCCGGACGGAGTGTGTGCGACGGGCTGCGTCGCGGCGCGGTTGATCTGATCCATGTTCCGTCCCTCGACGTCTTCCCTGGGGCGCGATCTTCGCCGCGCTCGTTCATTTGAGAATGAACAACGCTCGCTCAGCTGTCGAGCCGCTTCGTGAAACATCATTCATGCAAGAATGAATGATGTTGACAGCGGGGCCGTTCACGGATCACCGTCGCTCCAACACAGATCAGCGGCGACCAACGACCGCGCGTGGAGAGGAAACGAGAATGCGAACGACAGGACAGTTGCGTCTGGCGCTGATGACCAGCGTCTTCATTGCGGCCCCGCTGTGCGCGACGCCGGCCTTCGCCCAGCAGGCGCTGACCGAACAGGTGTCCAGCGTCGATGAGATCGTCGTCACCGCGCGCCGTCGCGAGGAGAGCCTGAAGGACGTGCCGGTCGCCGTCACCGCCGTCAGCAGCGAACGTCTGGAACAGACCGGCGCCGCCGACATCACCACCCTGCAGCAGCAGACGCCGAACGCCACGGTCCAGGTCGCGCGCGGCACCAACTCGACCCTGACCAGCTTCATTCGCGGCGTGGGCCAGCAGGACCCCTTGTGGGGCTTCGAGCCCGGCGTCGGGCTCTATGTCGACGACGTCTACGTGGCCCGCCCGCAAGGCGCGGTGTTGGACATCTTCGACATCGAACGGCTGGAAGTCCTGCGCGGCCCCCAGGGCACCCTCTATGGCCGCAACACGATCGGCGGGGCGATCAAATACGTCACCAAGCGTCTGGGCCAGGACCCCGAAATGACGCTGAAGGGCTCCTACGGCAGCTATAATCAGGTGGATCTGATCGCCTCGGGTTCAGCGCCGATCACCGACACCTTGCGCGTCGGCGGCGCCGTCGCCCGCTACACCCGCGACGGCTATGGGACCAATCTGACCACGGGCGCCGAACACTACAACAAGGACGTCACCGCCGCCCGCCTGAGCGTCGAATGGACGCCGACCGAGGATCTGTTCTTCCGTCTGGCGGGGGATGTCACCCAGGATGATTCCAACGCCCGTCACGGCTATCGCCTCAAGGCGCCGATGACCGACGGCATTTATGACACCCGCGCCGGCATCGGCGACGAGGGCGACGTGCGGACGCGCGGCCTGTCCTTCACCGGCGAGTGGAACGCCAGCGACGTCCTGACCTTCAAGTCGATCACCGCCTGGCGCGACGGCGACACCAAGGGCTCAGGCATCGATTTCGACGGCCTGCCGCAGCCCATTCTCGACATTCCCGGCTACTATGCCGACAGCCAGTTCACTCAGGAATTCCAGGCCCTGTTCGAAGGCGAGCGTTGGCAGGGCGTGGCCGGCGTCTTCTACATGGACGCCTCGGCCGAGGGGGCCTTCGATACGGTGATCGGCCTGTATCCGCTGGTGCCGCCCGGTTTCAAACCCGGCCTGACGACCTTCACCGGCGGCAAGGTGGACACTCGTAGCTTCGCCGTCTTCGCCGACTTCAGCTACGACCTGACCGACCAGCTGTCGCTGTCGGTCGGCGGTCGCTGGACCCAGGACAAGAAGAGCGTCGACCAACTGCGTCAGAACTACCTGGGCATCAAGAGCCCCTTCTTCGGCAACAACACCGCCGTGGCCGCTGGGCCGCCTTCGACCGATTACACCAACTCGGACACCTATTCGGAATTCACGCCGCGGGTCAGCGCCAGCTACAAGTTCACGCCGGAACTGACCGGCTATGTCTCCTACGGACGCGGCTTCAAGTCCGGCGGGTTCGACATGCGTGGCGACGCCAAGCTCTATCCCGAGACCATCAACGGCTATCAACCCGAACTGGTCGACACCTATGAGATCGGGCTGAAGGGTTCGCTGCTGGATCGCCGGGTCAACTTCGCCACGGCCCTGTTCAAGTCGGACTACACCGACCAGCAGATCACCTCGCAGTTCTTCATCCCGCCGGCCTCGGTCGTCAGCTTCGTCGACAACGCCGGTTCCAGCGAGATCTGGGGCTGGGAGCTGGAGGCCAGCGCGCGGATCACCGACAGCTTCGTCCCGCGTCTGACGCTGGGCTACCTGGACGCCAAGTTCAACGACTTCGTCACCTTCAATCCGCTGACCGGCAAGCGCGAGAACATGGCGGACCAGCGCCAATTCCAGAACACGCCGGATTGGACCGCCAATATCGCGCTGCCTTACAGCGTCGATCTGGGCGATCGCGGCTCGGTCATCTTCACGCCGACGGCCTCGTATCGCGGCGCGACGCAGATGTTCGAGACGGCGATCCCGCTGCTCGATCAGGGCGCCTACTGGCTCTATGACGCCACCTTGATGTGGACTGCGCCGGACGCCCGCTACCGCGTCAGCCTGGCGGGCCGCAACCTGTCGGACGAACGCTATCGCGCCGGCGGCTACAACTTCCCCGGCGCGCTGACGGGCGATTCCGTCATCGGCTTCTATGGTGCGCCCCGCACGGTGACGTTGAGCGTGACGGCGAACTTCTAAATGGGCGCTGGTCGAGACAGCCCCCTTCCGCGAGGACGCCGGTTCTCGGGGAAGGGGGCTTTTTCAATCGGCTGAGAATGACCTAGTCGTCGTCCCCATCGGGGGCGTCCACCGCGCTGGCGACCAGGTCGCGCCAAGTCGGATCGGTATCGTCCACCAGATCGACATCGTCCATCAGGGCCACCGCCGCGCTGCCGTCAGGCAGGATCAGGCCGAGAACCTCCATGGTCTCGCCATCGGAACCGACGTGCGCTTCGGCCTGAACGGCCACCGCCGCCTGTTCGCCGTCATCCTCCCACCAGATGAGCGGCTGGGGCAGATCCATGTCGAGCGTCCAGGACTCCTCGGTGTCGCCAAGCGCGAACACCGCCTTGCGCGCCTGAACGTCCTCCAGCGTCGCTACTGCACCCGTGAAGGGGATCAGACGCGACCAGTCATCGACGTCGAAGCCGCCGCCGTCTTCCTCGTATTCGTCATGGTCGGTCATGCGCGGCTCCTCGATCTGGCCGACGTCTCTAGCGCCGGTCAGATCAAAAGTAACGCGTCGTTCCGTGATGGTTTGTCTCGGAGCAGACGCGCCAGCTTCACCGTGTCTTGGCGTCACCGTCGCCGGTCCGACACCGACGCCCACTACGGCTTCCTCGACGTTCAAAGGGGGATGCGATGATGAAGTCCGTGGGGAACAAGGCCGGTTTGCTGGCGGGCGCGGCTGCTTTGAGCCTGATGGGCGGGACGGCCCATGCGCAGAGCGCGGCTCAGGACCATGTCTCGACGGTGGACGACGTCATCGTCACCGCCCAGCTGCGCGCTCAGGATCCCGTCGAGGTGCCCTTCGCCCTGACGGCCTACAGCGGTGAGTTCCTCGAGAACCTGGGCGTTCAGGAGTTCGAGCAGCTGTCGGCCTTCGTGCCGGGCTTCCTGGTGCAGAACCAGTCGCCGAACAATCCGGGTTTCGTGATGCGCGGCATCACCTCGGACTCGGGCGCGGCCACGGCCGAGCCGCGCGTATCGGTGTTCCAGGACGGGGTGTCGATCTCCAAGTCGCGCGGGTCCTACGTCGAGCTGTTCGATCTGGAGCGCGTCGAAATCGCCAAGGGGCCGCAGTCGACCCTCTATGGCCGCGGCGCCCTGATCGGGGCTGTCAACCTGGTGCAGAACCGCGCCCGTCCGGGCCAGTTCGACGCCCAGATGCGGGCCGAGGCCGGGGACTATGGCTATCGCTCCGTCGAAGGCTTCGTGAACGCCCCGGTGGGCGAGGACGCGGCCCTGCGTCTGGCCACGCGGATGAAGACCCGCGACGGTTCGGTCGAGAACCTGCTGGGCGGCGAAGACTACAACGGCATCGAGACCAAGGCCTTCCGCCTGTCGGGCGCCTGGACCCCGACCGACAGCCTGCGCGCCGACCTGATCGCCAACTATCAGACGGACGCCGCCACCGGCACCTCGTTCAAGTCCATCGCCTATGCTCCGGCTGACCCGACGACGGGCGCCGTGCTGGGCGGACGCGCGCCGTGGGAAGGCGCGGCCCTGACGCCGGGCGCCGCCTTCGACGGCGGCAAGAGCCTGGGCCTGGACCGCGAGGTCTGGGGCGTGACGGGTCTGGTGAAGTGGACGCTGACGCCGTCGCTGTCGCTGAATTCGACCACGGCCTATCGCCAGTTCGACTCCTATGAAACCTTTGACGCCGACGGCCTGTCGCTGCCGCTGCTGACGGCGGCCGAAGACGCCCACGGCGAGCAGTGGAGCCAGGAGTTCCGACTGAACTGGGACAATGGCGGCCGTCTGTCGGGCTTCGCCGGCGCCGGCTGGTTCCGCGAGGAGGGCTATCAGCGCACCCCGACCCAGTTCGACGAGCGCATCGCCCTGGTTCAGCTGGCCGGGCTGCTGGACGGCTCGCCGACGACGGTCGGTCACAACACCCTGCCGCTCTCGGCCTATCCGACGGTGGCGCGTCAGTTCCTTCAGGCGACGCTGACGCCGCTGGGGGCAGGGGCCCTGGCCGCCCCGATCGCGGGCAATCTGAAGTCGGCCCATATCGAAATTCCGATCAACAGCGCCGAATTGACCTCCTACGATCTGTTCGCTGATCTGACCTTCAAGGCCACCGACCGGCTCGAGTTCGCCGGCGGGGTTCGCTACACCCGCGACGACAAGACCACGGGCTACGCCAGTTCGGTCGCCAACGGCCGCTCGATCGCGGGCGGGCTGCTGGCCGTGCTGCAAGGCGCAGTCCCTGCCGCCCAGGTTCCGGCCCTGCTGGGCGGTTTGGCCAATCCGAACGCGGTCAACCTGCCGGCCTCGGTCCTGCCGCTGTTCGGCTTGACGGCGCAGCCGACCGCCAACAACGGCGACTTCGTCTACGGGGATCACGAGGATGACGGCTTCACCTGGCGTCTGAACGCACGCTACGCCCTGTCGGACGACGCCAGCCTCTACGCCAACTATGCGCGGGGCCGTCGTCCAGAGGTGCTGAGCGTCAGCGGCCCGTCCGCGCCGTTGGGCGCGCCGACCTTCAAGGTCATCGAAGCTGAGACGGTCGACAGCTTCGAGGTCGGGGCCAAGGCGGCGCTGATGGACGGCCGTCTGCGGCTGGACGGCGCTGTCTTCCACTACGCCTACGACAACTTCCAGACGACCGTTCAGGAAGGCACCCGCTTCATCACGACCAATGCGGGCGAAGCCAGCGCCTATGGCTTCGAGGGTCAGGTTTTCTGGGCGGCGGCCGATAACTTCGACCTGTTCGGCACTTACGGCTACAATCACTCGCGCTTCGAGGCAGGCCTGTATGACAGCAATCGTTTCCGCCTGTCGCCGGACCACATGGCCTCGATCGGCGCCGTCTGGCGCCTGCCGGTGGCGGGCGGAACCGTCGAGGTGCAGCCAACCTATACCTGGCAGTCCAAGGTCTTCTTCGACGACAACAACGACATTCCGGCGCTGCAGACCCAGAACTTCGTCGCCGACACAGCCCAGGATGAATATCAGGACAGCTACGGCTTGCTGAACCTGCGGGTGCGCTACGCCCCGGCCTCCGGAAACTGGGGCCTTGAGGCCTTCGGCGAGAACCTGCTGGACGAGGAATATATCAAGGACGCCGGCAATACGGGCGACGCGCTCGGCCTGCCGACCTTCATCGCTGGACGCCCCGCCAGCTACGGCGTGGCCTTCACCGTCCGCTACTGAGGGCCAGGCGCATGACCATGAATCGTCGCGGCCTTCTGGGCCTGTTCGGGGCCGGGGCCGCCGTCAGCGCGACCCCGACGATGGCGGAGGCGGCTTCGGTCGCCTTCGTCCACGGCGTCGCCTCGGGCGATCCGGCGACGGACCGGGTGATCCTGTGGACGCGCGTGACGCCGGGGGAGGGCTTCAATGGCCCGGTGTCCGTGACGTGGCGCGTGCTGGAAGGCGAGGGGGATCGCGTCGTCATCTCGGGCCGGTTCGAGACGGGACCGGAACGCGACTATACGGTGAAGATCGACGCTGCGGGGCTGCGCCCCGGTCGCGACTATCGTTACGACTTCGCCGTGGGCGAGGCTCGCTCGCCGGTCGGGCGCGCCCGCACCCTGGCGGCCGAGGGCGTGGCGCCGGTCAATCTGGCGGTCGTGTCGTGTCAGCTTTATCCCGGCGGTCTGTTCAACGTCTATGAGGCGGTCGCCGCCTTGCCGTCGCTAAACGCCGTGGTGCATCTGGGCGACTACATCTACGAGTATGGGGCCGAGGCGGACGCCTATGGCATGGTCAGCGGCGCCGCTCTGAACCGCATCCCCGAACCGCGCCACGAGATCGTGACCCTGGCCGACTACCGAACCCGACACGCCCAGTACAAGACCGACGCCGACCTGCAGGCCGCCCACGCCCGCGCGCCCTTCATCTGCGTCTGGGACGACCACGAGACCGCCAACGACGCCTGGCTGCACGGGGCCGAGAACCATCAGCCTGAGAGCGAAGGCGACTTCGCCGTGCGCAAGGCGGCGGCGCTGAAGGCCTATTACGAATGGATGCCGATCCGCGAGGCCGCGCCCGGCGCGCTGAAGGAGGCGATCCACCGCAGCTTCCACTTCGGCGACCTGGTCAGCCTGATGATGGTCGAGACGCGTCTGACCGGCCGCACCGAGCCGCTGGACTACGCCAAGGACCTGACCGCCAAGGACGGGCCCGACGGCGAGCCGGTGCTGGACCTCGACGCCTTCCGCGCCAGGCTGAACGACCCCGCGCGCGATCTGATGGGACCAGAGCAACGCGACTGGCTGACGCGGGAACTGTCGGCGTCCAAGGCTGCCGGCCGTCCCTGGCAGGTGCTGGGCAATCAGGTCGTCACCGCCCGCGTGGTCGGACCCGACGTCTCGCGCACCATGACGCCCGAGCAGATCGAGGGCCTGATGGCCCGCGTGCCTGAGGCCTTTCGCGAGCAGTTCGAGCAGGCCCTGTTCCTGTTCAAGATGGGCCTGCCGTTCAACCTCGACGCCTGGGACGGCTATCCGGCGGGCCGCGAGCGTCTTTACGCCGCCTTCGCCGAGGCGGAGGTCCAGCCCATCGTCCTGGCCGGCGACAGCCACGCCTTCTGGGTCAACGAACTGAAGGACGCGAGCGGCGCCCGTCGCGCGGTCGAGTTCGGAACCAGCGCCGTCTCCAGCCCTTCGATCGGCGACGCCATCGGCGACGCCATCGGCGGCTTCCCGTTGGGCGAAGCTCTGATGCAGGCCAACGACGAGGTGGTCTTCTGCGACCAATCCGCCAAGGGCTTCATCCTGCTGACGCTGAGCGCGGACAAGGCCGAGGCAGCGCTGATGCAGGTCTCGACTCTCTTCGCCAAGCCGTTCGAGGTTTCGCCGCTAAAGCGCTTCAGCCTTCTTCGGACTGGGGGGCTGCGGGAAGAAGATCTGTGAGCCGACGCGAGCCGGCGGGAGCCGGAAACTCGCGTTGGCGACTTTATTTCAAATTATCGCCTAAGATATATTATGCGAAATAGCAATAGTGCAGAATGCGGCAGTCACTGTCAGTGTTCCAGGTTCTTGAGACTCTGGGCCTGAGTGAGGGTTTGGTTCCGGGTTCGTTGGACTCCGGTTCCAGGTTCGTTGGACTCAGGCGCTAAGCGGCTTCCGCATTCGCGCTTTCCAGCACATGGCTGACAGCGGTGAAAACTAGCTCATTCGGCGTCACCCGTCGACCGAGCGCCGCATCCCGAACGGTACGCCGCCTGCGCCCAGGCTGAGCCAGCCGCGACAAGCCTGCGCCCCTGTTTGTTTTTTCTGCTGCCTTGACATCGGGTGGTCTGGAAGCGGCATATAGAACAAATGGAGAACATTGAATCTCGTTCGGACCGGCTGGCCGCCCTGAAAAAGCGGTTGCAGACTCTCGACCGGCGCTCAGAGCCAATGCTGTGCGCCGGTCCGCCAGCCGCTTCCGGAAACATCCCTGTCGATATCTCCCTTCAGGCCCTGCACGACCTTTATGCCGCAGCCCCCGCCGACGCCGTGACGGTCAATGCCTTTGGACTGGGGCTGGCGCTGCGGGCGGCGGCGGGACGGCCCATCGTCTGGGCCCTGCATGAGATGATGGAACAAGAGGCCGGGCGGCCGCACGGATCGGGTCTGCACGAAATGGGGGTGTCGCCGCGCGATCTTCTGCTGGTGCGGGCGCGCGACGCGCCGACCTTGCTGGCGGTCGGCGAAGAGGCCCTGCGCAGCCCCGCCGTGGGGGCGGTGCTGCTGAGCGTCTGGGGCGAGGCCAGGGCCTTCAGTCTGACGGCTAGCCGCCGGCTGGCGTTGGCGGCCGAGACCGGCGGCAGAACCCTGTTTCTGGCGCGGGCGGGGGCGGCCCCCTGCCCCAGCGCGGCCGAAACCCGCTGGTCGGTCGCATCTTACGCTTCGGAGCCTCTGGAAGGCGGAGCGCCGGGGCGGCCGTCTTTTTCCGCGACCCTGCTGCGGCGGCGCGGCGGCGGGGGAACCGGAACCTGGATCATGGAGTGGGATCGTGAACAGCGAACCTTCCGCGCACCGGCGCCGCTATCTGGCGGTCTGGTTTCCGTGGCTGCCCAGCGATCGACTGCGGCGACAGGAACACGACGCGCCGCCTGATGCGCCGCCTGTCGTCCTGGTCGAAAAGGTCAAGGGCGCGCTGCGGCTGGCCGCGGTTGATCCGGCGGCGGCGCGGGCGGGACTGACGCCCGGCCTGACTCTGGCCGACGCGCGGGCGCGCACGCCGGCCCTGCGCGTCGTCGCCCATCAGCCCGACGCCGACGACGCCCTGCTGGCGCGGGCGCTGGAGGATTTCGGCCGCTTCACCCCCATGATCGCGCTCGACCCGCCGCACGGCCTGATGCTGGACGTGACCGGCTGCGCTCACCTGTTCGGCGGCGAGGCGGGGTTGCTGCAGACCGTCCAGACCCGCGCTGAACGCGCGGGGCTTAAGTCTCGCAGCAGCCTGGCCGGAACGCCCCAGGTCGCGCGCGCCCTGGCCCGCTTCGGTCCCGGCGGCCTGTTCGAACCGGGTCAGGACCGCGCCCCCGCACGCCGCCTGCCAGTCGCCGCCCTGGAGCTGTCGGACAAGGAGGAACAGGCCCTGCGCCGCGCCGGGCTGAAGCGTCTGGGCGATCTGGACGACCGGCCGCGCGCGCCCTTGGCCGCCCGTTTCGGCGTCGATTTTCCCGCCCGGCTGGCGCGGGTTCTGGGCGACGAGGACATGCGCATCACCCCGCATAGGCCGCCCGCTCCCGTGGTTGTCGACCGTGTCTTCTTCGAGCCGGTCTCTGCGCCCGAGGATATCGAGCGCGTCCTGTGTGACCTGCTGATCGAGACCATGGATCGGCTGGATCAGGTCGGTCAGGGCGGGCGCGCCTTCGAGGCCGGCTTTTATCGCGTGGACGGCGAGACGCGCCGGATCGTCGTCCGCACCGGCCGCCCGACGCGCGACGCGCCTGCGACCCTGCGGCTGTTTCGCGAGCGGATGGCGGCCCTGTCTCATCCGCTGGACCCCGGCTTCGGCTTCGATCAGGTGCGCATGTCGGTTCCCTGGACCCAGACCCTGGCGCCGACCCAGCAAGGGCTGGGGCGCGAGACGTCGGGCGAGGAGGCGTTCAGCCGCCTGGTCGACCGTCTGACGGCGCGGCTGGGCGCCGACGCGGTGCTGCGCTTCACGCCCTTCGCCTCGCACATCCCTGAACGCGCCGCACGGCTGGTCCCGACCTCGGCCCGTCATGGCGACGAGACCTGGCCTGACCTCGATCCCGACGATCCGCCCTTGCGTCCCCTGCAGATGTTCGACCCGCCCCAGCCGGTCGAAACCTTGGCCGAGGTGCCCGACGGCTATCCCCTGAAGTTCCGCTGGCGCCGCGTCCTGCACGAGGTGACGCGTGCCGAAGGTCCCGAACGGATCGGCGGCGAATGGTGGCGCGCCCCGGACCAGCGCACCCGCGACTATTACCGGGTCGAGGATCGAGAGGGCCGCCGCTTCTGGCTGTTCCGCCAGGGCCTTTATGGCGAGACGCCCGAACCGCGCTGGTTCATCCACGGCCTGTTCGCATGAGCGCCCTCGACCCTTGCGGCGACTACGCCGAGCTGGCCGCGGCGAGCCATTTTTCCTTCCTGCGCGGCGCCTCGCATCCCGGCGACATGGTCCTGGCCGCCATTCTGCGTGGTCAGGCCGGGCTGGGACTGGCGGACCGCAACACGCTAGCGGGCGTGGTGCGAGCCTGGACCGCCCTGAATGAAATTCGCAAACACGGCATGCTGCCGGGACGTCGCGTGCGGATCGGAGGAAGCCCCGGCGAGTTCGCCTTCATCGAGCGGACCATGAACGATCCCGCCCTGATCAAGATGGTCAAGGCGAGAGCAGTGGCGTTTCGCCTGATCCTCGGCGCGCGGCTGGTTTTCAACGACGGCACGCCTGACATTCTCGCCTATCCGGAAACCCGTGCGGGTTGGGGGCGGCTGACCCGCCTGCTGACTCTCGGCAATCGTCGGGCGATCAAGGGACAGTGCGAGATCGGCCTGCCCGACCTGCTGACCGATCCCGAAGGCCTGCTGCTCATCGTCATGCCGCCGAAGCAACTGACGGAGGTCGGCACAGTGCTGACCCGCATCATAGACGCGGCGCCCGGTGCGGCCTGGCTGGCGGCCACGATGCACAGGCGCGGAGACGACCATCGCCGGCTGGTTCGGTTGAAGGATCTGGCGGCCACGACCGGGCTTCCGCTGATCGCGACCAACGACGTCCTCTATCATTCGACCGAAGAGCGCGACCTGCAGGATGTCATGACCTGTATCCGCGAGGGCGTCACGATCGAGACTGCCGGACGCCGCCTCATGAGCAACGCTGAACGCTGGTTGAAGCCCCCCGAGGAAATGGCCCGCCTGTTCCGTCATGCGCCCGAGGCCGTCGCCGAGACCACGGCCTTTCTCGACCGCGTCGCCTTCGATCTGAAGACCCTCGAATATCAGTATCCGGAAGAGCCGGTTCCGCCCGGCTGGCAGGCTCAGGCCTGGCTGGAAGACCGGGTCTGGATCCATGCGGATCAACGCTACCCCGACGGCGTGCCGGACAAGGTTAGGGCGCTTCTGGAAAAGGAGCTAAGGTTTATCGCAGCCAAGAAATTTGCTCATTATTTCTTGACGATTTACGACATTATTCGCGTAGCGCGTGATATGCGCATCCTATGTCAGGGGCGAGGCTCCGCCGCCAACTCCGCCGTCTGCTATGTGCTGGGGATCACCTCTGTCGATCCTGCGACCAGCGATGTTCTGTTCGAGCGTTTCCTGTCCGACGACCGCGACGAACCGCCCGATATCGACGTCGATTTCGAGCACGCGCGGCGCGAAGAGATCATCCAGCACCTCTATCAACGCTATGGCCGAGAGCGCGCCGGCATCGCCGCCACGGTCATCCACTTTCGACCCCGCAGCGCCATCCGAGAGGTCGGCAAGGCGCTGGGCCTGACCGAGGACGTCACCGCCCGTCTGGCCTCCAGCCAATGGGGAAGCTGGGGCACGGAGATCGGCGACCATCACATCCGTCAAGCTGGCCTGGACCCGGCCAATCAGATGATCCGACGGGCGGTCATGATGGCGACGCGGCTGCTCGACACGCCGCGTCACCTGTCCCAGCACGTCGGCGGCTTCATCCTGACCCAGAACCGGCTGGATGAGTTGGTCCCCATCGGCAACGCGGCCATGCCCGACCGCACCTTCATCGAATGGGACAAGGACGACATCGACGCCCTGCGCCTGATGAAGGTCGATGTGCTGGCGCTCGGCATGCTGACCTGCATCCGCAAGGCCTTCGACCTGCTGAAGCAGCATGCCGGGCTTGAGGTGGAGATGCATGATCTCAAGCCGACTGATCCCGCCGTCTACGACATGCTGTGCCGGGGACAGTCCATCGGCGTTTTCCAAGTCGAAAGCCGGGCCCAGATCAACATGCTGCCTCGCTTGAAGCCGCGGGAGATCTACGACCTCGTCATCCAGGTCGCCATAGTCCGGCCCGGCCCGATCCAGGGCGATATGGTCCACCCCTATCTGCGCCGCAGGAACGGGGTGGAGGAACCCGACTACGCCTCGCCAGCCGACCCCGATAAAAAGGACGAGCTGAAAGACGTCCTCAAGAAGACCCTCGGCGTCCCCCTGTTCCAGGAACAGGCCATGAAAGTCGCCATGGTCGCGGCCGAGTTCACCGACGCCGAGGCCAACGGCCTGCGCAAGGCCATGGGCACGTTCCGGGGCGACGGGACACTGCACACCTATGAAGGCCGGTTCGTCGGGCGAATGATCGAGCGCGGCTATCCGCCCGCTTTCGCGCAGCGTTGTTTCGAACAAATCAAGGGCTTCGGCTCCTACGGCTTCCCCGAGAGCCACGCGGCCAGTTTCGCGCAGTTGGTCTATGTCTCGTCGTGGATCAAGCACCACCATCCGGCGGTCTTCGCCTGCGCTCTGCTGAACAGTCAGCCGATGGGATTCTACGCCCCGGCCCAGATCGTGCGCGAGGCGCAGGAGATCGGCGGCGTCGAGGTGCGGCCTATCGACGTCTCGCACAGCGACTGGGACAACACGCTCGAAGGCCCGAAGGAGGTCCTGGCCCTGCGCCTGGGCCTGCGCCAGATCGACGGCTTCAAGCACGATTGGGCAGATCGCCTGTCAGCGGCGCGGGCCGAGACGCCCTTCGCCGACATCGAGACCCTGGCTCGGCGCGCCGGATTGCCCGCCGCCGCCATGCGCAAGCTGGCCGACGCCGACGCCTTCCGCTCACTGGGGCAGGACCGGCGCAAGGCCCTGTGGGCGGTGCGGCGTCTGCCTGACGATGATCCCCTGCCCCTGTTCGTCGCCGCCGAGGCGCGCTCTCGCGGCGCCCGCGAACTGGGCGCCGAACCGGACGTCCAACTGCCGCTGATGCCGCTGGGGGAGCATGTCGCCGCCGACTACCAGACCGCGCGCCTGTCGCTGAAGGCCCACCCGATGGCCATCCTGCGTCCCGTTTTCACCGCCGACAGAATCCTGACGTGCGCGGCGACCGAGGCGAAACGCGGCGGGTCCGTCGTTCAGGTCGCGGGCGTGGTTCTGGTGCGTCAGCGGCCAGGCAAGGGCAACGCCGTCTTCATCACCCTGGAGGACGAGACCGGCATCACCAACGTGGTCCTGTGGGCGCGGATGCTGGAACAGTTCCGCCGCGAGGTCATGAGCGCCCGACTGATGCAGGTGGAAGGCGTGGTCGAGAAAAGCCCCGAGGGCGTCGTTCACGTCGTCGCCCGCCGCGTCATCGACCGCACCGCCGATCTGGCCCGCCTGTCAGAGGATCACGAGACCGATATCCAGTTAGCCCGCGCCGACGTTGTCGCCCACCCGCAGCCGCCGCGCCAGCCGTCGCATCGGCATCCGCGCGACGTGCGCATCTTGCCCGGTTCCCGGGATTTCCACTGACCCGGTCAGAGGTCGTCCACCCGCTGTTCAGCCGCCTGAACCTCTGCCTTCATCCAGCGGACGAAGGCGCGCGCCGGTTCGGACACGCCGCTGCGGCGGGTCAGGACGTGATAGGCCATCTCGGTCGCCAGAGCGCCGTCGGCGAAGGGCGACACCAACCGCCCAGAGGCCAGATCTTCGGCCACGAAGGCATAGGGCGCCAAGGCCACCCCCTGACCGTGAGCGGCGGCCTCGATGGCCAGCGCCGTCTGATCGAAGCGCGGCCCGGCTGTGGCGTCGACGCCCTCGACGCCACGCGCCTTCAGCCAGGCCGCCCAGTCTGGACGCGGCTCTTCCAATTCGCCGGCGCGCAGATGGATCAGGACGTGTTGCGCCAGATCGGTCGGACGCTTCAGCCCCTTCGGTCCCGTCAGCAGGGCCGGGCTGCACACCGGGGTCACATCGGCCGACAGCAGCCGCTCGGACCGCACGCCGGAATAGTCACCTCGACCGTAGCGAACCGCCACGTCCACGCGCCCGCCGCCGACGTCAGCCAGCCGCATGTCCGCCGACATCCAGACCTCGACCTCGGGATGGCCCGCCGCAAACCGGGCGATGCGCGGGGCCAGCCACTTGGCGGCGAAGGACGGCGGCACGCTGACCGCCAGGGCGTGACGACGATCCGGCCGATACAGCAGGTCCCCTGCCCGCTTCAGATAGTCGAAGCCGTCATGCAGCAGCGGATAGAGCTCGGCCCCCAGGTCGGTCAGGGCTATCAGACGCCCTTCGCGGTGGAATAGGGGCGCGCCCGCGTGCTCCTCCAGAATGCGGATCTGCTGGCTGATGGCGCCGGGCGTGACCGACAACTCCTCTGCGGCGCGGGTGATGTTCAGCCGGCGCGCCGCGGCCTCGAACGCCTTCAGGGCGTTCAGCGGCGGGATGCGGCTCTCGACGGCGACATCCTTCTTGCGACTCATCGGCTCAGCCACTCCGGCGTCGGCAGACCGCGCGCGGTCAGGAAGGCCGGGTCATAGACCTTGCTGGCGTAACGCTGCCCGGCGTCGCACAGGACGGTGACGATGGTCTTGCCCGGTCCCAGGTCGCGCGCCATGCGGATGGCGCCGGCGATATTGACGCCGCTGGACGGCCCCAGGGACAGGCCCTCATGCTGCACCAGATCGAACAGAATGGGCAGGAATTCGGCGTCCTCGATCCGGTAGGGATGATCGACCTGGAGACCGCCCAGATTGCCGGTGATGCGATTGACGCCGATGCCCTCGGTGATCGAGGAGCCTTCGCCCTTCAGCACGCCCTCAGTGAACCAGCTGTAGAGGGCGGCGCCCGGCACATCGGCCAGACCGATGGCGATTTCGGACCTCTGTTCACGCAGGTAGGCGGCGCAACCGGCCAGGGTGCCGCCCGAGCCGACGGCGCAGATGAAGCCGTCGATATTCCCGTCCGTCTGCTTCCAGATCTCCGGCGCAGTGCCTTCGTAGTGGGCTTGGCGATTCGCCAGGTTGTCGAACTGATCGGCGTAAAAGGCGCCGTTCGGTTCGCTCTCGTTCAGTTCCTCGGCCAAACGGCGGGAATAGTGGACGAAATGGTTGGGGCTGGCGAAGGGCGCCGGATCGACCTCGATCAGGCGGGCGCCGTGCAGACGAACCGCTCGCTTCTTCTCGTCTGTCTGGCTCCGCGGCATCACGATGACGACGGGGTGGCCCAAGGCCGCGCCGACTAGGGCCAGGCCAACGCCGGTGTTGCCCGCCGTGCCTTCGACGATGACGCCGCCGGGCTTCAAGGCGCCGGACGCCCGCGCCTTGCGAGTGATGCTGAGCGCCGCGCGGTCCTTGATCGACCCGCCGACGTTCATGAACTCGGCCTTGCCCAGGATTTCGCAGCCAGTCAGCTCCGACGCGCCCTTGAGGCGCACCAAAGGTGTATTGCCGATCAGGCCGAGGACATCAGGCGCGACGATCATGGAAAATCCGAACCGTAGAGAGAGGGCGCGCCCTCTTAGCCACAGTTCAGATTTTCTAACAACCGGATCAGATGTGAATGACGCGTCCATAGGCGTCCAGAGCCGCCTCGTGCATGGCTTCGGACATGGTCGGGTGCGGATAGACGATGCCGTGGATGTCTTCCTCGGTCGCTTCCATGGTGATGGCGGTGACGTAGCCTTGGATCATCTCGGTCACTTCGTGGCCGATCATGTGAGCGCCGATCAGAGCGCCGGTCTTGGCGTCGAAGATCACCTTGACGAAGCCGTCGATCTCGCCTGCCGCCACGGCCTTGCCGTTCACGCGGAACGGGAAACGGCCGATCTTGACCTCGCGCTTGTCGGCGCGGGCGCCCTGCTCGGTGACGCCGACCGAGGCGACCTGCGGCTGGGCGTAGGTGCAGCCGGCGATCGGCGAATGGACGTTCGGGGTCTTGTAGCCGGCGATGTGCTCGGCGGCGTGGATGCCTTCATGCGACGCCTTGTGCGCAAGCCAGGGCGCGCCGGCGCAGTCGCCGATGGCGTACAAGCCCTTGACGTTGGTCTGGCAGTGGTTGTCGGTCTTGATGTGGCCGCGATCCAGTTCGACGCCCAGCGCCTCCAGGCCGATGCCGTCGGTGTTGGCGGTGATGCCGACGGCCGAGATGCAGACCTCGGCCTCCAGCGTTTCGGCCTTACCGTTCACTTCAACAGCGACCTTCACGCCCTTGGAATCCTTGGATACCTTCGTGACCTTGGCGCCCACCTTGAACTTGATGCCGCGCTTCTCGAAGGACTTCTGGGCGGCCTTGGACACTTCCTCGTCCTCGACCGGCATGATGCGGTCGACGGCTTCCACCACGGTCACTTCGGCGCCCAGGGCGCGATAGAAGCTGGCGAACTCGATGCCGATGGCGCCCGAGCCGATGACGACGAAGGTCTTGGGCAGTTTTTTCGGCGCCAGGGCGTCGCGGTAGGCCCAGATCTTGTCGCCATCGGCTTCCAGACCGATCTGCGGCAGGGCGCGGGCGCGGGCGCCGACGGCCAGCATGACCGTCTTGGCTTCGATGGCGCGCGTGCCGCCGGCCTTCAGGGCGACGACGACCTTGGGCGCTGCGGCGCCCTTCTCGAGCGTGGCCGAGCCCTCGATCACCTCGATCTTGTTCTTCTTCATCAGGAAGCCGATGCCCTTGTTCATCGTCGCCGCCACCCCGCGCGAACGCTGGATGATGGCGTCGAAGTCAAAGGAGGCGCCGGAAGCCGACAGGCCGTATTCCTTGAGGTGGCTAAGGCTCTCGAACTTCTCGCCAGACTTCAGCAGGGCCTTGGTCGGGATACAGCCCCAGTTCAGGCAGATGCCGCCCAGGTTCTCGCGCTCGACAATGGCGACCTTCTGGCCCAGCTGGCTGGCGCGGATCGCCGCGACGTAACCGCCGGGGCCCGAACCGATGACGACGAGATCGAATTCAGCAGCCATGATCAGATCAACTTCTCGATGTCGGCCTTGATGGCCGCGGGTTCAGTCTGGGGCGAATAGCGCGCGACGACGCGGCCTTCGCGGTCGGTCAGGAACTTGGTGAAGTTCCACTTGATGGCCTGGGAGCCGAGAAAGCCGCGCTTCTGCTGGGTCAGCCAGGCGTAGAGCGGGTGCCGGTTCGGCCCGTTGACCTCCACCTTGTCGAACAGGGGGAAGCTGACGTCGAAGCTAGTGGCGCAGAAGGCGGCGATTTCCGCCGCCCTGCCCGGCTCCTGCTGGCCGAACTGGTTGCAGGGAAAGCCCAGAACCTGAAACGGCGCGTCAGCGAAATCCCGGTGCAGCGTCTCCAGCCCGTCATACTGACTGGTGAAGCCGCACTTGGACGCCGTATTGACGATCAGCAGCGCCTGACCGCGATAGCGGTCGAGCGCCACGTCCGTGCCGTCGATGGCCCGTGCGGAGAAGTCGTAAACCGAGGTCATGACTTCACCCCCCTACTTTTTCAGCACATGATCTCATCCGAAAACCGCTGACACTTTTCGGGATCATGTGACTAGGCCAGCATCGCCACGGGATCTTCGATCAGCGGCTTGAACGCCTGCAGGAAGCGAGCGCCCGTCGCGCCGTCGACCACGCGGTGATCGCAGGTCAGGGTCGCGGTCATGACGGTGGCCACGGCCAGTTGCCCGTCCTTGACGACCGGACGTTGCTCGCCGGCGCCCACGCTCATGATGCAGCCCTGCGGCTCATTGATGATCGAGGTGAACTGCTTGATGCCGAACATGCCCAGGTTGGACACCGAGAAGGTGCCGCCCTGGAACTCTTCGGGCTTCAGCTTGCGTTCGCGAGCGCGCTTGGCCAGGTCCTTGGACTCGGTCGCGATCTGCGCCAAGCCCTTGGTTTCGGCCTTCTTGATGATCGGGGTGATCAGGCCGCCGTCGATCGCCACCGCCATCGAGACGTCGGCGTTGTGGTGCATGGCGATGCCTTCGGGGGTGTAGGAGGCGTTCGCCTCCGGCACCATCTTCAGGGCGAGGGCCGCAGCCTTGATGACGAAGTCGTTGACCGACACCTTGATGCCCTGCGGCTCCAGCATCCTGTTCACCTTGGCGCGAACGGCCATCAGCTGGTCGATCTCGACGTCGATGAAGAGCGGGAAGTGCGGGACGTTCTGGATGCTGTCGACCATGCGACGCGCCACGGCCTTTTTCATCCCGTCCAGCGGGATCAGGTCGTAGCTGCCGTCCGGGATGCCCATCTGGGCCAGCGACGGCGCCTGACGCGGGGCTATGCCCGTGGTCGCGGCGACGGTCGCGCTCAAAGCGGCGGGTTGAGCGGCGCCCTTGCCCGCGGTTTGGGGCGCTCCCTCGACGTCGCGCTTGACGATGCGGCCGTGCGGCCCGGTGCCCTTGATCGATGTCAGATCGACACCGTTTTGAGCCGCGATGCGACGGGCCAGGGGCGAGGCGAAGATGCGCTCGCCGCTAGCCGACTTCGGCGCGGCCGGAGCCGGAGCGATAGGCACCGCAGCCTTGGGCGCTTCAGTCTTGGCCGGAGCGGCTTCGGCCTTGGGAGCCTCCGCCTTGGCGGCGGGTGCAGCAGCCCCGCCCTCGTCCTTCAGACGGGCGATCGGGGTGTTGACCTTCACGCCTTCCGTGCCTTCGGCGACCAGGATGTCGGTGACTTCGCCTTCATCCACGGCCTCGACTTCCATCGTGGCCTTGTCGGTCTCGATCTCGGCGATCACGTCGCCGGCGGAGACCACGTCCCCGACCTTGACGTGCCACTTGGCCAGAA
Source organism: Brevundimonas sp. (assembly GCF_036405315.1). Lineage (GTDB taxonomy): Bacteria > Pseudomonadota > Alphaproteobacteria > Caulobacterales > Caulobacteraceae > Brevundimonas. The sequence goes on along the minus strand of NZ_DASWXW010000196.1, from coordinate 2,042 downwards.
CGCCCTCTTCCATCGTCGGCGACAGAGCCGGCATCAGAATATCGGTCATTGCGCGGGCTCCGATTGGACGGACTCGGCGGCCTTGGCGTGCGCCGCGTCCCAGCTGTCGCGGATGGCTTTGAACGCCGCAGCCTGATCGAAGCCGTGGTGTTCGGCGTAGGCATGGGAATAGTGCCAGGCCAGTTCGGCCAGGACGACGCCGATGTTGCCCGGCTCAGCCAGCGCAGGACGGATGTTCATGATCGGACCCGTGCCGTTCCACCAGACGCGGGCCAGTTCAATGACCTGATCCTCAGGGGCGTTCAGCCCTTCGGGGACCGGCAGGGAGCGTTGTTCCAGAGCGGCGGCGTCCATCAGGCGTTCCCCTTCGCTTGAACCGCAGGCTCGGCCACGGTCTGCACATTATCCGCCTTCACGACCTCGGAGAGGCCCTGAAGGATGCGGTTGTAGGCTTCACGCTCGTTATGACCGTGACGCAGGGCGTAGCCGTGCGCCATGTGCCGCGCGGCATAGGCCAGAAGCTCGCCGAACTTGATCGGGTCGTTGAAGGCGGGTTTCACCGACATGACCGGCTCGTCCTTCGACCACCACATCCGCAGGATCTCGATGGCCTGCGGATCAGCCGCGACGCTTTCGGGCGTCGTCAGCAGGAATTCCGAAGCCTCGCTCACGCCATCACCTGCTTCACGGCGGCGACGATCTTATCCACGCCCGGAAGCGACAGGACTTCCAGGTTGGCGGCGTAAGGCAGCGGCACGTCTTCCTGGTGCACGCGCAGCGGCGGCGCATCCAGATAGTCGAAGGCGTGTTCGATCACGCGGGCCACGACCTCGGCGCCGACGCCCATCGGACCCCAGCCTTCTTCGGCCGAGACCAGACGGCTGGTCTTCTTGACGCTTTCAACGATGGTTTCGTGGTCCAGCGGACGCAGGGTGCGCAGGTCGATGACCTCGGCCTCGATGCCTTCCTCAGCCAGCTTCTCAGCGGCCTGCAGGGCGAAGCCGACCATGCGGGCGTGAGCCGTGATGGTGACGTCCTTGCCTTCACGACGGACCTTGGCCTTGCCGATCGGCAGGACGTAGTCGTCGGTTTCCGGCACGTCGAACTCGGTGCCATACAGCATTTCGTGTTCGAGGAAGACGACCGGGTTCGGGTCCCGGATAGCCGCTTTCAGCAGGCCCTTTGCGTCGGCCGCGTCATAGGGCGCGATGACCTTCAGGCCCGGGATCTGGGCGTACCAGGCCGAATAGTCCTGGCTGTGCTGGGCGCCGACGCGGCTGGCCGCGCCGTTTGGACCACGGAAGACGATGTCCGCGCGGATCTGACCACCCGACATATAGAGGGTCTTGGCGGCCGAGTTGATGATGTGGTCGATCGCCTGCATGGCGAAGTTGAACGTCATGAACTCGACGATCGGCTTCAGGCCCGCCATGGCGGCGCCGACGCCGAGACCGGCGAAGCCGTGCTCGGTGATCGGGGTGTCGATCACGCGTTGGGCGCCGAATTCCTGCAGCAGGTCGCGGCTGACCTTGTAGGCGCCCTGATACTGGGCGACTTCCTCGCCCATCAGGAAGACGCGGTCGTCACGACGCATTTCCTCGGCCATGGCGTCGCGCAGGGCGTCGCGCACGGTCGTCTTGACCAACTTGGCGTCGGCCGGAATTTCCGGATCGCGCAGTTCGACCTTGGGCGCAGCCGGAGCCGCAGCAGCGGCCGGAACGGGCTCGGACTTGGGGGCTTCTGCCTTGGGCGCGGGCGCAGGCGCGCTGTCTTCACCGGCCAGACGCGCGATCGGCGTATTGACCTTCACGTTCTCGGAGCCTTCCGGCACCAGAATTTCCAGCACTTCGCCTTCATCGACGGCTTCGACTTCCATCGTCGCCTTGTCGGTTTCGATCTCAGCGATCACCTGGCCGGCCGACACGGTGTCGCCCGCCTTGATGTGCCACTTGGTCAGCGTGCCCTCTTCCATCGTGGGGGACAGCGCCGGCATCAGAATGTCGGTCACGGATCAGGCCTCCACGTAGACGTCAGTATAGAGC
>NZ_DASWXW010000195.1:0-13142 GCF_036405315.1 Brevundimonas sp. | reverse complement strand
TGGACGACGGCATAGCCTTCGCGGTCGAGCACCGCCTGAATCAGGCGGCGCTGCGTGGGATCATCGTCGACGACCAGAACGGTCTTGGCCATGTGGAACACACCCTAAAACATCACCGTAACGGCCGTCCTCGTTGCTCGGGATCGGCTCGTTTCCAGCTCACCCTAGACCGTAGGGGGTGAAGATCGGGTTTCGGAGAACTGAGTCAGGGGTTAACAGGAGTGATGATCAGCGGGCAGTCGATGCGGGCCTGACGGTGCGCGGTGGCTGCTCCGAGCCTCAGGTCCGGCCAGGGCGACGGCGCGGGCGCGACGTCCGGCGACTTGATGAGTTCGCGGTGGTCGGCGCCGCGCGGGCTGACGCAGGCGTCGGCGCGGTAGTCGGCCTGAGGTCGCCAACCCTCGGCCTCGGCCGCGAACAGGGTGATCTGGAACCGCGCGGCCAGCAGGACCTCGTCACGCCCGTCGCCGTTCATGTCGCGCATGACCGCCACGCAGTCCTCGGTCCCGGTGCAGGCAAAGCGCGGGTCGCCGCTGGAGACGGGGGCGTCGAATCCCTCCGGCAGGACGGCGCCCTTGGGCCAGGCGGTGATCCGGGGCTTGCCCGGCGGCGTGGCGCGTTCGTCGTCGTAGCGCGAGGTGGACGCCTGGGCGCGCTTGGCGCGGGCGGCGATGTCAGCGTCGCTGGAGCGGGCCAGTTCCGCGAGCGCGCGCCGGCCGGTCCGGCCTGCGCTCCATTTCAGGAAGGCGTAGTCGAAGTCGGCCGCGCTGACGGCGCCGCGCTTCAGTCGGGCGACCTGATCGCCCACGGACAGTCGGGCCGGGTCGAGCAGGGGGCTGAACAGGGCCAGGATGACTCCGACGGTCAGGACGGCGGCGGCGACATTGGTGCGCTCCAGCGGCTTCATCCAGGCGGTCTTGCGCCAGAAGGGCGACAGCGCCGCCCAGCCATAGCCCGCCGCATAGACGACCCCCACCAGGGCGCAGGCCGAGGCGATGATCCGGTCCGGGGTCAGGCCGTGCTGGCCGATGCGCAAGGACAGGCCCCAGAGCGCGATCAGGATCAGGGGCGTCAGCAGAACGGCGGCGACCCGCACGGCCACCCGCAGCACCACGGGCGGCAGGTTGTCCTCGCACCCGTCCTGATAGGCGGTGTTGATCAGGACGATCAGGGCGGCGGCGGCCGACAGCACCAGGGCCGTGGCGCTGCCCGTCTTCCACAGGCCGTCCAGCCCGGTGAAGGGCAGGGCCAGCAGGAAGCCCGCCGCCAGAACCGTGATGACCAGCAACAGCCAGGACAGCAGCATCAGGGCCACGGTCCGCACGCCCCGGATCAGGCCGCTGCGCACGTCGGTCAACTGCACCGCGACGGCGAAGACCAGGCAGGTGACGGGGATGGCGAACCATTCCTCGCCGATCAGGTCCGACAGGAAGCTCAGGCCGATGACGCGGAACAGGGCGGCCCCGAGAAACAGCAGCAGCCAGAAGGCCCCGGTGAAGCCCAGCGACAGGACCAGCTGCACCCCGGCCTTCCACGCCGTGTCGAAATAGTCGTCGAAGTCGGCGATCCAGCGCCGAGCTGCGACCGCAGGGACGATCAGGTGATGGGCGATGAACAGGGCGGCGGCGGCGAAGGCGACCGTGGGGAAACGCAGATAGGGCGGGCGGAAATAGTCGCGGGCCTGCTGCGCCGCATCGTGCCAGCCCAGCAGGGCCAGGGCTGCGGCGGCGATCAAGCCCCACAGCGCCAGCGTCCGCACCGACAGCCGCCCGACCCCGGCCAGCAGCATGACGGGGGTGAAGGCGCAGGCCAGGGCCAGGGCGGCGAACAGCGGCGGCTGGGTCGCGGGCCAGGTCAGGGCGTCGCTCAGGCCCTCGCTCTGGGCGGCGCTGCGCCACAGGACATAGAGCAGCAGGCCCTGAACCAGTCCGACGCCGATGCGGGCGGCGGCCAGCCCCCGCGCGCCGTCCAGTGAGGCGCGGCCGGTCTGGTCGTGGAACGGGTCGGTCATGGCGTGGCCCCCTGAGCTTTGCCGGCAGGGTGGACCCGGAGGCGACCGATGGGAAGCCTGACCGCCAGGCGGGGCTGTCAGGCGGGGCGCGAGGCTGCGGCCATGTAGCAGCCGCGTCGGGCGGTATGGATATGCACCGTCTCGATCAGGGGATCGGCCAGCCGTGCTATGAGCCAGGTCTCGACCGCATCGCCCTCGGCGACCTCGGCGTCGGTCATCATCCAACTCCGGTCATAGGCGCGCAGGGACAGCAGCCGCCCGTTCAGAATGGCGGGCAGGGCGCCGATGACGGGAGTCGCCTCGACAGCGGCTTCACGCACGAAGATCGGTCCGTTCGCCCGATAGGGGGAGGCGGCCGCCGTCAGATGGGCGTGGTTGAGCAGAATCAGGCTTTCGCCCGGTTCGGCGTCGATCAGGGAGACGCGGCAGGGGGCGCTGTTGGGCGTCTGCGCGACCATGCGGCGGGCGCCGTGTTCCGCGAGTGCGATATCGTCGAGCGCGAGCAAGGGCCGGAAAGGCGCCAGCGGCAGGGGTGTGATGCAATAGGTCATGCGGCGTCATCGCGCGGCCGGCGGCGCGTGTCTGGCGTCTTTCGGACGTTGCGTCCTTGGCGCGGCGTCTCCACAACAGAGACATGAACGCGCCCGTCAAGACGACCGAATTCGCCGACGCCCCCCTGTGGGACCTGTCTGACCTCTACGCCTCGCGCGAGGATGCGCGCATCAGCGCCGATCTGGACCGGGCCAAGGCGCTGGTGGACCAGATGAACGCCTATCAGGGCCAACTCGTCGCCCAGCGCGGCGACGCGGCGGCGCTGGGCGCGGCGCTGGATCAGACCATCGCCCTGTATGAACAGGCGGCGGACGTCATGGGCGGGCTGGGCGCCTACGCCTTCCTCGCGGCGTCCACGGCGCGCGACGATGCAGGCGCGCAGGGCTTCGAGGCGAATATCCGCGAGAAGATGACGGTTATCGCCACGCCGACCGTCTGGCTGACGCTGGAGATCAACCAGCTGGAGGAAGCCGAGATCGCGGCGGCGCTTTCCGGCCACCCCGCCGCCGCGCGCTGGTCGCCCTGGCTGCGCCGGGTGCGGGCCATGAAGCCGCACGAGCTGTCCACCGAGCTGGAGACCTTCATCGCCGAGCGCGGCCCGATTCAGGCCCAGTGGCCGCGCCTGTTCGACGAGACCCTGGCGGCGCTGCGGGCCGAGGCCGACGGCGAGAGTCTGACCCTGTCCGAGGCCCTGAACCGCCTCAGCGACGCCGACGGCGCCAAGCGTCAGGCCGCTGCCGAGGGCCTGTCGAAAGCCTTCGCCGACAAGGCCCAGACCATGGCCATGGTCATGAACACCGTCGCCGCCGACAAGGCGCTGGAAGACAAATGGCGCGGCTTCAAACGCCCCGCCGACAGCCGCCATCTGGGCAATGAGGTGGACGGCGAGAGCGTCGACGCCATGGCCGAGGCCGTGGCCGAAGCCTATCCGCGCATCTCGCACCGCTATTACGCGCTGAAAGCCAAGGCCATGGGCAAGACGGCCCTGGACCACTGGGACCGCAACGCCCCCATCGAGGCGACGCCGCCGCGCACCTATGACTGGAAACAGGCGCGCGAGGTGGTGCTGGCCAGCTTCAATGATCTGGGCGGCGACTTCGCCGAGCGCGCCGGTTGGTTCTTCGACCGGCCGTGGATCGACGCGCGGGCGCGGGCGGGCAAGCAATCAGGCGCCTACGCCCACCCGGTGACGGCGGACCGTCACCCCTATGTCTTCCTGAACTGGATGGGCGAGCGGCGCGACCTGCTGACCCTGGCCCACGAACTGGGCCACGGCGTGCATCAGACCCTGGCGGCGGCGCAAGGCAGCCTGCTGGCCGACACGCCCCTGACCCTGGCCGAGACCGCCTCCATCTTCGCCGAGGGTCTGACCTTCGACCGCCTGCTGGCCGAGGCGACGCCGCAGGACCAGCGCGCCCTTCTGGCCGGCCGCATCGAGGACGGGTTGAACACGGTGGTGCGCCAGATCGCCTTCCACCGTTTCGAGACCCGCTTCCACGACGAGCGCGCGGCGGGCGAGGTCCCGGTCGAGCGCCTCGGCGAGATCTGGATGGAGGAACTGGGCGCCAGCCTCGGTCCGGCGGTGAGGCTGAACGCGGGCTATGAGAACTGGTGGGCCTACGTCAGCCACTTCGTCCATTCGCCCTTCTATGTCTACGCCTACGCCTTCGGCGACCTGCTGGTCGCGGCCCTGATGGAGACGCGGGCCAAGAACCCGGCGGCCTTCACGCCCCTCTATCGCGACCTGCTGTCCGGCGGCGGGGCGTACACCTATGTCGAGGCGCTGAAGCCGTTCGGCCTGAACCCGCGCGACCCCGCCTTCTGGACCATCGGCACGAAGCGGCTTGAGCGTCTGGTCGATCAGTTCGAGGCCCTGGGCTGAGTTGACAGCGACGGCCGCGCCGCCGAGCGTGGCCGTATGACCGCTTCCCTGAAGATCGCCGCCCTCGCCGCCGGATTGACGCTCGTCGTGGCGCCGGCGCTCGCCCAGACTCCGCCGACGTCGCCGCCCACGGCCAGTCATCGCGCCCTGGCGGCGGGCTACAAGGCCCTGACGACTTGCAGCGCCGTCCATACGGCCCGGGCGGCAGGGGCCAGCCGCGCCCCGGCCAGCGTCGAGGCCCATGAACTGGTCGGCGTCTATCCCGAGCTTCAGCCCCTGATCACCGACATGAGGGCGGAGATGGCGGGCGACGTCGTCTCCGTCGCCTGGGACGCGGCCGCGCCGCCGCGCATCGCGACCTATACGCCGGGGCGCGGCTGCGTGATCGAGCCGATGGGCTATGTCGTCGGCAGCGCCCCGGCCCGCGCGCCGCAGGTCCGCCGGACCTCGGCGCCGGAACTGCCCAGCGCCACGCCGCGCGGGGATGCGGCGGCCCTGACCGGCGCCGTCGATCGGGCCTTCAAGGACGGCTTCGGCGCGGGAACCAACACGACCGGCGTGGTGGTTTTGCAGGACGGCCGCATCGTCGCCGAGCACTACGCCCCTGACTTTGGCCCCAATGTCCCGCAGCGCACCTGGTCGGTGGCCAAGAGTCTGGCCGGCACCCTGATCGGGGCGGCGGTGCAGCGCGGCGAGGTCGATGTGAAGGCTCCCGCAGCCATCGCTGACTGGCGGCGGCAGGGCGATCCGCGCGGCGCCATCACGCTGGAGAGCCTGATGCGGATGGCGTCCGGCCTGACCAGCGACACGGCGGGCAATCGCACCGACGCCCTCTATTTCGGCGGAACCGCCGTGGACGAACAGGCGCCGGGCTGGCCCCTGCTGGCGCCGGTCGGCACGACCTATCGCTACGCCAACAACGACACCCTGCTGGCGGTCATGGCGATCGCGCCGACGTTCGAGAAGCACCCGCCCGCCGAACTGTTCGACCGCCTGGGCATGACGCATACGTTTGCCGAGACCGACTGGCGCGGGAACTACATCCTGTCGAGCCAGGTGTGGACCACGGCGCGGGACCTGGCCCGCTTCGGCCAGCTCTATGTTCAGGACGGGATGTGGGAGGGCGAGCGCATCCTGCCCGAGACCTGGCGCGCCTTCGTCTCGACGCCCTCGGGGCCGCAGCCGCCGACCGGGGCGTTCGGATACGGCGCGACCTTCTGGGTGATGAACCGCTCCGAAGGCGTGCCCGCCGACGCCTTCGCAGCCTTCGGCAATCGGGGCCAGTATGTGGTGATCGTGCCCAGCCGCAACGTCGTCATCGTCCGTCGCGGCGAAGACCCGGCGGGCAAGGGTTTCGACGTCGCCGCCTTCGCCCGCGAGGTTCTGGCCGCGCTTGATTGAGGCGGGGCCTTGAGCGCCGCGCCCTGACCGCTATAAGAGCCGTCGAAATCTCGACTCTTTTCGGAAGACCTGAATGGCCGACCAGCACGCAGACAACGCCGAACACGCCTACGTGCACGGCTCGATGGAAATCTCGGAACAGGTTTCGACCTGGCACCTGTTCGTCTTCCTGGCCAAGTGGGGCTCGCTGCTGACCGCCGCCATCCTGCTGCTGCTGACGGTCTGGTTCGCCGTCGGCGCGGGCTTCCTCGCGGGCTTCATCAGCGGCGCGGCCCTGTTCGTGGCCGGCTTCTTCGCCCTGCGCTCCAAGCCCGCCCACTGAGTTTCGCGCCGCGCCTGCGGCGTCGCGATATCCGAAAAGCCCGTCGAGCATCGCGCTTGGCGGGCTTTTCTTTTGAGGTTTGTTCGGCGGCGCAGCATGATCTTGCTTGGTATTGGGGCTTCGTCGGCATTCTGAGCAAGATAATTACGCAGGTGCAGCAATTCCGACTTTGACGCGCCCTTCCGCTTCGTCCTAACGTCCGAAGGCTGGGGGATTAAGGGAGGGATTCGCTTGGCTGTCGCCATCGCCGTGACCCGCGAGCGCCGTGAAGGCGAGACGCGCTGCGCCGTAACGCCGGAAACGGTGAAGAAGCTGGTCGCCCTGGGCGCGACCGTCTCGGTCGAGGTCGGGACGGGGACCGGCTCCTCCATTCCCGACGCCGACTACGCCGAGGCCGGGGCCTTGGTGAAGCCGGACACCCGCGCGGTGCTGGACGGCGCCGACATCGTGCTGAAGGTGCGCGGCCCGACCGCACAGGAGATCAGCGCGCTGAAGGCGGGCGCCATCGTCGTCGCCATGCTGGACGCCTATCGCGAGAAGGATACGGTCGAGGCGCTGAAGGGCGCCGGCGTCACCGCCTTCGCCATGGAATTCGTGCCGCGCATCACCCGCGCCCAGGTCATGGACGTGCTGTCGTCCCAGGCCAATCTGGCCGGTTATCGCGCGGTGATCGAGGCGGCCTACGCCTTCGGCAAGGGCTTCCCGATGATGATGACGGCGGCGGGCACGGTCGCCCCGGCCAAGGTCTTCGTCATGGGCGTGGGCGTCGCGGGCTTGCAGGCTATCGCTACGGCCCGGCGTCTGGGCGCGGTGGTCACCGCCACCGACGTCCGTCCGGCCACCAAGGAACAGGTCGAGAGCCTCGGCGCCAAGTTTCTGGCCGTCGAGGACGAAGAGTTCAAGAACGCCCAGACGGCGGGCGGTTACGCCAAGCCGATGTCGTCGGAATACCAGGCCAAGCAGGCCGCTCTGACCGGCGAACACATCAAGAAGCAGGACATCGTCATCACCACGGCCCTGATCCCCGGCCGCGCGGCGCCGGTGCTGGTCAGCGCCGAACAGGTGGCCTTGATGAAGCCCGGCTCGGTGCTGATCGATCTGGCGGTCGAGGCGGGCGGCAATGTCGCCGGCGCCAAGGCGGGCGAGGTCGTGACCACGGCGAACGGCGTGTCCATCGTCGGCTACACCAACCTGCCGGGCCGCATCGCCGCCGACGCCAGCGCCCTATACGCCCGCAACCTGACCGCCTTCGTCGGATTGATGCTGAAGGACGGCGTCGTGACGCTGGATCTGGAAGACGAAATCCTCAAGGCCGCCGTCGTGACGCATGGCGGGGCCGTCGTGCATGAAGGCGTGAAGGGATGACGACGCCCAAACTTCGTTGGCTTCTCGATTTGCTTGGCTGGGTCGCGTTAGCGGGCGGCATTCTCGTATTCGTCTTGCTGGTGGCCTACACGATCTACGCATTCACAGATCCGCAGGCGCCATACGGAGCCTATGTGCCAATCTTGGGGTTTGGTGCTTTGGGGGGCGGCATTGTTGGGGGCGGCGCGCTTCGCCTTCTTGCCAGCATCGATCGGCGCGTTGAGCGTCTGGAAGCCGCCGTCGCAGCAAGTGGCGCAAGGAGCTGATATGGAACACGTCGATCCCACCGTCTTCCGCTTGGCCATCTTCGTCCTGGCGATCTTCGTCGGCTATTATGTGGTGTGGAGCGTCACGCCCGCCCTGCACACGCCGCTGATGGCCGTGACCAACGCCATTTCCAGCGTCATCATCGTCGGCGGCCTGATCGCCGCGGCGGCGCTCAGTCCCGAGGCCGCCGGGCCGAACGCCTGGATCGCCAAGGGCGCGGGCGTGGTCGCCGTGACCCTGGCCAGCGTCAACATCTTCGGCGGCTTCATGGTCACGCGACGGATGCTGGCCATGTATAAGAAGAAAGAAAGGCTCAAGGCCTCGTGATCTTCTCGCCTGTTCTGTTCGCCTTCTATGTCTCCTGGGCCGTCACCGGCCTGGGCGTGGCCCTGTGGATCTGGAGCTGGGTGCGGGTCAAGGACCCCATCGGCAGGCTGCGGTTTCAGGACTGCGGCGTGGTGCTGGTCTTCGCCGCCGTGCTGACGCGGATCGTGATTCAGGATCGCGAGATGACCGTCTTCGACTGGGCCATGTTTATACTGGGGCCGCTGTTCATCGCCGCCGCCCTGTGGCGGCTGACCCGCACCCAAAGTCTGACCAAACGCTGAGAGTAACCGTGATGAAGACCTCCCTGATTTTCGCCGCTGTCCTGACCGCCGCCGTCGCCGCATCGGGCGCCGCCTCGGCCCAGAAGACCGAAGAGGTCGGCCAGAACCCCTACAACGGCCTGCACTGGTCGGTCGCCGCGCCCCAGGGCGCCAGCTGGGCGCTGGAATGCCAGTTCGCCCCCGTGACCGTGCGCGGCATCCACTTCAACCGCATCAACCACACCGGCACGGGCCGCATGGCCGGTCGCCTGCCCAGCGACAACGGCAGCTGCCGCATCACCAAGACCGGCGGCCAAGGCGGCGTCGGCGTCGCCCTGGTCAAGAACGGCACGGCCACCGCGGCCGGCACCAACGACCCGGCCAAGCCGGCCGTCATCAACGTTTTCTGACACGCTGAAACAACCTCGGGGGAGGGGATCCGATGAACGCATCCATAGCCGCGCTGGCCTATCTGGTCGCGGGGGTCCTGTTCATCCTCTCCCTTCGGGGGCTGTCCAGCCCGGAGACCAGCCGGCGCGGCAATACGCTGGGCATGGTCGGCATGGCCCTGGCCGTCGGCGTGACCCTGCTGACGCTGGGGGCCTCCGGCGCGCTGGACCTGCTGACGCTGGGCCTGATCGGCGGCGGGGTTGTGGTCGGCGGGGGCGCCGGCGCCCTGATCGCCCGGCGGGTGCCTATGACGGCCATGCCGCAGCTGGTCGCGGCCTTCCACTCCCTGGTCGGTCTGGCCGCCTGTCTGGTGGCCGTCGGCGCCGTCTACGCCCCTGACGCCTTCGGCATCATGACGGCCAGCGGCGGCATCAAGACCCTGTCGATCGTCGAGCTGAGCCTGGGCGTGGCCATCGGGGCCATCACCTTCGCCGGCTCGGTCATCGCCTTCGCCAAGCTGAACGGGAACATGAGCGGCTCGCCGATCCTGCTGCCGGCGCGGCACCTGATCAACATCGGCCTGGGCCTGGGGCTGGTCTTCCTGATCGGCATCCTGATCGGCACCGGCGGCACGGCCATCTGGGCCTTCTGGGGCGTCTTCGCCATCGCGCTCATTCTCGGCGCGACCCTGATCATCCCCATCGGCGGCGCCGACATGCCCGTCGTGGTGTCGATGCTGAACTCCTACTCCGGCTGGGCGGCGGCGGCACTGGGCTTCACGCTGGAGAACATCGCCCTGATCATCACCGGCGCCCTGGTCGGGTCGTCGGGCGCCATCCTCAGCTACATCATGTGCAAGGGCATGAACCGCAGCTTCATCAGCGTCATCCTGGGCGGCTTCGGCGGCGGGGACGCGGCGGCGGCGGGCGGCGGCGTGGTCGAGACGCGACCGGTCAAGCAGGGCTCGGCCGAGGACGCCGCCTTCATCATGAAGAACGCGTCGAAGGTCATCATCGTCCCCGGCTACGGCATGGCCGTGGCCCAGGCCCAGCACGCCCTGCGCGAAATGGCCGACATCCTCAAGGAAGAGGGCGTCGAGGTGAAGTACGCCATCCACCCCGTCGCGGGCCGGATGCCGGGCCACATGAACGTCCTGCTGGCCGAGGCCAGCGTCCCCTACGACGAGGTGTTCGAGCTGGAGGACATCAACTCCGAGTTCTCGACCGCCGACGTGGCCTTCGTCATCGGCGCCAACGACGTCACCAACCCCGCCGCCAAGACCGACCCGCAATCGCCCATCTACGGCATGCCGGTGCTGGACGTGGAGAAGGCGGGCACCGTCCTCTTCATCAAGCGCGGCATGGCGGCGGGCTATGCCGGCGTCGAGAACGAGCTCTTCTTCCGCGACAACACCATGATGCTGTTCGCCGACGCCAAGAAGATGGTCGAGGGGATCGTGAAGGCGCTCTAGGGGTGAGGGCGGGCGTTGAGTCCCGTCGCGAACAGCGCCATCAAGGCCGTGAAATCATCATTGGGGCGGCCATGACGGAGGAGGGGGAGATCGAGTTCAGCGCGGACGAGATCATCGCCAACCTGTCGCTGACCCCGCATCCCGAGGGCGGGCATTTTCGGCCGATGGCGCGCGATCCGGGGCTGGCGGCCTGCGGGTCGGAGGCCGTGACGGCCTATCGCCTGCTGACGGCGGACGACGCGGACGACTGGCGGCTGGTCGAGACGACCGAGATCTGGGCCTTCTACATGGGGGCGCCGCTGGCGCTGGAGATCGCGACGGATCGGGGGCTGCGGTCGTTGGTGCTGGGTCCTGATCAGCGGCAGATCGCGGCGCCCGCCGGGGCGTGGCGAAGGATGCGCAGTCAGGGCGACTGGAGCCTGGCCGCCTGTTCGACGGCGCCGGGATTGGCGATTGAAGCGGTGGAGCCGCCCCATGTCTGAACTCAAGACCCAGCCCACCGACGCCTCGGTCGAGGATTTTCTGGCCGCCGCCGAACCGGCGCGGCGACGTGAAGAGGGCCGCATCCTCTGCGCCCTGATGCGCGAGATCACGGGCGAGGCGCCGGTCATGTGGGGGCCGTCCATCGTCGGCTTCGGCCGCTACACCTACGTCAACTCGACCAGGAAGCCCGCCGACTGGCCGCGCATGGGCTTCTCGCCGCGCAAGGCGGCCCTGACCCTCTATCTGGCCTCGACGCCGGAGACCGAGGCGATGCTGGCGCGGTTGGGGCCGCACACGACCAGCGTGGCCTGCCTCTACATCAAGCGTCTGGATCAGGTGGACATGGGCGTCCTGCGCGAACTGTGCGTCGCCAGCCGGGACGAGATGAACCGCCGCTATCCCTGATCCGCTTGCGACGAGCGCGGACCCGCGTATAGCGAACGCCATGCGCACCTTCCTGATCGTCGCCGCCGCCGCCCTGTTGTCCGCCTGCGCCACGGCGCCGCTGAGGGCCGTTGAAACGCCGGTCGAGACGGTCGATCTGCTGCTGACCTCGGCCACGGTGGTCGATGTCGAGAAGGGAACGACGACGCCCGATCAACTGGTGGCCGTGCGCGGCGGCGACATCGTCGCCGTCCTGCCGGAAGGCGAGGCCCGCCGTTATCGCGCGGCGCGGACGCAGGACCTGCACGACCGCTATGTCATGCCGGGCCTGTGGGACATGCACGTCCACTTCGGCGGGGGCGAGGCCCTGATCGAGGAGAACGCCGAGCTGATGCCGCTCTACGTCCTCAATGGCGTGGTGGCGGTGCGCGACGCGGCGGGCGATCTGGCGCAGCAGGTGCTGGACTGGCGCGACGCCCCGCCGACGCCGGACAGCCCGCGCATCTTCACCTCCGGCCCCAAGATCGAGGGCATAGCCCCGGTCTGGAAGGGCGTGATCGAGACCGGCAGCGAGGCCGATGTGGACGCCGCCCTGGACCGCCTGCAGGCCCTGCGCGTCGACTTCGTCAAGATCACCGACAACACCCTGAAGCCCGAGCTCTTCCTCTACGCCGTGCGCGAGGCGAAGAAGCGGGGCATGAAGACCTCGGCCCATATCCCGGCCAGCATCACCGTGCTGGAGGCCGCCGAGGCGGGCCTGTCGTCCATCGAACACCTCGACTACGCCATGAAGGCGGGCTCGAAGGATGAGGCCGCCATCGCCGCCGACTATCTGGCGGGCAAGTACACCTACGCCCAGACCATGCGGCGCTACGCCGACACCTTCGATGTCGATACGGCGCGGCGGGTCTATGCCCGTCTTAGGGAGCTGGGCACGGCGGTGTCGCCGACCCTCTATGGTTCGACCACGCTCGCGAACCTTGATCTGGACGACCATTCGCACGACGACGGCCTGGCCTATGTCGGGCCGGGCATTCGCGCCACCTATGCCTGGCGGGTCGAACGCGCCGCGCGGGCCACGCCGCAGCAAGTCGAGGACCGCCACTTCGTCAAGGACGTCACCGCCCGCACCCTGCCCATGCTCCGCGACGCGGGCGTGGTCATCCTGACCGGGACGGACGCGGGCTTCCTCAACTCGTTCAACTATCCGGGCTTCTCGCTGCACGACGAGCTGGAGCTCTATGTGAAGCTGGGCCTGACGCCGCGCGAGGCGCTGATGGGCTCGGTCGTGGACGGACCACGCTTCCTCAACCAGGGCGCGCGTTACGGCGCCGTGGCGGCGGGCAAGTCGGCCGACCTGCTGGTGCTGGAGGCCGACCCCCTGGCCGACGTCTCGGCGACGCGTCGCATCGCCGAGGTGGTGCTGCGCGGCCGCCTGATCGATGCGGGCGAACTGGAGCGGATGCGCGGCGAGATCCGCGCCCGCGTCGTCGCGCGCAACGCCCGCTTCACGCCTTCGCCGGCGTCCTGACCCTGAAGGCGGGATCTCGTTCTCGGGGACCCGGCAAGAGCCTCACGCGCCGCCGCCAATCCGACCTGGGCGCTTGCAAGCCAAGGCACTGGGTCCCCGCCTCCGCGGGGATGAGCGGATCAATATGGTCAGGCCGCCATGCGCCAGTCGGAACGAGCGGCGACGGCGGGGGCGTGGAACTCGTCCCACAGGGCGTCCTCGTCCGAGTACCGGCTGCTGGCCGAGGCGGAGATGACGTCCACGACCTGTTCTTCCTGACGGTCCCAGATGACGGCCAGGTCGCCCTCGGCCTCGCACGGCACGATCATGTAGCGGTCGGCGAAGGTCTTCTTGGCGGGCTTTTGAACCGTCGGGGTGCGGGCGAAGGCCATGTCGTGATCTCCTGAAGCGATTGCCTCTTGCTGATGTTGAGAGGATGCGACAGCATTGCGTCAGTTTCGGACGTATCTCTGTGGAGAAGTTTCTTGCGGCACGACAAGGCGGCGATGGTCATTGA
>NZ_DASWXW010000194.1:0-5611 GCF_036405315.1 Brevundimonas sp. | reverse complement strand
CTGCCGGTGGTCAAGGACTTCATCAGCCGCGCCAAGGAACAGGCGACCGGCGAAGAGGTCATCCGTTCGGTCAAGCCGGCCGATCAGGTGGTCAAGATCGTCTATGACGGTCTGGTCGAGATGCTGGGCGGCGAAGAGCCGACCCCGATCAACATCAATGCGACCCCGCCCGCCGTGATCCTGATGGCCGGCCTGCAGGGCTCGGGCAAGACCACGACCTCGGCCAAGCTGGCCCTGCGTCTGACCAAGTTCGACAAGAAGAAGGTCATGATGGCCTCGCTGGACACGCGTCGTCCGGCGGCCATGGAGCAACTGGCGACCCTGGGTCAGCAGATCGAGGTCGCGACCCTGCCCATCGTGGCGGGCCAGTCGGCGGTCGAGATCGCCAAGCGCGCGCTGCAATCCGCCAAGCTCCAGGGCTTCGACGTCCTGATCCTCGACACCGCCGGCCGCATCACGCTGGACGAGGCCCTGATGGCCGAGGTGGCCGAGGTCGCCCGGGTCGCCAATCCGGTCGAGACCCTGCTGGTCGCCGACAGCCTGACGGGTCAGGACGCGGTGCGCACGGCCGCCGCCTTCCACGAGCGTCTGCCGCTGACCGGCCTGGTGCTGACCCGCGCCGACGGCGATGGCCGCGGCGGCGCCATGCTGTCGATGCGCGCCGTCACCGGCCTGCCGATCAAGTATCTGGGCGCCGGCGAAAAGGTCGACGCCCTCGACGTCTTCGACGCCCGCCGCGTCGCCGGCCGCATCCTGGGTCAGGGCGACATCGTCGCCCTGGTCGAAAAGGCCGCAGGCGAACTGGACCAGGCCAAGGCCGAGAAGATGGCCCGCAAGCTGGCCAAGGGTCAGTTCGATCTGGACGATCTGGCCGCCCAGCTGCAGCAGATGAAGAAGATGGGCGGGCTTCAGGGCATCATGGGCATGCTGCCCGGCGTGGCCAAGCTGAAGGCCCAGATGGCCGACAGCAACGTCAACGACAAGATGATCGCCCGTCAGGAAGCCATCATCAGCTCCATGACCAAGGCCGAGCGCAAGAAGCCCGACCTGCTGAACGCCAGTCGCAAGAAGCGCGTCGCCGCCGGCGCCGGCGTCGAGGTCCAGGACATCAACCGCCTGCTGAAACAGCACCGGCAGATGGCGGACATGGTCAAGTCCCTGTCCAAGGGCGGCGGCAAGAACCTGCAGAAGATGGCCGCCATGATGGGCGGTCTCGGCGGAGGCGGCGGCGGAATGCCCGGCCTCCCCGGAATGGGCGGTCCCGACATGGCCCGCCTCAAGGCCCTGGGCGGCGGCAAGATGGCCGAACCCAGCGCCGATGAAATGAAAGCCATTCAGGACCGCCTGGCGGGTCTGGGCGGCGGACAACTTCCGGGGGGCCTTCCGGGTCTTCCGGGCTTCCCGAAAAAGAACTGATTTCGATTTTCTAGAAAGAGACTGAAAATGCTGAAGATTCGTCTGGCCCGCGGCGGCGCCAAGAAGCGCCCCTACTACTACATCGTCGTGGCTGACTCGCACGCTCCGCGCGACGGCAAGTTCATCGAGCGCGTCGGCAGCTACAACCCGATGCTGCCCAAGGACAGCGCCCAACCGCGCGTCGTCCTGAAGGCCGACCGCATCTCGGAGTGGCTGGCCAAGGGCGCTCAGCCGACCGACCGCGTCGCCCGCTTCATCAGCCAGAGCCAGGACGAAGCCCTGGTCGGCAAGGTCGCCTGGACCCAGTCGAACAACCCGAACAAGGGCGCTCCGGGCAAGAAGGCCCAGGAACGCGCCGCCGAGCGCGCCCAGCGCGAAGCCGACCGTCTGGAAGCTGAAGCCGCCGCCAAGGTCGAGGCTGCCGAAGCCGCCGCCCGCGCCAAGGAAGAAGCCGCCGCCGCCGCCGAAGCCGCCAAGAACGCTCCGGCTGCTGAAGAAGCCCCGGTCGAAGCCGCTGCTGAAGAAGCTCCGGCCGCCGAAGAAAACGCCGAGGGCTAAACCCTTCGGCTTCCCGGTTCCGGCCGGGATGCGGAAATGGAAAGCAGCGTCCGATCCCGGGCGCTGCTTTTCTGCTATCTGGCGCTGACAATTACGAACGGAGCCTGCGATGAGCGGTGCTGAAAAACTGATCCTCGTCGGCCAGGTCGGCGGCGCCTTCGGCGTGAAGGGGGAAGTGCGCGTCACCGCCTTCACCGCCGACCCCATGGCCCTGATGACCTATCAGCCCCTGCTGAAGGCCGACGGCACCCCGGCCCTGACCCTGCTCTCGGCGCGGCCGGACAAGGCGGGCGTGGTGGCCAGGGTCAAGGAGATCACCGTCAAGGAACAGGCCGACGCCCTGCGCGGGCAAAAGCTGTTCGTGCCGCGCGACCGCCTGCCCGAACCCGAGGAAGACGAGTTCTACCTGACCGATCTGGTCGGTCTGGAAGCCCGCGACCTCGACGACGCCGTCGTCGGCACGGTCAAGTCGGTGCAGAATTTCGGCGCCTCGGACATGCTGGAGATCGCGCCCAAGGAAGGCGGTCCGACCTGGTATCTGCCCTTCACCCGCGAGGCGGCGCCGGACCTGCGCATCTCCGAGGGCTGGCTGCGCATCGTGCGCCCGACCGAGGTGGACGAGCGCGACGAGGTCTGATCGACCGCCACCGACGCGGTGGCTATTGCGACGGACGGTCCGACTTCCAACATGGGAGCTTCAACCTCGCTTTCGGAGCGCCTGATGGCCGACCTGTCCGCCTTCCCGATCACCCGCCAGTATCCGGCCCGGCATCCCGACCGGCTGCAGCTCTACTCCCTGCCGACGCCCAACGGCGTGAAGGTCTCCATCCTGCTGGAGGAACTGGGCCTGGCCTATGAGCCGCATCTGGTGGACATCGGCAAGAACGAGACATGGACGCCCGACTATCTGTCGCTGAACCCCAACGGCAAGATCCCGGCCATCATCGACCCCGACGGTCCGGGCGGCAAACCCCTGCCCCTGTTCGAATCCGGCGCCATCCTGGTCTATCTGGCCGAGAAGACCGGGCGTTTCCTTCCCGCCGATCCGGCGGCGCGCTACGAGACCCTGCAGTGGGTCTTCTTCCAGATGGCCTCGATCGGCCCGATGTTCGGCCAGCTCGGCTTCTTCCACAAGTTCGCCGGACGCGAGTTCGAGGACAAGCGCCCGCGCGACCGCTACGTCGCCGAGTCGCGGCGCCTGCTGGGGGTTCTGGAGGGGCGTCTGGAGGGCCGGGACTGGATCATGGGCGAGGACTACACCATCGCCGACATCGCCATCCTGGGCTGGGTGCGCAACCTGATCGGCTTCTATGAGGCCGGCGATCTGGTCGGTTTCGCCGACTTCCCGCGCGTCGCCGCCTGGCTGGAGCGGGGATTGGCGCGACCGGCGGTGCAGCGGGGTCTGAACATCCCGGCGCGGCCGTAGGAGAGGGGTGCGGGGGCGGGCGAAGGCGCCGGCCCCCCGCGGAACTCAGACTTCTTCGGTCGGGGCGTCGCCGACGTGCTTCTTGATCGACTCGATGGCGCGCTTGGCGCCCGACTTGTCGGAATAGCCCTCGGTCGAGAAGATAATCTCGGAATTGTATTTGAACCGGACGCGGAACTCGCCGGCCTTGTCCTGATAGACTTCGAACTTGTGCGCCATGATCGCCTCGCTCTGACGGCCGCCAGTCGGCCGGGCGTCAGGCTGTCACAGTCCCGCTGGGGACGGAAGCCCGCGAAATGTAAAACCGGGTCAGGCGGGCTCAGGCGCGCGGCCGGATCCAGCGCCGCGCGGCCAGGGCCAGGAAGCCGACCGCCAGGCCCCAGAAGGCCGAGCCGACCCCGAACAGGGACACGCCCGACGCGGTGGCGGCGAAGGTCAGCACCGCCGCCTCGCGATCCTCGGCCACGCTCATCATGCCGCTCAGCGAGCCCGTCAGCGGCGCGATCAGGGCCAGGCCGGTGATGACCGCCAGCGCCCCCGTCGGCATGGCGATGAACAGCCCCGCCAGCGGCGCCGCGAACAGGGCCACGACGAGGTAGTAGAGGCCGTAGAGGACGCCGACGGTCCAGCGCCGCTCCGGGTCGGGATGGGCCTCGGGTCCGGTGCAGAGGGCGGCGGTGATGGCGGCCAGATTGACGCCGTGGGCGCCGAAGGGGGCCAGCAGCGTGCTGGTCAGCCCGCCCCAGAAGATCAGCTTTCCAGCAGGCGGGGCGTAGCCGGCGGCCCTCAGCACCACCAGGCCGGGCAGGTTCTGCGACGCCAGCGTCACCAGATAGAGCGGCAGGGCCAGGCTGATCGCCGCCTTCCAGTCAAAGGCGGGCGTGACCGGCGACAACTGACCGAACAGGCCAGTTCCGGCGGGCAGGCCGACCTGGCCCCTCAGGGCCAGGACCGCGAAGGCCGCGACCAGAACCGCCGGCAGGGCCCAGGCGGCGGCGACCCGGCGCATGATTAGGAAGACCGCCATCAGACCCGCCGCCAGCCCCATGTCGGCGGGGAAGACGAGAAACAGCTTCACACAGAAGGGCAGCAGCACCCCCGCCAGCATGGCCGAGGCGACGGCGGCGGGGATGCGCTCGGCCAGCCGCCCCAGGGCCGGGACCAGCCCCGTCATCACCATCAGAAGCCCGGCGATGACGAAGGCGCCGACGGCGGTCGACCAGCCGAGGCCCAGGGTCGAGGCTGCCAGCAGGGCTGCGCCCGGCGTGGACCAGGCCAGGACCACCGGCATCTTCAGCCGCCAGCTCAGCACCGCCCCCGGCAGGCCGATGCCGAGGCAGAGCGCCGTGACCATGGAGATGATCTGGACGGGCGCGGCCCCCAGCGCCTGCCCCGCCTGCACCACCAGGGCCACCGTGCCGCCGAAACCGATGACGGTCGCCACGGCGGCGGCGGAGAAGCTGGCGGGCGGGGGAAGGCGCGACGAACTCATATGGCGAGGCTAGGCCGGGCGGCGGCGCCCTGAAAGCAAAAAGGGCCGCCGGTTCGCCCGGCGGCCCTTTGCATTTTCCGGCCCGGAGGGATCAGCCCTCCATGTCGTCCGGCAGGCCGACGGCGTGGAAGCCGGCGTCGACGTGGACGACTTCGCCCGTGGTCGAGCGGCCCAGGTCCGAGCACAGCCACAGGGCGGCGCCGGCGACGCCTTCCATCGAGGTCTCTTCCTTGATCAGCGAGAATTGGGCCGACTTGGAGTGCAGGCCGCGTCCGCCCGAGATGCCGGCCAGCGACAGGGTGCGCATGGCGCCCGCCGAGATGGCGTTGACGCGGATGTTCTTCGGACCCAGGTCGCGGGCGATATAGCGCGTCGCGGCCTCCAGGGCGGCCTTGGCCACGCCCATGGTGTTGTAGTTGGGGATGACCCGTTCCGAACCCAGATAGGTCAGGGTGATCATCGAGCCGCCGTTGGGCATCAGTTTCGCCGAACGCTTGGCCACATCGACAAAGCTGAAGGCCGAGATGTTCATGGCCAGCAGGAAGCTGTCGCGGGTGGTGTTGTCGACGAAGGAGCCCTTCAGCTCGTCCTTGTTGGCGAAGGCCACCGAGTGGACGACGAAGTCGATCGTGCCGAATTCCTTCTCCAGTTCCTCGAAGGCCTTGTCCATCGAGGCGTCGTCGGTGACGTCGGCCTGGATCAGCAGCTTGGCGCCGACG
>NZ_DASWXW010000193.1:0-8266 GCF_036405315.1 Brevundimonas sp. | reverse complement strand
GTTGGACTTGCCGCAGCCGTTCGGCCCGACCACCCCGGTCAGGCCGGACTCGATTTGAACTTCCGCCGCGTCGACGAAGGATTTGAAGCCGACGAGCTTCAGTCTCTGGAACTGCATCGGCGGGGGCTTAGCGCCCCTTGATCAGCGGGTCTATGGCCGCCGACAGGGTTTCGAGCGAATGGTCCATGGCGCGACGGCCATTGACGAAGAAGGTGGGGGTGCCGTTCACCCCGGCGGCGATCGCGGTTTCAACATCCTGCTGCAGCGACTGCTGCGTCGCGGGGTCGGCCAGGCAGGTCTCGATCTGCGGCTGGGTCCGGCCGCTGACGGCGATGGCGCCCATGTACCAGTCCATGGCGTTGCCGGCGGCGAAGGCGGCGGCCTGACCGGCCATGAAGTGGTGGGCCACGTCGAAGAACTTGCCCGGGGCGGCGCAGCGGCCGATGGCGGCGGCCGTGGCGGCGACCTGGGTCGGCTGGGTCGGCAGGTCGCGGAAGACCAGCTTGACCTTGCCGGTGTCGATGTAGCGGGCCTTGAAGGTCGGCAGGACCTCATTGGTCCAGGCGGCGCAGTGGCTGCAGGTGAAGGAGGCGTATTCGATCACCGTCACCGGCGCATCGGCGCGGCCCAGCACGCGGTCGGCGGCCGAAACGGCCGGGACGGGCGCGGGGGCCGGCTCGGCGGCCATGACGGGCGTGGCGGCCATCAAGGCGGCCGCGACGGGCAGGGCGTTCAAAAGTCGAGCGAGGGTCATGTTGTTCATTTTGCTAGCGCCGCGTCGATGGCCGTCGACAGGTCGGCCAGGCTGGCGCCTTCGCCGCCCGGCGTTTGGACCCGTTGGTCGTTGACGAAGAAGGCGGGGGTGCCGGTGACGCCAGCCTTGAAGGCGGACTGGACACGCGTTTCGAATGCGGCGATGCCCGCCTTGTCGCTGACGCAGGCTTCAAACTGGGAAGTGTTCAGGCCTGCGGCGTTGGCCGTACGCATCAGCCAGTCGCGTGGCGGCGTGGCGCCGCTGAACAAGGTTTCCTGATCGGCCATGTATTGATGCACGACGTCGAAATACTTGTCGGCCCCAGCGCAGCGCGCCACCAGAAAACCGGCGACGGAGACGTCTTGCGGCGGGGTCGGCAATTCGCGGAAGACGTAGCGCACCTTGTTGGTGTCCACATACTTGGCCTTGAAGCCCGGCCAGGTTTCCTTTTGCCAGGCCGCGCAATGGACGCAGGTGACGGAGGCGTATTCGACCACCGTCACCTTGGCCCCTTCGGGGGCGCCCAGGGCCATGTCGCCCTCGGCGGGGGCGGCGTTCTTGCCGCCGCAGGCGGCCAGCGCCAGCACGACGGTCAGGGCCGCAGCTCCGACAAGCTTTCTCAACATGACCACGCCCCCCGGTTGGATGAATTACTTCTTGGCCAGTTCCGCGTCGATGGCTTCCGACAGACCCGACAGGCTGCTGTCCAGAACCTTGGTGCCGTTGACCAGGAAGGTCGGCGTGCCGGTCACGCCGGCGTCGATGCCGGCCTTGATGCGGTTGCTCATCTCTTCGATGGCGGCCTTGTCGCGGATGCAGATTTCGGTCTGTTCCTGGCTGAGGCCGGCGGCGGCGGCGGCGCGGAACAGGGTGTTGCGCGGCGGGACGCCCGCCTGCCATTCCTTCTGGCTGGCCATGATGTCGTGGACGACGTCGAAATACTTGTCCTCGCCGGCGCAGCGCGCGATCAGGAAGCCGGCGACGGCGATGTCCTGCGGCGGGGTCGGGAATTCGCGGAAGACGTAGCGGACCTTCTTGGTGTCCACATACCTGGTCTTGAATTCCGGCCAGACTTCCTCGTTCCAGACGGCGCAGTGGCCGCAGGTGACGGAGGCGTATTCCACGACCGTGACCTTGGCGTCTTCGCCCGCGCCCATGGCCATGTCGCCCTGGGCGGCGCCGCCGGTCTTGGCGGTGCAGCCCGCCACCGTGGCCATGGCGGCCAGGGCGGCGGCGGTCAGGGCCGCGCGGCGGCTCATCGAAGCGTAACGGAACGTAGCCATGGGTCGTCCTTGAACGAGAGTGTGACTCTGAAGAATGGCGCGATTCCCTGGGAGGCGCGCAATCTGATGTTTTTTCGAGAACAGGTGCGGCGAAGGTTTGTCAACGGCGCTCGTTTTCGGGGGGCTGCGACAACACCGCCCGGCCCAGCTTTCTGAGCGCCGCTTTCAGCCCGTCGGGGGCGTCCTCGACCGAGGCGGCCAGGTCGGCTTCGACGGAGGCAGGCAGGGGCGGCAGGACGACCTTGCCGCGCGCGCGCGGCTTGGCCCCGGCCACAGGCAGGGGCTTCACCGGCCCCTGGGCGATGCGCAGCTTCTCGACCGACCCGGCGCCGAGAAACAGATTAACCCGCTGGATGATGTCCTCGGACTGATGCTGGACCAGCAGGGCGGCGGGGCCGGCCACGCGCAGCTCCAGGGTGCCGCCAGCGCCGCCGCGACCCTTGGTCAGCTTCTGCGGGCGGGTGACGCGGGCCAGGCGCTCGCCGACGATCTCGACCCAGCGGGGCTCAAGCGCGCCCGCGCCGCGGCCGAACTGGGCGTCCAGCTTCTTGATCAGCGGGGCCAGCGACCGACCGGCCGGGGGCGGCGGGCGCAGTTGAGGACGCGTCCGGCGCCTCGCCAGGATTTCGCGGGCTTCGCTTTCGGTGGGCAGGGGACGACGCATTCGTCCTATATAGCTCGACCCATGCCCGACGTCCCCTTCCTCCGCGCCGCCCTGCTTGATTGGTACGACGCCCATGCGCGGACCCTGCCGTGGCGCGCGCCGCCGGGTTCCGGGACGCGGACCGAGCCTTATCGGGTCTGGCTGTCCGAGGTCATGCTGCAGCAGACCACGGTGCCGCACGCCGCCCCCTATTTCGAGCGTTTCACCACGCGCTGGCCGACGGTCAGCG
This sequence comes from Brevundimonas sp., assembly GCF_036405315.1. Lineage (GTDB taxonomy): Bacteria > Pseudomonadota > Alphaproteobacteria > Caulobacterales > Caulobacteraceae > Brevundimonas. Next base: position 5,336 of record NZ_DASWXW010000193.1, on the reverse strand, counting down.
ATCTGGCGGCGGTCGAGGATTCCGACCTGATGGCCGCCTGGGCGGGGCTGGGCTATTACGCCCGCGCCCGCAACCTGCTGGCCTGCGCGCGGGCCGTGGCCGGGGATCATGGCGGGGTCTTTCCCGACAATGAGGCGGCGCTGCTGACCCTGCCGGGGGTGGGCGCCTATACCGCCGCCGCCGTCGCCGCCATCGCCTTCGATCGGCCCGCCAATGTCGTGGACGGCAATGTCGAGCGGGTCATGAGCCGCCTGTTCGCAGTCGAGACGCCTCTGCCCGCCGCCCGGCCCGAGCTGAAACGCCTGGCCGCCCTGTTTGTCAGCGACGAACGGCCCGGCGACTGGCCCCAGGCTCTGATGGACCTCGGCTCCGGCGTCTGTCGGCCGAAATCGCCGTCCTGCGACGTCTGCCCCTTGGCCTTCGGCTGCGAGGGGCTGAAGACCGGCGAACCGGCCCGCTATCCGCTGAAAGCCCAGAAGGCCGAGCGGCCGCACCGTCTTGGCCACGCCTTCGTCCTGCGCGACGGCCAGGGGCGGATCGGTCTGGTGCGCCGACCCGACAAGGGGCTTCTGGGAGGCATGATGGGCTTGCCGACGTCGGAGTGGAGCGGCGCGCCTCAGTTTCAGGTCCCCGCCGCCGCCGACTGGGTCGAGGCGGGAGCGGTCGAGCACGTCTTCACCCATTTCAGCCTGACCCTGACGGTTCACGTCGGCGCGGGCGACGGCGACTTCCTCTGGACCGAGGTCGAGCAGGCGCTGGCGGCCTTGCCGACGGTGTTCCGGAAGGCGCTGGAGCGCGGGCTGGCGGCCTAGCCCGTCGCGCGCAGGCTGACCGTGCCGCGCCGTTCGCGGGGCATGACGACGACGTGGTTGTCCAGCCGCTGGAAATTCAGGTCGATGGCGCCGTCGCCGACCTCAAGGTCGATGATCGACAGCCGGTCCAGGCCGATCGGCAGGGCGGGATTGACCACCTCGACCAGTCCCTCGTCAGCATTGATCGATACGCCGAGCACGGCCTGTAGCATCAGGAAGACTGAGCCCGCCGCCCAGGCCTGAGGCAGGCAGGCGACCGGGTAGGCGATGGGCGGCTCGCCGGTCTCGCGAATGAAACCGCAGAACAGTTCGGGCAGACGAAGCTGGAAATGCGCGGCCGCGCCGAAAATCTCGCCCAGCAACATGGCGACGGCCCGCCGCTCGCCGTAACGGGCCATGCCGGCCGCCGCCATCGCGGTGTCGTGCGGCCAGACCGATCCGTTGTGATAGCTCATCGGATTGAAGCGGACCTGACCCTTGCCCAGGGTCCGCAGGCCCCAGCCGGAACGGAACTCCGCCGTCAGCATCCGCCGCGTCACCAGCCGGGCGCGCTCATGCGAGGGCAGGCCGCTGAACAAAAGGTGGCCGGCGTTGGAGCCGACCGCCCGCATCTGACGCCCGTCGCCGTCCAGGGCGACGGCGTAGAAGCCCTGATCCTCCATCCAGAACTTTTCCTCGACCAGAGCGCGGACGGTCTCGGCGCGCGACCGCCACTGGGGCGCCCGGTCGTCTCCCAACTGGGCGCCGAGAGCGGCCAGAGCGGTCCAGGCGGCGAAGGCGTAGCCCTGCACCTCCAACAGGGCGACCGGCCCCTTGGGGAAACAGCCGTCGTTGTCGAAAATTGAATCCTCGGAGTCCTTCCAGCCCTGATTGGACAGGCCCGTCTCCGCCGCGCGAGCGTAGTCGATCAGGCCGTCGCCGTTCGAGTCGCCATAGTCGGTCATCCAGCCCGCCGCCGCGATCAGGTTGGGCCAAAGGGCGCGGATGGTGGCCAGATCGCCGGTGCGTTTGGCATAGGCGCCGGCCAGGGCGATGAACAGGCAGGTGGTGTCGACGCCGCCGTAATAGAGGCCGAACGGGACCTCCCCGAGGGCGCTCATCTCGCCGCCGCGGGTCTCGTGCATGATCTTGCCGGGGGCGGAGTCCATGAAGGCGTTGACCTCGGTCGCCTGTCGCGAGGCCAGATAGGTCAGCACTCCCCTGGCCAGGCTGGGATCGATCCACAGCATCTGCCAGGCGGTGATGATGCCGTCGCGCCCGAACGGGGTCGAGAACCACGGCACCCCGGCATAGGGATAGGGGCCGGTCGGCAGGTCGGTGGTCAGCAGGGCGACGTCCGTCCGCGATTGCCTCAGCCAGTCGTTGACGCGCGGATTGCGGGGGGCCAGCACGCCGGCGCCCCGCCGCAGCCGCTTGCGCATGGCCAGCCGCGCCTGGATGGCGTTCCAGCGCCAGCGGTCCTGATCGGGCGCGTCGCAGGCGTCGAGACCGCATTCGACGAACAGGTCCAGTTGCTTGCCCTTGGGCAGGCTGAACATGAACTCTGCGCGGTTGGCGCTCAGCCGTGCGGGCGGCTCGGAAAAGGCCAGGCAGCTGGTCCGCACGATCCCGTCCAGCCCGGTGTAGCCGAAGGTGACGCGCCGCCCGTCCATGATCGGGGCGTGGATCTCGCCGTGCGCCGCCCGCGCCGTGCCCCGCACCTGGAAGATGTCGGCGAAGTCGGCGCCGAACTCGAAGGCCAGCGGCAGCAGGATGTCCTCGATGCCGTGGTTGACCATCCGCACTCGCTCGAACAGCCTCCTGTCCCAGAGGAACCGCCGCCGCTCCAGATGCAGCACGCCCGCCGGGGCCGAACGTCCGCCCATCGGCGGCAGGGGGCGGTTGGTCGAATGGCAGGTGAAGAAGACGTTGTCCTCGGTCACGCCGGAGCTCAGCCGCGAGGGCCGCACCCGCCCGACCGTCAGGACGAAATGCGACAGCATCCGCGTGTCCTGATCGAACAGGCCGTCGGCGCCGCTTTTCACATCGCCCCAATGGTCCGCGACCAGGAAGGTGTCGCAGTCCTTCAGCGCCATCAGGGATTCGAGCCCGTCCTGATCGCTGTTGTCGGCGGCGGTGGTCTGGACCGAATAGGCGTCGTCCATGCTCTATCTAATGGGCGAGGGGGCTAAGGGTTCAGGCGCGGATGGCGAAACTGCGATCCTCGCGCAGCGGTCGCGCGGGGGCGCCGTCCAGCATGTGCGCGGCGAACGGGCGCCGGGCCAGGATGTCGCTGTAGACGTCGAGGTAGCTCCGGGCCATCGCGGTGGCCGAGAAGCGCAGGTCGAAGCGCGCCCGGATCGCCTCGCGGTCCAGTCGGTGCGCCTGCCCTGCGGCGGCGACGGCTTGATCCATCGCGTCCACCAGGAATCCGGTAGCGCCGTCTTCGATGATCTCGGGCGTCGAGCCACAGCGGAAGGCCACGACCGGCGTGCCGCAGGCCATGGCCTCGATCATCACCAGACCGAACGGTTCCGGCCAGTCGACAGGGAACAGCAGGGCCTCGGCGCCGCCGAGGAAGGCCGACTTCCGATCGTCCCCAATCTCGCCGATGAATTCGACCAAGGGATTGCCGTCGATCATCGGCTTGATGACCGTCTTCCAATAGGTCTTATCCGCGGCATCGACCTTGGCCGCTATCTTCAGCGGCTTGCCCAGGCGCGTGGCGATCTCGATGGCGCGGTCGGGACGCTTCTCAGGCGAGATACGGCCCAGGAAGGCGAGATAGCCTTCGGACCCGGGCGAGAAGCGATAGAGGTCGCCGGGCATGCCGTGATGCACCGTCGCCTTCCAGTTCGCGGCGGGCAGGGGCCGGCGTTGATCGTCGGAGATGGAGACCAGGCCGAACTCGGACCAGCGGTCGTAGACCTCGGGCAGGTCCTTCAGGTCCAGTCGCCCGTGCAGGGTGGTGACGGTCTTGTCCGCCAGGTCGCGGAAAAAGGGGAGGTGGAGCATGTCGGTGTGGAAGTGGATGACGTCGAAGTCGTCGGCGCGCTCCAGCACCTCGGCCAGCATGGTCATGTGCGCCGCCAGGTCGGACTTCAGGGGCTCGGGGTCCAGACGGATGGCCTGATCGCGCACCGGGATCAGGCGGGCCCGTGTCTCGGCGTCGGCGCTGGCGAACAGCGTCACCTCGTGGCCCAGGTCGACCAGGGCGTCGGTCAGGTGGGCCACGACCCGTTCCGTGCCGCCGTAGAGCCGCGGCGGCACCGCCTCATAGAGGGGCGTGACCTGAGCAATCTTCATGATCGGACTCCAGCGCCCCCGATGGTGCACTGGAGTCCTCAACACGGGGCGATGAACGGGGGTTCCAGCTTGGCTGAAACGATAGTCCCCTCAGCCAGGCCGGGGTTCGACCTCTACTGCATCCCGGCGCGGATCTCGGCGCGCAGGGCGTCGATGGGGCGCAGGCCCGTGTCGGTCTTGAACCGCCAGTAGGTCCAGCCGTTGCAGGCCGGGGCGTTTTCCAGCAGGGCCCCCAGCTTGTGGATCGAGCCGGTCATGGAGCCAGACACCAGCGAGCCGTCGGCGCGCACGCGGGCCTCATGGTCGCCCTTGGGGCAGTAGAGCTTGTCGCCGGGGGCCAGCAGCCCTGCCTCCACCAGGGCGCCGAACGGCACCTTGGGTTCGGCCTTCTTGGAGCCGGTGACGACCAGATCCTCGGGCGCGGCGGGGATGACCGCCTTGATGCGCTTCTCGGCCAGCCTGGCGTAGGTCTCGTCGCGTTCGATGCCGACGAAATGGCGGCCCAAGCGCTTGGCCGCGGCGCCGGTGGTGCCGGTGCCGAAGAAGGGGTCCAGGATGACGTCGCCGACGCGGCTGGCCGACAGCAGCACGCGGTGCAGCAGGGCTTCAGGTTTTTGGGTCGGGTGGGCCTTGTCGCCGTTCTCGTCCTTCAGCCGCTCGCCGCCGGTGCACAGGGCCAGGGTCCAGTCCGAGCGCATCTGGGTGTCTTCGTTGAAGGCCTTCAGCGCGTCGTAGTTGAAGGTGTAGCGTTTCTGCTCGCGCGACTTGGCGGCCCAGATCAGGGTCTCATGGGCGTTGGTGAAGCGCGTGCCCTTGAAGTTCGGCATCGGGTTGGACTTGCGCCAGATGATGTCGTTCAGCACCCAGAAACCCAGGTCCTGCATCGCCGCGCCCAGGCGGAAGATGTTGTGATAGCTGCCGATGACCCACAGGCTGCCCTCGTCCTTCAGCACCCGGCGGCATTCGCTCAGCCAGGCGCGGGTGAAGGCGTCATAGGCGGCGAAGCTGTCGAACTTGTCCCAGTCGTCGTCGACCGCGTCGACCTTGGAATTGTCCGGACGCAGCAGGTCGCCGCCCAGCTGCAGATTATAGGGCGGATCGGCGAAGACCATGTCCACCGACTTGTCCGGCAGGCCCTTCAGCACCTCGATGCAGTCGCCACGCAGGATGACGTCGGTCTTCAACTCGGACATGGAAAAGCGGCCCCGGACAGATGAGGGGCTTATGGTGAATCCTTAC
>NZ_DASWXW010000192.1:0-7161 GCF_036405315.1 Brevundimonas sp. | reverse complement strand
CCGGACTGCGGCAACCTGCATGGGCTGAACGGTCGCGCCTTCTGCGTCACCGCCCCCCTGGCCGGCGTCGGCGCCCTGGCCGAGACCTATATCAAGCATTTCGAGGGCCAGGGCTGGCTGGTCGCGGGCGGCGACGACAACCGCGTCGTCCTGATCAAGCGCAAGGACGGCGGCGTCTGCGACGGCCTGCAGATGGTGGCCTTCTACGACACTGCAGGCCCCTCGGCGCCGGAAACGCCCGGCTATCTCGGCTTCGCCACCATTCCGGGCAATGTCTGCGCCGGCCAAGCGGCGGCGGGAGCGACGCCCCAGTGACGACCGCTCGCATCGACGCCCGTTTCGCCGCGCTGAAGGCCGAGGGCAGGGCCGGCTTCATCCCCTATGTCATGACCGGCGATCCCAGCCGCGACGAGGCGCTGGAGATCCTGCGCGGTCTGCCCGCCGCCGGCGCCGACCTGATCGAACTGGGTCTGGCCTTTTCCGACCCCATGGCCGAGGGGCCGCCGATCCAGCGCGCCGCCCTGCGCGGCCTGGCGGCGGGGATGACCCTTCGCGGCACGCTCGATCTGGTGGCCGATTTCCGGGCGGGCGACGATGCCACGCCCGTCATCCTGATGGGCTATCTGAACCCGGTCGAGAGTTATGGCTACGAGGCCTTCGCGTGCGACGCCGCGGCGGCGGGCGTGGACGGCCTGATCGTGGTCGACTGTCCGCCGGAAGAGGCCGGGCCTCTGGCCGCCGCGCTGGATGCGCAGTCGGTGTCGTTGATCCGTCTGGCCACGCCGACCTCGGACGACGACCGTCTGAAGGTCATCGCCCGGGGCACCTCGGGCTTTGTCTATTACGTTTCGGTCGCGGGCGTGACGGGCGTGAAGGAGGCGCAGGCCGCGTCCGTCGCCCCCGCCGTCGAACGGGTCCGTAAAGCTGCGAGCCTGCCGGTCGCCGTCGGCTTCGGCGTCAAGACGCCCGAGCGCGCCGCCGAGATCGCCCGCGTGGCCGATGCGGTGGTGGCTGGCTCGGTCTTCGTTGATGAAGTGGCGGCGGCCCTGGCGGCGAACGAACCCGCCGTCCCCCGCGTTCTGGCCAAGGTCAGGGCTCTGGCCGATGCGGTGAAAACCGCTCGCACTAGTGCTTCCCCAAATAGTGCTTTCCTTGGGGAAACCGTCTAAAGGCGCGCTCATGGTCGACAAAAATCCTGAGAACAAGCCGCGCGGCGGCTGGCTGTCCCGCTTCGCTCCGGGCGTGCGCAAGATCGTCAGCCGGCGCGACACGCCCGACAATCTGTGGGTCAAGGACCCGGACAGCGGCGAGATGCTGTTCCGCTCGGACCTGGAGGCGGCCCTGTGGGTCACGCCGTCCGGCCGTCACATGCGCATCAATGCGCCCACGCGCCTGAAGGCCACCTTCGACGACGGCGTGTTCGAGAGCATCGACACGCCGGACGTGCCGGAAGACCCGCTGAAGTTCTCGGACGGCAAGTCCTATCGCGACCGCCTGTCGTCGGCGCGCAAGGCGGCGGGCCGCAAGGACACGATGGCGATTGGGTTCGGCAAGATCGACGGCGTGGCCGCGGTCGTCATCGTCCAGGACTTCACCTTCATGGGCGGATCGCTGGGCATGGCGGCGGGGGAGGCCTTCGTCGCCGCCGCGCGTGAAGCCGTGAAGCGCGGCGTGCCTTTCGTCTGCTTCACCGCCGCCGGCGGCGCGCGGATGCAGGAAGGCGCCCTCAGCCTGATGCAGATGGCCCGCACCACCCTGGCGGTGCAGGAAGTGAAGGCGGCGCAGTTGCCCTACGTCGTCGTCCTGACCGATCCGACCACGGGAGGCGTGACCGCCTCCTACGCCATGCTGGGCGACGTCCACCTGGCCGAGCCGGGCGCCCTGATCGGTTTCGCCGGTCCGCGCGTGATCGAGACCACCATCCGCGAGAAACTGCCGCCGGGCTTCCAGCGCGCCGAGTATCTGCAGGGCAAGGGCATGGTCGACAAGGTCGTGGCGCGCGGCGACCTGCCGACGACCCTGGGCCAGATTCTGTCCATGCTGATGGGCGGCAAGCGCAAGGCGGCCTAAAGCCTCCGCATGGACCCGATCTCGGAACGCCTGCGCGCCCGCCATCCCCAGCGCATCGACCTGTCGCTGGACCGGATGCGCGCCCTGTGCGCCGCTCTGGGAAATCCGCAGGATCGACTGCCGCCGGTGGTCCATGTCGCCGGCACCAACGGCAAGGGCTCAAGCGTGGCCCTGATCCGGGCCATCGCCGAGGCGGCGGGCCTGCGCGTTCACGCTTACACCTCGCCGCATCTGGTGCGCTTCAACGAGCGCATCCGCCTGGCCGGGACCCTGATCAGCGACGACCAGTTGAACGCCATTCTCGACCGCATCGAGGCCGTAGCGGGCGAAGCCACCGTGTTCGAGAGCACGACCGCCGCCGCCTTCCTGGCGATGAGCGAGACCCCTGCCGACCTCGCCATCATCGAGGTCGGTCTGGGCGGTTCGCTGGACGCCACCAACGTCATCGACCGGCCCCTGCTCAGCGTCATCACCCCCGTTGATCTGGATCACGCCGAGTTCCTCGGCGACCGGCTCGAGGGCGTCGCCGCCGAGAAGGCGGGGATACTCAAGGCCGGGGCGCGGGGCGTCATCGCCCGCCAGTCCGAGACGGTCATGGCCGTGATCGAGCGGCGCGCCGCCGAGGTCCATTCGCCCCTGACCGTCATGGGCGTGGACTTCGACGCCTGGGCCGAGCGCGGCGGGCTGGTCTATCAGGATCAGGAGCGTTTCCTCGACCTGCCGGCCCCGGCGCTGAGCGGTCCGCATCAGTTCGACAACGCGGGCGTGGCCGTGGCCGCCGCCCTGGAGCTGGACCTGCCCGAAGCCGCCATCGCCGAGGGGCTGAAATCGGTGCGCTGGCCGGCCCGGATGCAGCGGCTGACCGCCGGTCCCTATGCCGAAAAGGCGCAGAAGGCCGACGCCGAGCTGTGGCTGGACGGCGGGCACAACCCCCATGCCGGGCGCGCCCTGGCGCGGTCGCTGGCCGAGCGTCAGGCGCGGGCGCCGCGCCCCACGGCCCTGATCGTCGGCATGCTGGCCAACAAGGACGCGGGCGGCTTCTTCGAGGCGCTGAAGGGTGTCGACCTGCAGGTCTTCACCGTCGCCTTCGACGGCGCCGCCGCCGACCCGGCGGCTCTGGCCGCCGTGGCGCAAGGGCGCGGCTTCGGCGCCCTGCCGGCGGGATCGGTGGATGAGGCCCTGGACCGCACCCTGGCCCTGGGCGCGGGCCGCATCGTCATCTGCGGCTCGCTCTATCTGGCGGGCGAGGTGCTGGGCGCCAGCCCCGAGACCTGGCCCGTTTAGGCGCATGAAAAAAGGCGGCGGGCCTTTCAGCGCCGCCGCCTGATCTCATCGTTTGAGGCGGATCAGTCCGCCTTGACGCCGGCCTCGGCCAGCCATTCGACGATCTTGCCCTTGGGCATGGCGCCGACCTTCATCGAGGCCAGCTGGCCGTCCTTGAACAGCATCAGGGTCGGGATGCCCTTCACGCCCATCTTGGACGGGGTCATGGGGCTGTCGTCGATGTTGACCTTGGCGATCGTCACCTTGCCCGACAGTTCGTCGGCGATCTGTTCCAGCGCCGGCCCGATCTGCTTGCAGGGGCCGCACCACTCGGCCCAGAAGTCCACCAGGACAGGGGTCGAGGACTTCAGGACGTCGGCGTCGAAGCTTTCGTCGGTGACTTTGACAGTCGCCATGAATGGTTCTCCTTTAGGGGTGCTGCCGCTCGGCCCGCGGGGCCTCGCTGCTTGAGCACCGAATGGGTAGCGCGCCGAGGATCGGTTCAGCGTTCCCGGCAGATGTGGGAGCGAATCCCGCACAAATCAACGCGCATTTGAAAGCGCCGCGTCCATCAGGCTTTGCGGCACCGCCATCAGCTTGGGTCCGTCGGTCCAGACCAGGGCCGCCTCGACCGCGCGGTCGGGATAGAGGCGACGCAGCACCGCCGTATAGACCGCCATCTGCAGCACATAGGCGGGGTCGGCGTCCTCGACCTGATCCGGGGCCGGGCGGTTGGACTTGAAGTCCACCACCAGCACCCGTTCGGGCGTGACCACCAGCCGGTCGATGCGGCCCGAGATGGAGACGCCGGACGGCAGGTCGGGCGAGGAGCCGGTCAGGGCCACCTCAGCGCGCGAGCCGGGGCCGAAGACGGGGGCGAAGCGGGCGTCGTTCAGCACGGCGAAGGCGGCGCCGATCATTTCCGCGCGCTGGTCGTCGGACAGGTCGCGTTCGCGCGCCAGCATCCGCACGGCGGCGTCGGGCCGGTCGGGCGCGGCGATGTCGGGCAGGCGTTCCAGCAGGCGGTGGATCAGGTCGCCGCGCCGGAAGCGCCCCAAACCCGCGCCGGGGCCTTCGCCGCGCGCCAGCGGGGACGGCGCGGGGATGCGCTTCTGCTCCTGCATCTGCGACGGCGAGGCGAAGCGGGCGGCGGCGTCGCGCGCGGGCGTTGCGCGGGTCCAGTCGGGGGCTTCCGGGCGGGCCTCGGTTGCGGCTGCGACGGCGGGCAGGACGTCGAGATCGACGCCGTAGCGGCGGACGTTGTTATCCAGCGTGCGGACCTCGTCGCCGAGACGGTTGAAGGTCTCCTCGATCACCGACCACCAGTCGCCGGGTTCGGGCGAGCGTTTCGAGCCGCGGCCCATGACGATGACCCGGTCGCGGGCGCGGGTCAGGGCGACGTAGAGCAGGCGCAGGGACTCGTCGCTGACGCGGGCCTCGCGCGCGTCGCGGGCGGCCTTGGACGCGGCGCAGTCCTCCTTGGACGAGCCGGGGCACATCAGCCAGGCCTCGCCGTCATCAAGCGCGACCGGCATCAGGGACGGGCCCTGCGCCTTCGCCTTCATGGTGGTGTCGGGCAGGATGACGACGGGCGCCTCCAGCCCCTTGGCGCCGTGAACGGTCATGACGCGGACCTCGCCGCGCGGCCCTTCCAGTTCGCGCTTCACCTCGACGTCGGCGGCTTCCAGCAGGGCCAGACAGGTCTCCAGATCGACCCCGCCGCGGTTCTCGGCGGCCAGCACCTGATTGAGGGTCTCGTCGATGGCCTCCTCGGCCTCGCGGCCCAGTCGGGTCAGCACGCGGGCGCGGCCCGAAACGCCCGTGTCGTCCATGCGGTTGAGCAGGGTCGAGAAGAAGGCGAAGGGATCGCCGTCGCGCGCCGCGCGGGCGCTCAGGCACAGCTCCAGCGCGCGACGCCATTCGGGGCGTTCGTCGGCGCGGCTCTTCAGTTCGCGCCACAGGCCCTGACGCTTCTCGCGTCCGGCCAGGTCATAGAGCGAGGCCTCGTCCACGTCGCAGAAGGGGCTGCGCAGCACCTCGGCCAGCGACAGGTCGTCGCCGGGGAAGAGGGCGAAGCGGGCCAGGGCCTTGAGGTCGTCAAAGACGATATGGCTGGACAGTTTCAGCCGGTCGGCCCCGGCGACGGGGACGCCCGCGCTCTTCAGGGCGCGGATGATTTCCTCGAAGGTCGCGTCGCGGCGGCGGACCAGGATGAGGAAGTCGCCATAGCCGCTGGCGCGCGGCTGGCGGGTGTTGCGATCATAGACGGTGGCGCCGGTCTCGACCTGTCGCCTTATCTCATGCGCCAGGGCGGCGGCCATGCGCTTGCGGGCGCCGGCGACGCTCTCCTGATCGACCGGATCGTCCCAGGCGTCGCGCTCGGGTGGGGCCTCGTCCATGAACAGGGGCCAGAGATCGACGCTGCCACGCTGGCCGATGCGGGCGGGCAGGTGGCGGGGAATGTCGCCCGCCTCGCCGACGAGAGCGCGGGTGCGTTCGGGATCGGCGAAGGCATGGTCGACGAAGGCGAGGACGTCCTCGGTCGAGCGATAGGAGGTCTCCAGCGGCACGCCTTCGAAGGCGGAACCGGAGGCCCGGATCAGGGCGTCGTAGACCTGGGCTTCCTGACGCAGGCGTTCCGGCCGGGCGCCCTGGAAGGAGTAGATCGACTGCTTCTCGTCGCCGACGGCGAAGACGGTGCGGTCGGTTTCTTCGCCAGAGAAGAACTCGCCGGTCAGGCCGCGCATGATGGCCCATTGCTCGGGCGCCGTGTCCTGGGCCTCGTCGATCAGGACGTGGTCGATGCCGCCGTCCAGTTTGTACAGCACCCAGGCGGCGGTCGAGCGGGCGGTCAGCAGGTCGACGGTTTTCGCCACCAGATCGGAGAAGTCCAGCGCCCCGCGCTCGGCCTTGGCCGCCTCGTAGAAGGCGGCGTGGGCCACGGCCAGGGTCAGCAGCCTGATGGTGTCGGCGGCGACCTTGGCGGCGCGCACCACGTCCAGCGTCGCCAGATACTTGGCCTGCAGATCGCTGAGCCAGCCGCCGGCGTCAGGCGGGGCTTGCTTGGTCGCCATCGACTTGCGCGGCGAGCCCGTGCCGGTGAGGAAGACGACGCCGAGGCCGTGGAAGCTCCACTCATGATCCAGGGCGTGGATCAGTTCGGCGGCGCGGTCCTTGTCGGTCTTGCCGCCGGTGGCCATCAGCTCGGCCATGCGGCGGACCTCGCCCCGGTCCAGCCAGCGGATGAAGTCGGCCTCGATCTCGTCGGGCGTCTGTTCGGGATCGGCGCCGGTCAGGGCGTGCGGGCCGGGGGCCGAGCCGTCGCCGACGCGGGCAACGTAGTCGGTCAGGTCGGCGCGCTTGGCCTCGATCATGGCCAGCAGGCTCTCGAAGCGACCCCAGTCCAGTTCGACGGCGAAATGGCTGTAGGCCTGACCGACCGGGCCGTCGGGGTCCCGCAGCGCGGCGCGGGCCAGTTCTTCGCGCGCGGCTTGGCTGAGGGCGATGGCGGCCTCGTTTTCCAGCACGGTGAAGCGCGGCGAGACGCCCGCCTCGATGGGGAAGCGGCGCAGCAGCTTTTCGCAGAAGGCATGGATGGTCTGGATCTTCAGCCCGCCGGGCGTCTCCAGCGCGCGGGCGAACAGGCGGCGCGCCTCGGACAGGCGGGCCGGGTTGAGGCTGTCAGGCTCGCTGGCGTCCAGCCGGGCCAGTTCGGCGGACAGGGCGGCGTCGTCCATGACCGCCCACTTGCCCAGGGTCTCGAACAGGCGGGCCTGCATCTCGGCGGCGGCGGCCTTGGTGTAGGTGACGCAGAGGATGGCCGAGGCC
>NZ_DASWXW010000191.1:0-17089 GCF_036405315.1 Brevundimonas sp. | reverse complement strand
CCCCTGGAATCCCAGACCGGCGCGCCCGCCGCCAACCGCGACCTGGGCCTGTCGATGCTGTCGCGCGCCCCGGTCGAGACCACCGCCCAGATCGCCGCCCAGATCCTCAGGAAGCTGGACGGCCGTTCGACGCGCTTCGACATGGTGTTGACGCCCGAAGGTCTGGGCAGCGTCGACGTGAGCATGGACATCGACTCCGACGGCCGTCTGACCGCGCGTCTGGCCTTCGACAATCCCGCCGCCGCGACCGACCTGCGCGGCCGCGCCGACGAACTGCGCCGCCAGCTTCAGGACGCCGGCTTCCAGTTGTCTCAGGACTCGCTGGAGTTCTCGGAGCGGAATCCGTCGTCCGGCTTCGGCGGCGGCGCCTTTGACCGGGCCCCGGACCGTCGCGCCTTCGCCGGCGCCGCGCGCATCGCCGCCGATGCGGATCTGGCTGCTCCGCCGCCCGGCGCCTGGGTTTCTCTCTCGCTGACGCCTGATCGCGTCGATCTGAAGGTCTGACGATGGTTGACGCCGTCTCCACCAACACCGCCACGGGCAAGATCAACACCGGCTCGACCATGCTGGCCTCGAATTTCGAGACCTTCCTGTCGCTGCTGACCGCTCAGTTGAAGAACCAGGACCCGCTGTCGCCAGTGGATTCCAACGAGTTCACGGCTCAATTGACCCAGATGGCCGGGGTCGAGCAGCAACTGCTGACCAACACCTTGCTGAACAGCCTGCTTCAGGCCCAGCAGGGCGACGGCCTGACCGGCGCGTCGCAGTATATCGGCAAGGACGCCACCGCGGTCTGGTCCTCCACCCGGATCGAAGACGGCGAGGCCAACTGGAGCTACGAGCTGGGCGGAAACGCAGCCACGGCGACGATCCAGGTGCTGGACGCCAGCGGCAAGGTGGTCTGGACCCAGGATGCTCCGGCCAAGACCAACGGCATGCACGACTTCAAGTGGGACGGCAAAACCACCGGCGGCGGGCAGGTCGACGACGGCGGCGTCTACACCATGAAGGTCATCGCCAAGGACGGCGCCGGCAAGGACGTCGACAGCCAGGTCATCATTCGCGGCCGCGTCACCGGCGTGGAAATGTACGACGGCAAGGCCTTCGTCACCATCGGCAACTCCATCATGCCGGTCTCCAGCCTGATCGCTCTGGAAGAACAGAAGGCCGCGACGACGCCGCCCGAACCCCCCGCAGGAAACGCCTGATGACACGCGTTTCCCCTCTCATTCTCTCGTCATTCTCTCGTAAGGAAGCCCAGTCATGAGCATCAACGGCGCCATGCTGGCCGGCGTGTCCGGCCTGACCGCGAACGCCGCGGCCCTGTCGACGATTTCCCAGAACATCGCGAACGTGAACACGGTCGGCTACAAGCGCGCGACCTCCGAGTTCGCCACCGTGGTCAACAGCCAGACCCAGGGCGTCGGCTTCTCGGCCGGCGGCGTGCAGGCCACGGCCCGCCACTTCATCAGCCAGGCCGGCCAGCTTCAACGCACCACCTCGGGCACCGACCTGGCCATCGCCGGCCAGGGCTTCTTCGTGGTGACTGAGAAGTCGGAGAACCTGGTGAACAGCGACGCTCGCCTGTTCACCCGCGCCGGCGCGTTCAAGATCGACGACCTTGGCTATCTGCAGAACACGGCGGGCCTGTATCTGCAGGGCTGGCCCGTGGACACCGACGGCAACGTCGCCAGCGACCCCTCGGACGTGAACCGACTGAAGACGATCAACGTCGGTTCGGTCGGCGGCGCCGCCGAGCCGACCACCCGCGTCGGCCTGAACGCCAACCTGAAGTCCAGCCAGAAGGTGTCCGACGCCGCGACCGTCCCGACCCCGGCCGGCGTGACCGCCTACGACCCCGCCACCAATTCGATGGCCATGTGGGATCCCGTGACCGGAACGGGCGTCAAGCCTGACTTCGAGATCACCATCCCCGTCTCGGACTCCAAGGGCGGCCAGCGCAGCATCGCCATCGCCTTCCTGAAGGGTCCCAACGCCAACGAATGGTACGCCGAGGTCCACGCGCCCGACGGTTCGGTCGTGAACCCCAACACCCCGCTGAAGAGCGGCATGGTGAGGTTCACCCAGGACGGCCGCCTGGACACCACCTTCAACGGCCCGACCGCCCTGTTCCCGGACCCCTCCCAGGCCAGCCTGACGCTCGGCGCCTCCGGTTCGGTTCCGCCGGTTCCGCCCGCCGTCGCCCCCGACGGCACCTGGGCTGCGGGACTCGGCATCGCCGCCCAGACCATCGCGATCGACCTGACGGCGGCCGCCGGCGGCCTGACTCAGTATGACAGCACCTCGATCGTCCAGGCGACCTATACGAACGGCACCGCCTTCGGAAACCTGACCGAGGTGAAGATCGACGACACCGGCTTCGTCACCGCCATCTTCGACAACGGCGTGATGCGCAAGATCGCCCAGGTCGCCCTGGCCACCTTCCCCAGCGCCGACAACCTGACCGAGGTCTCGGGCAACGCCTTCCGTGTCAGCCAGAGCTCCGGCACCTTCAACCTGAAGGCGCCCGGCACCGGCGGCGCGGGCCTGCTGGGGGCGTCGCAGCTGGAAGCCTCGACCGTCGACCTGTCGACCGAGTTCACCGGCCTGATCACCACCCAGCGCGCCTATTCGGCCTCGTCGAAGATCATCACCACCGCCGACGAGATGCTGGCGGAACTGATCAACATCAAGCGCTGATCGATTAACCGGAATCGATGAGTAAGCCTTTGTTAGACTCGATGAATCCTTCGTTTCCGGCGCCTGGCGGGCGCCGGACGCGGAGGATGCGTCTTAGCCATTCCTTCACCACGACGCTTAAACGGCCCTTAGCGGGGTCGGGCCTAGCTTGCGCGTCTATGGTGGTGGTGAAAGAGGCTTAAGCCCATGCTGCAAGAGCGACGCCTTAATAACAGAGGCGAACAGTACGTGGTCGGCCCGACGGGCACGCCGCTGACCCTGCGGGATCTCCCGCCGGCGGATACGAACCGGTGGGTGATCCGCCGCAAGGCCGAAGTGGTCGCCGCCGTTCGCGGCGGTCTGATCAGCCTGGAAGACGCCCTGGCGAAGTATCGTCTGACGGCCGAGGAATTCATCGCCTGGCAACAGGCGATCGACAAATGGGGCATGCAAGGGCTGCGCACCACGCGCATCCAGAGCTACCGGGATTGATGGGCCTCAAGTAGCGCGAAGCGCGATAGGCTCAAGGATAAAGGCCGCTTCCGGCAACGGAGGCGGCCTTTATCGTTTTCAGGGCCATGCCTCGAAATCGAACGCAGGGACCTCTATATGGCGGCGATGACCCTGGCTGACGATATTTGCCCCGTTCCGACCATCGCCCCCATGTCCGGCGCCGCCGACATGGACGCCGCGATCGAGAGCGCGCGACAAGCCGTCGGCCTGCCGGTTGGATCGCGCGTGGTCGCGGCCATGTCAGGCGGAGTGGATTCCACCGTCGTCGCCGCCCTGCTGCACAAGGCCGGCTATGATGTGGTCGGCGTCACGCTTCAGCTCTACGACCACGGCGCGGCGCTCAAGAAGAAGGGCGCCTGCTGCGCCGGTCAGGACATCCACGACGCCCGTCTGGCCGCCGAGCTCATCGGCATCCCCCACTACGTCCTCGACTACGAAAGCCGCTTCAAGGACGCGGTCATCGACCAGTTTGCGGATAGTTATCTGAAGGGCCAAACGCCGGTCCCCTGCATTCGCTGCAATCAGACGGTGAAGTTCCGCGACCTGCTGGACGTCGCCCGCGACCTGGGCGCCGAGGCCATGGCCACCGGCCACTACGTCCGCCGCGCCGCCGTCGGCAACCGCTCGCAGATGCGCAAGGCGATCGACCACTCGCGCGACCAGTCCTACTTCCTGTTCGCCACCACCCAGGATCAGCTCGACTACCTGCGCTTCCCCCTGGCCGATCTGGAAAAGCCCCAGGTGCGCGGCGTCGCCGCCGCCCTCGGCCTGCGCATCGCGGCCAAGCCGGACAGCCAGGACATCTGCTTCGTCCCGTCCGGCGACTACCGCACCCTGATCGACCGCCTGCGTCCGCAAGGGCGTGAAGCGGGCGAGATCGTCCACATGGACGGCCGGGTGCTGGGCACGCACGGCGGCATCACCGACTACACCATCGGCCAGCGCAGGGGCCTGAACGTCGCCGTGGGCGAGCCCCTGTTCGTGACCCGGCTGGACCCGGACAAGCGTCAGGTCATCGTCGGCCCGCGCGAGGCCCTGCTGACCGCCAGCCTGGCGCTGGAGGAAACCAACTGGCTGGGCGATCAGGCCACGATCGAGGAAGCCGCCCGCGACGGCGCCCCCGTCCTGGCCCGCGTCCGCTCGACCCGCCAGCCCTCGCCCGCCCGCCTCGCCCTGAGCGACGATAATGTCATTTCCGTCGTCTTCGAGCAGGGCGAAGAAGGCGTCGCCCCCGGTCAGGCCTGCGCCCTCTACGATCCGGCGGACCCCGACCGCGTCCTGGGCGGCGGCTTCATCCAGAGCACCACCGCCGTCGCCTGACGCGCTTCAGCGCCGCAAGGGTGGCAGAGCCCGCCACCCTTAGCGGGCATTCAGTCCGTCCGCTTGCGGCCCGCTAAGCCGCGTCTTCCTTCGGCAGAACATCTCCCACCGTCGGCCGGTTGTCGGCCCAGGTCAGGGCGATATCGCGGGGTTTGACGATCTCGTTGCAATGGCCGCAGGCGATGCGGGGCTTGAGGTCGTGGCCGCAGGTCTTGTGCACCATGGCGATGCCGCTGTCGGCCTCGCCATAGACGTGTTTCTCGCCCCAGGCGTGCAACGTCACCAGGACGCCGTACAGGTCCTTGCCCTTGGCGGTCAGAACATACTCGTTGCGCGGCGGACGTTCGGAATAGAGCTGCGGCTCCAGCACCCCATGCTGCACCAGCGACTTCAGACGCGCCGCCAGGACGTTGCGGGCCACACCCAGCCGGTCCTGCCACTGCTCGAACCGGCGCACGCCGTTGAAGGCGTCGCGGATGACCAGCAGGGTCCACGGGTCGCCGATCACCTCCAGCGTGGCGGCGATCGAGCAGCTCTGGCGGCTATAGTCGGCGGTGCGTCCCATGCCGGGAAAGTGACCCCGCGTCAGGCTTTTGACAAGTGGGTTGCCAATCGGAACGCAGTTTGTCAGTTTCTTTTAGCAACGAACTTGCGACTATCCTGTCGCGATTTCTGCATTCCTCGACTTGCGGGCGGCGACGCATCAGTCTCCGACCGCCTCTTTCACCTGTTGCGTGGACCGATGACCGAAGCCGACCTGCTGCACGACGCCCTGACCCTGACGCCCGGCGAGGGCGGCCTGAGCGCCCACCTGTCCGGCGAATTCTCCAACGGCCCGATCACCGCCCCGCCCGAGGCGGGCTTCCCCTTCGGCGGCCTGCTGGCGGCCCTGTGCGCCGGGGCGATACGGCAGGGGCTGGAGATCAAGGCGCCGCTGCGCAGCCTCAGCGTCCAGTATCTGGCCGCCGCCAGATACGGCCAGCCGATCCATTTCCGCCCTCGCCTGCTGCGCGGCGGCCGCAACGTCGCCTATGCGGTGGTCGAGGGCGGGCAAGGCGCGCGCCTGACCCACCACGCCAGCGCCACCTATGGCGCCGACAGCGAGACCGCCCGGCCGCTCAGCCCGCTTCTGATCCCGCCGCCCCCGTTGGACCTCGATGCGCCGGGCCTCAGCGGCCCTCTGGCCCCGCGCTTTTCGCAGCATGTCGATTATCGTTTCGACGGCGGCCCCAACATCCTCGGCGGCAACGAGGGCAAGCCCGCCGTCGAGCGCGTCTGGATGCGCACCCGCGACGGCGCGCCTCTGGACGAACTGCGGCTGGCCTATCTGCTGGACGCCCTCTATCCGCCCGCCTGGACCGCCTTCAAGGCGCCGCCGATGATGACCACCGTCGACCTGCGCTACGACTTCATCAACGATCCGACGCCCGAGACCGCGCCCTACGGCTGGGCCTTCTTCGAATACCGGCTGCTGGATCACGGCCTCGGCTGGTCGGTGGACGAGGCCGTCGCCTGGGGCGCGGACGGTCGCCCGCTGGCCCTGGCCCGCCAACGCCGCAAGCTGCTGTAAGGCGGCTGCGCTTGCCAGCGCCCCTCCGCCTCCCCTAATCCCCGCGAAACGATTCATACTGGAAACGCCCCATGACCGCTGCTTCTGATCCCGTCGTCATCGTCTCCTTCGCCCGCACGCCGATGGGCGGCTTTCAGGGCGCGCTGTCGCCGGTGAAGGCCACCGACCTGGGCGCCGCCGCCGTCAAGGCCGCGGTCGAGCGCGCCGGCGTCGCCCCTGAAAAGGTCGAGCAGATCTTCATGGGCTGCGTCCTGCCCGCCGGTCTGGGTCAGGCCCCGGCGCGTCAGGCCGCCATCGGCGCGGGCCTGGGCAAGCACGTCGAGGCGACAACGGTGAACAAGATGTGCGGCTCGGGCCTGCAAGCCGCCATGATGGCTCACGACGCCCTGCTGGCCGGCACCGCTGACGTCATCGTCGCGGGCGGCATGGAGTCGATGACCGGCGCACCCTATCTGATGAACAAGCACCGCGGCGGCGCCCGCATCGGCCACGACGTCATCGTCGACAGCATGATGATGGACGGTCTGGAAGACGCCTATTCTCCCGGCAAGGCCATGGGCGTCTTCGCCGAGGACGCCGCCGCCCAGTATCAGTTCACGCGTGAACAGATGGACGAATACGCCATCGAGAGCCTGACCCGCGCCCAGGCCGCCATCGCCTCGGGCGCCTTCAAGGCCGAGATCGTCCCGGTCGAGGTCGCGACCCGCAAGGGCCCCGTCACCGTCAGCGAAGACGAGCAGCCCGGCAAGGCCGACGCCGCCAAGATCCCGACCCTGCGCCCCGCCTTCACCAAGGACGGCGCCATCACCGCCGCCAACGCCTCCTCGATCTCGGACGGCGCCGCGGCCCTGGTCATGACCCGCGAAAGCACGGCCAGGGCGCTGGGCCTGCCCGTCGTCGCCCGCGTGGTCAGCCACGCCGCCCACGCCCACGAACCGGGCATGTTCACCACCGCCCCGGTCCCGGCCATGCAGAAGGCGCTGAAGAAGGCCGGCTGGTCGGTCGAGGACGTGGACCTGTGGGAGGTCAACGAAGCCTTCGCCGTCGTCGCCATGATCGCGCAGCAGGAACTGGGCATCGACCGCGCCAAACTGAACGTCAACGGCGGCGCCACCGCCCTGGGCCACCCCATTGGGGCGTCGGGCGCGCGCATCCTGTCCACCCTGCTGGCGGCGCTTCAGGCGCGCGGCGGCAAGAAGGGCATGGCGTCGCTGTGCATCGGCGGCGGCGAAGCCGTGGCCATGGCCGTGGAACTGCCCTGATCCTGTGACGTTCTCCACGGTCACGCTAATCTTGGCCGTGGAGACTATGCCTTTGAAAATCCTCCCCTCCCTCTTCGCCGGCGTCGCCGCCCTGACCCTGGCCGCCTGCGCCACCGCTCAGGCGGGAAGCCCGATGACCGACAGCACGCCTGCGACCCAGACCGCCGACGCCCTGAAGGCCTTCCCCGCCGCCAGCGCGGGTCAGACGCGCCACGTCATCACCCTGCCGGCCCAGACCGACGAAAGCGCGCTTAAGGTCGAGGTGATCCTGGGCAAGACCCAGACGGTGGACTGCAACCGGCAGGTCTTCGGCGGCCGTCTGGAGACCCGCACGGCAGACGGCTGGGGCTATGACTATTACGTCCTGCCGGCCTTGGGAAACGCGGCCAGCACCCTGATGGGCTGCCCGCCCGGCTCGGAGCGCCAGGCCTTTGTCACGACGCAGGAACAGCCCCTGATCCGCTACAACTCGCGCCTGCCCGTGGTGGTGTACGCCCCGTCGGACGTCGAGGTGCGTTATCGCGTCTGGCGCGCGGGCGAGACCCAGACGGCGCGCTGATCCCCGCCGTTCATTGAGATCAGGCGCGGGCGTCGGCCGGTCTCGATCGGCGCCCGTGTCGTATTCGGCGCCGCCTCCGCATCGCGCATGAGCGCAGCCAGCGAGGCGCATCCGCAGCTCAGGACGATCATGGGACGGCTCCTGCATTTGCGAACTAATTGCAGGTTTGCGCAGAGTCGGCTGACGTGCAAGCGTCAAGTTCGACAGCCCAAGGAGCCTCGCCATGCGCGAAGATGGAAAACTGGACTACCTCGAACTGCCCGCCGCCGACCTGCCGGCGCACAAGGCCTTCTACGCCGCGGCCTTCGGCTGGGTGTTTCAGGATTACGGCCCCGACTACGCCGCCTTCGGCGAGGGCCTGGACGGCGGATTCACCACCGAAGCGATGACGCCCAAGCCCCTGCCCATCCTCTACGCCCACGACCTGGAGGCCATGCTGGCCAGGGTTCAGGCGGCGGGCGGGGAAATCACCCACCCGATCTTCGCCTTCCCCGGCGGACGCCGCTTCCACTTCCGCGACCCATCCGGCAACGACCTGGCGGTCTGGTCCGAAAACTAGGGCCTACTTAGGATCCACGGATTATTTAGGGTCGACAGATTGGGCGATCCGCTCGGCGGCGTCGCGATCGGCGCCGTCCAGGCTCATCAGCCAGACGTGGATTTCTAACGGCGCCGTCGGGCGCTGGAACAGGTGCTCCATGGCGATGCGGCGCGCGCCCTCGGGCACGACGACCGTGACGCGGCCAGCCGCCGTCACCTGCTCGCCGTCATAGATGGGAAACTGGGACGACGGCCCGGCGTAGATCATGATGAAGGTCTTGCCGGCCTTGCGCACTGACCAGACGCCGGCGTCCGGCGCCCCGCGCCCCGCCGCCATCTCGAATCCCGCCGGCAGATCGATGCGGAACGGCAGGGCCGCCACGGCGGCGGGGCTGAGCGCGCCCGGCGTCGGTGCGGCGGACGGCGCAGCCCGCACAGGGGCTGGGGTTGCGTTCGGCGCCGTCGCGGGCGGGGCCGAACGCACAGGAGCGACCGGCGTCGCGACGCTCGACGCACGACCAGCCCCCGCCGCGGCGGGCGCGGGGGTCGGAACAGCCCTGGGCGCGGCGGTCGATACGGAGGACGACGGTTGACGCTGGGCCGGGACCTGGGCCGGGTTCGAGACAGGGCGACCCGTCGCCGCAACGGCGGACGTGGACGCGGGAGCCGAAACAGCCCTGGGGGCGGCGGTCGATGCGGAGGGCGACGGTTGGCGCTCGATCGGGACCTGAGCCGGGGCCGGGCGAGCAGGCGCCGGCTGAGGCTGAGGCGCGGGTCGGGCGGCTGGCGGCGCGCCGTTCAGCAGCCGCGTCAATTCCTCCGCGCTGGGATTCTGCGCCAGCGCAGAGGCGGGCAAGGTCAGGACGGCGGAAGCGATCAGCAGGGTTCTCATGCCCCGACCTTGGCGCGGAGCGCGCGAAGCGGTCAAGCCGCCGCCAGTTCCACCCAGAAGGTCGCACCCTGGCCCGGCGCCGAGATCACGCCGATCTCGCCGCCCTGAAGCTCCGTCAGACGCTTGGCCAGGGCGAGGCCGATGCCGTGCCCCTCGATGGCCGAACGCTCCAGCCCCAGTCGGTTGAAGGGCTCGAACAACTGCGCCTGCTTCTCCGCGGACAGGCCGGGACCGCGATCCCGCACTTCGATCCGGACCCGGCCGTCGGCCCACAGCGCGCACAAACGCACCACGCCGCCCGACGCACCGTACTTGATCGCATTATTGGCCAGATTGCCGATCACCTGGGCCAGACGTTGGGAATCGGCCTGGGCGATCAGGGCGTCGCCCTCGACGACCACATCGATCGCCATTCGCGCAGCCTCGGGCTTCAGCATCATCGCGCGGTGCACGTCCTCCAGGACGCCCACCACGTCGGTGGGCCGCAGGTCGACCTTGACGGCGCCGGACTCGGCGCGCGCCACATCGAGAAGATCATGGGCCAGCGCCTCGACCTGGCGCGCGGTCTTGACCAGCATCTGCGCCATTTCGACCTGGCTGGCCGAGGTCTCGCCCAGTTGCCCGCCGGCCCACAGTTCGCCGATGCCGATGATGCCGCCGACCGGACTCTTGATTTCGTGGGCGACGTTGGCCAGCAGCCGCGACTTGGCCGCCGAGGCGCGCTCGGCGCGCTCACGCCCGGCGCGGGCCCGCTCGGCCAGACGATCGCGCTCCTCCAGCAGGGCGGCGACCATCAGGATCGGCATATAGCCCAGCAGCACCAGCAACTGCGCCAGAAGGGCGCGGTTCTCGGCGCCGAAGGAATGATAGGGGCCGTGCCCGGCCATGGTCCCGCCGATCGCCATGATGGTCACGAGGACCAGGGCGGCGGCGATCCCCGACACCCGGAACCGCACCGCCATCATCAGCAGCAGCGGCATCAGGAGGAAGCCGTAGGGCAAGCTCATGTGAGAAAAGATCGTGTAGCAGGCGAGGCCGATCAGACCCAGCAGGGCCCCGCCCTCGGCCAGACGCATCGGCTGCCGCATGATCAGCAGGTGACGCCGCTGCAGGGCCAGGCCGAAGGCGCCGATCACGGCGAAGCCCAGAGCATGGCCGCACCACCAGATGCGGAAGCTGTCGACGACATCCGCCCCCACGATGACGTCCAGCGCCAGGGCGCTCAGGATGGCGGACGGCAGCGGCGCGACGGCGCAAACCACCATGAACCGCGCCAGGCCCTCGACTGAATTGACGCTGAGGCCTGGCACGAAGCGTCGCGTCAGCACCACCGCCACCTCGATCTCCATCAGGTTCATGGCGGTGAACATGGCGGACAGCAGCGGCGTGTTGCCGACCAGGAACTCGCCCGCCAGCACGCCGGTGACAACCAGGGCGCCGAAGCCGAAGTCATAGCCCATGCCGCGACCGCCCCGCAGCCAGACCGCCATGGCCAGGCCGCCCGCGCCCCACAGGGCCGCGACCAGACCGTTGGTGCGAGCGAAGCTGATCGCCAGAACCACCAGCACCGCCACCCCCACTGCGGTCAGGATCGGCGCCAGGGGCTGGCGGAAGAAGCTCGCGTTCGGCGCAACGGCGACGCCGCGCGCCGCGTCGGCTTCGATAACGTATTCAGGCCTGTCGAGCGCACGGCTCATCGTCATGATCGGGTCCAGCTACGCGACTAACGCCCCATCCTGGCCGAGCTTCCTAAACATCCTCTGAAGTCAGAAGGCTGTCGCCAGAACCGCATTGAACGCTCGAACCGCCGCCGCCGGCCCTTGCGGGTGAGCCCAAACCCCCGCGCTGACGGCGACGAAATCGGCGCCGGCGGCGGCGACCTGGGCCGCGTTGTCGACCGTGATGCCGCCGATGGCGACGCAGGGCGTCTCCATCGTCTCCTGCCATATCGTCAATTCGATCAGTTCGGGCCGGTGCGTGGTTTCCTTGGTGTCAGTCGGAAAGAAGGCGCCGAAGGCCACATAGTCCGCGCCCGCCTCGGCCGCCTCCATCGCCAGGTGGCGGCTGTCGTGGCAGGTGGCGCCGATCATGGCGTCCGGCCCCATGATGCGCCGCGCCTCGGCCACCGGCGCATCGTCCTGCCCCACATGCACCCCGTCGCAACCGGTGGCCTTGGCCAGGTCGGGCCGGTCGTTCAGGATCACCGCCACGCCGTGCGCCTGGGCGATGGGCGCCAGCCGCGCCACGGCGGCCTTGATCTGATCGTCCGAAGCGTCCTTGAGCCGGATCTGCAAGGCCGCGACCTCGCCCGCCGACAGGGCCTGTTCGAGCAGGTCGGCGAAGGCCTCCAGGTCGGCGAGGGCCGGGGGCGTGATCAGATACAGCTGACAGGGCGGACGGGGCGGGAGCGCAGTTTGACGGGCCATGTCCTCGCCCTGCCCGTCCCCGCGCCGGGCGTCAATGTCGCGGCGCCGTGCGAACGATTTGCACTCGCCTTAATAAATGCTATAGCGAGCCATTCTCAGTAACTGCTTCGGGGCTTTCCGCCTTGTACGTCTGCAACTGTAACGGCCTTCGCCAGCGTGACGTCGCCCAGGCCATCGAGGCCGGCGCGACCCGTCCCAAGGATATTTTTGCGTCCAATCAATGCGCTCCGCAGTGCGCCAAGTGCGTCTGCGAAATGCGCCAGATGATTCAGGACACCCAGGCCGCCTTCGCCCTCGCGGCCGAGTAGGGCGCCCATCTGAAATTCGATTTCACTCGCATTATCAATGCAGTGATAAGAACTCGCAAATGATCCACGCCCCTGAAGCCGTGCTATAAACCTCTTCACGGGCGGCGCTTAGAGCCGCGACGTCATGACGACGTCGCCCAGCGCCGCCGCATTAGAGGACGACGACCATGAAGGGCGATCCGGCGATCATCCGCACCCTCAACGCAGTTCTGACCAACGAACTGACGGCGGTGAACCAGTATTTCCTGCACGCCCGCATGTTCGAGAGCTGGGGCCTGGCCCACCTCGGCAACGTCATCTACGAAGAATCGATCGGCGAGATGAAGCACGCCGACATGCTGATCAAGCGCATCCTCTTCCTGGACGGCCTGCCCAACCTGCAGGACCTGCACAAGCTCAAGGTCGGCGAGGATCCGATCGAATGCCTGGGCGCCGACCTGAAGCTCGAGATCGACAGCCGCGCCACGACCCGCGACGCAGTCACCCAGTGCGAGGAAGCCCGCGACTACGTCAGCCGCGACCTGCTGATGAAGATCCTGGCCGACACCGAGGAGCACGTCGACTTCCTCGAGAACCAGCACAAGCTGATCGAGCTGATGGGCGCCCAGAACTACCTGCAGTCGGCCATGAAAGAGATCACCACCGACGGCGGGGCCACCGGCGGCTGATCCGCGGCTGAACGCAAGACATTGGAAGGGGCGGCCGAGCCATCGGCCGCCCCTTTTCCTTGGCTACAGCACCTCGCGCCGGGCCAGGTGCGCCACCGCCAGAATCAGTACGATCACCCCCAGCCCTCCGCCCAGACCGAGCGCCGCCTGCATCCGCCAGACCTCGCCGGCCAGAACGTTGACCGGCATCTGCCATGGCATGAAGACCCCCTGCTTGGCCGAGGTGGCCACCACCGCAAAGAAGGTGCCGCCGATGCCCACGATCAGGGCCGGCACGAAGCTGGCGAACCGCATGGCGACCCAGAACTGGATGGCGATCATCAGCGTGCCCGCCACCGCCATCAGCCCCAGCATCCTGGCATAGGCCGCCAGATCGAAGGCGCCCGTCGGCGCCACGGCGGGTTTGATCAGCGCCGCCAGCGACACCGAGGCCGCCGTCAGCGCCAGCACGCCCGCGCTCATCAGCACCACCAGGCCGATCACGCAGGCCGCCTTGGCCGCGTACAGGCTCCAGCGCGGGATCGGCAGGGCGCGCAGGTGGTCCCAGGACTTCGGCCCATGCTCCATGTGCGCGACCAGGGCGGTCAGGGCCGTCACGCTCATCGGCATCATGAAATAGGCCCAGATGGCCGAGCCCGTCCCGATCCACATCTCCCAGGGCGACGGCTGCTTCGCCCGCAGCATCATGAAGAAGGCGAAGATCGCGATCAGACTGGGCGCAGCCACGGCCAGCAGCAGGGCCAGAGAGCGGTTCAGCTTGCGAACCTCGACAGACAGAACGGACAGCATCACGCGGCCTCCGGCAGGGGGTGAACGGTTTCCGTCACCTGGCGGTACAGGCCCTCCAGCGAGCGTTCGCGGGCCCCGATGGCGAAGACGGCGACGCCCTGCTCGACCAGGGCCCGGTTGAGGCCCGCCGTCACGGCGTCGTGGTCCTGGCCCGCGCGCAATCGCGCCGTCAGGCCCTCGGCGACCTCCGTCACGTCCAGATCGTGCCGGGCCAGCAACGCCGCCGCCCGAATGCGGTCGTCCACGCGCAGATGGATTTCCGGCGCCTCGGCCGCCTTCAGCGCCGCCAGTTCGCCCTCCAGAACCAACCGCCCCTGATGGATCACGCCCACGTGGGTGGCGATCTGCTCGATCTCGCCCAGCAGGTGGCTGGAGAGCAGCACCGTCGCCCCCGTCCGGGCGGGCAGGTCACGCAGAAAGCGGCGCATCTCGGCGATGCCGTCCGGGTCCAGGCCGTTGGTCGGCTCGTCCAGCACCAGGACCGGCGGCGCGCCCAGCATGGCCCGCGCCAGCCCCAGCCTCTGCCGCATCCCCAGGGAATAGCCCGCGACCCGACGACCGCCGTCGGCCCGCATCTCGACCACGCCCAGCACCCGGTCGATCTCCGAGGTCGGCAGACCCAGCAGGCGGCGGCTGATGTCCAGGTTCTCGCGCCCGGTCAGGTTGCCGTAGAAGCCGTGCGCCTCCAACAAGGCCCCGACCTTGCGCGCCGCGCCGATGCGGTCGCGCGCCACGTCGACGCCGCCGACGCGCGCGGCGCCCGCCGACGGCCGGATCAGGCCCAACAGCATCTTCAACGTCGTCGTCTTGCCCGCGCCGTTCCGGCCCAGAAAGCCATAGACCGCCTGATCCGGCACGATCATCGACACCCCGTCCACCGCCGTTCGCGCGCCGAAGCGCCGCGACAGCCCCTCCGTCTCCACCATTCCGGCCATCGCCGCCTCCGTTTAACTCTTAGATAAAGTTGCGAAGCGCGGATCTTTAAGTCAAGATTAAAGAAACGTCAGAATCGGAACCCGTCATGACCCGAGACCTCGACCGCTTCCGCCGCCTGTGCGGCCAGTACCGCTGGCTGGCGATCTTCATGGTGGCCAGCGTGGGGTTGCTGTCGGCCCTGGCCAACCTGATCGCCCCGCTCGCCCTTTGGGCGCGCGCCCCGGCGTTGGTCAGCGGGCGCGAGGTCGCCGCCTCCGTGATCTGGATCACCCCGGCGCTTTGCTATCTGTTCGGCGTCTGGTCGATCGGCGCCGGCATGGGGCAACTGGCCAAGGGGCGGTTGATCCAACCCACCCTGGCCGCGACCCTGCGCCGGGTCGGGCTGGCCCTCGGCTTCGGCGGCGTCATCAGCGTCTTCGTCGTCACCAACCTGCTGCGCCTGATCGGCTCCACCAAGGGCGGCTATCTGCATTTCGACGTCGCGGGGATGACCCTGGGCATGATCGGCGGCGCCCTTTTCCTGCTGGGTCGGGTCGTGGATCAGGCCGGCGCCGTCCAGGCTGAACTGGACGAAATGATCTGATGGCCGTCCGCGTAACCCTCGACGCCCTGATCGTGGCCAAGGGCATCAAGGCCCGCGACCTGGCCGCCCAGGTCGGACTCAGCGAAACCCAACTGTCCCTGTTCCGGTCCGGCAAGGTGAAGGGCATCCGCTTCCGGACCCTGGCCAGGCTCTGCGCCGCTCTGGGCTGTCGCCCCGGCGACCTGCTGGACTACGACCTCGACCCCGCCGATCTGGAGCCGCCCGGAGGCGACGAGGCGGACTGACGGAACCGCCCCTGCGGCGCGTCATTTGATGTCCTGATCTGTTCAGGAGCCATCATGCCCATCGAAAACGCCCTCGACACCGCCCGCGATCAGGCCGCAGACCTTCTCAACGCCGAGGGCCGCAGTTGGGCTCATGTGGGGCTGGGCCTGGCCCTGACCGCCGGGTTCGCCCTGGCCGCGACGACGGCGGCTTCGAAGCTGATCCGCCCCCAGCCGCTCAGGGCGCTGCAACCTTTGGGCGGCGACGCGCCGATCACCGAACGCCCGCGTGGTCCCATCAGCCTGATCCTTCCCGCCCTGTTCTCGGCCACCACCTTGTCGGCCGTGCGCGTCTGGAACGCCCCGGCCCGTCCGGAACGCCGAAACGCCATGGCCCTGTGGCTCGCCGCCCAGACCGTCAGCGCCGTCTGGCTGGCCGTGCGGCCGACGCGACTGTCAACCCAGATAGCTGCGGCCATGTCCTCGGCCGGTCTGGCAGCAGCCTTCGCTCATGAAGCGCGCAAGCTGGACCCCGCCGCCGGCCAGTTGGCCTCTCCCACCGGGATGGGCGTCCGCCTGGCCAATCGGGCCCAGGCCAGGCTGCGCAGAGAGCCAACCACCCACTAATCCGCAAACCGGCGATCAGCGCCCCCATTGCCCTTTTTCCGCGCTTCCTCTACGGCTCGCCGCGATTTCGCGCGCCCGCCTGTGAAGCGGCCGGGCCGCCCCCAGCCCTTCGATCCCAGCGGTTTCAATGAAAATCAACGGCAACACCATCAAGCCCGGCATGGTCCTGCAACACAACGGCGGCCTCTGGGTCGTCACCAAGGCCAGCCACGTCAAGCCCGGCAAGGGCGGCGCCTTCGCCAACGTCGAGGCCAAGAACCTCGAAACCGGCAACAAGCTGAACGAACGCTTCCGTTCGGAAGACAAGGTCGAGCGCGTCACGCTCGAGCAGCGCGACTACTCCTACCTGTTCGACAACGGCGACAGCCTGGTCTTCATGGACGACGAATCCTACGAGCAGATCGAACTGCAAAAGGGCTGGGTCGGCGAAGAGCGCATCCCCTACCTGCAAGAAGGCATGAAGGTCATCATCGAGTCGCACGAAGGCCGCCCGATCGGCCTGGAACTGCCCGACCAGGTGATTCTCGAAGTCGCCGAGACCGAGCCGACCGTGAAGGGCCAGACGGCCTCGTCGTCCTACAAGCCCGCCATCGCCAACAACGGCGTGCGCATCATGATCCCGCCCTACATGTCGGCTGGCGAGAAGATCGTCGTCGACACCGCCACGGGCGAATACGTGCGCCGCGCGGACTAACAAACGCCGTCTTCCCCGGCCAAGGTCGGGCGCTATAAGACGTATCTACAGGGGCGCGGATGGTCCGCGCCCCTTTTGCTTCTCCGTCTCTCCGGGCCGACAGGCCTTCAAGGACAGCCGGACCAGGAGAACCCCATGGCCCTCGCCTCCGCCCTCGTTCAGGTCATCATCAGCGCGGTGCGCAAGACGGCCCGCCCCATGCTGCGCGACTTCGGCGAAGTGGCCCAGTTGCAGGTGTCGCGCAAAGGCCCCGGCGATTTCGTCACGGCCGCCGACCTGAAGGCCGAAGACACCCTCTACGAACTGCTGATGAAGGCCCGCCCCGGCTACGGCTTCCTCGGCGAGGAACGCGGTCTGGTCGAAGGCACCGACAAGTCGCACACCTGGATCGTCGACCCGATCGACGGCACCACCAACTTCATGCACGCCATGCCCCACTTCGCCATCACGGTGGGCCTGGAGCGCAAGCACCCCGACGGCTCGTCCGAGATCGTCGCCG
>NZ_DASWXW010000190.1:0-2839 GCF_036405315.1 Brevundimonas sp. | reverse complement strand
TCATGACCGCAGTGCTCGTCATGGACGTGATCGTGGTCATGATGGTCATGGCCGCAATGTTCGTCGTGGACGTGGCCCTCGGCGCCGTGGGGCGGGTTCACGAAGTCCGGCTTGACCTCGAGGATGCGCTCCAGATCGAAGTCGTTCAGGCCCAGCTCCTGATCCAGCGGCACGTTCGACCTCTCGGCGCGTACGATCGGGGCCAGGGGGTTCAGCGCGCGCAGGCGGGCCTCGACCGCGGCCAGCTGGGCCTCGTCCACCAGGTCGATCTTGTTCAGGATGATGCGGTCGGCGAAGGCCACCTGCTCGCGCGCTTCTTTCGAGTCGTCCAGGCGCGCCATGACGTGCTTGGCGTCGACCAGGGCGGTGACGCTGTCCAGCTGGGTCTTGGCCTTGACCTCGTCGTCGACGAAGAAGGTCTGGGCCACCGGACCGGGGTCGGCCAAGCCGGTCGTCTCGACGATGATGGCGTCAAAGGCGGGCTTGCCGGGACGCTGGCGCTTCATCAGGCCGTTGACCACCCGGATCAGGTCGCCGCGCACCGTGCAGCAGACGCAGCCGTTGTTCATCTCGAACACGTCCTCGTCGGCGCCGACCACCAGGTCGTTGTCGATGCCGATCTCGCCGAACTCGTTGACGATGACGGCGTAACGCTTGCCGTGGTCCTCGGTAAGGATGCGGTTCAGCAGGGTGGTCTTGCCGGCGCCGAGGTAGCCGGTAAGGACGGTGACGGGAGTCTTCTGGGTCATGGGCGGCTAGATGGCGGCTAGAGGGCCGGAAGGGAAGAGGCGCGGAGCGCTTAACAGGTCGGGCAATCCGGCAGGGCGCCGCTTTCCAGCTGGAAGGTGGTGTGGCTGATGTCGAAGCGGCTGCGGGCGACGCCCTGGGCCTCGATCAGCAGGGCGTCGGCGTCAGGCCGGTCATGGACCAGATGCGCCGTCAGGGCCGTGTCCGTGGTCGACAGGCCCCAGATGTGCAGGTCATGCACCGCGCGAACGCCCGGCAGGGCCAGGAAGGCGTCGCGGACCTGATCCACCTCGACCCCGTTCGGGGCGGCGTCCAGCGCCAGATTGACCGAGTCCTTCAACAGGCTCCAGGTGCCCAGCATGATGACGGCGACGATGGCCAGGCTGACCAGGGCGTCGATCACGGCCCAGCCGGTCAACAGGATCACCGCCCCGGCGACGACCACGCCCAGCGACACGGCGGCGTCGGCCATCATGTGCAGATAGGCGCCGCGCACGTTCAGGTCCTTGTGCTGGTCCTTCATGAACAGCAGGGCCGTGCCCAGGTTGATGAAGAAGCCGATGCCCGCCACCACCATGATGACGCCGGACGCCACCGGCGCCTGCTCGGCCAGACGACGAACAGCCTCGAAGGCGATGGCGCCGCAGGCGAAGATCAGCAGCAGGGCGTTGCCCAGGGCCGCCAGCACCGTCGCCTTGCCGTATCCATAGGTGCGTTTGGGCCCCGCCGCGCGCCGCGCCAGCCAGGCCGCGCCCCCGGCCATGGCCAGACCCAGAACGTCGGACAGGTTATGGCCCGCATCGGCCATCAGCGCCGTCGAATCGGCCCAGATCCCGGCCCCGAACTCGCAGGCGACAAAGGCCAGGTTGAGGATCAGACCGACGGCGTAGCGCCAGTCGCCCGTGTCCACCGGCCCATGATGATGGGCGCCGACGCCGTGGGAATGACCGTGCGAATGGCCGTGCGCGTGGTCATGACCTGTATGGTCGCGCCCCGCATGGCTGTGGTCGTCATGGTCGTGTGTGTGATCGTGCGCCATGCAACCCCTCTAGGCCCGCCCGCCGCGCCGCGTCAACGCAAACGAACTTAAGTCATTGAATGTAAATATATAACCTATCAATCGCGTCAGTGCTGATGCGCCATCACCAGGAAGCCGATCAGGATCAAGGCCACGCCCAGGATGGCGCCCTCATAGCGCGCCCACCGCTCCAGCCGCAGGATCGAGTAGCCGGCGCTGGCCAGGGCGGCCAGCAGGGTCATGCCCAGCACCGTCCCCGCGGCGAAGGCGACGGTCAGCAGACTCAGGGCCATCACCCCCTCGGTCGCCGACGACAGATAGATGGGCAGCAGCACCTCGCCCGGCGTCACGGCCATCATCAGCACCAGGCCCCAGAAGGCGGCGCGGTCCGAGACGGCCGGTTCGGGAACCTCGGCCTCGGGTCCGGTCGCCGTGATCGGCTTCTGCAGCGAGGCCCTTGCCAGATAGAAGGCGCCGAACAGGAACAGCAGCGCCGCCGACAGATGCGGCAGCAGACCGCCGATCCAGGCGTTCAACGCCAGCCCCGCCGCCACGATCAGCGATCCGACCAGGGCCGTCGAGGCGATGTGGGCCAGCCCCGCCGTCACCGCGACCGTCATGACCCGCATCAGGCTCCAGCGCTGCGCCCGGCCCACCAGGACGAAGGGCAGCCAGTGGGTCGGCAGGGCCGCGTGCAGGAAGGCCGCGACGAATCCCCCGCCCAGAAGCGAGATCAGTACGGGCTGCTGGAGATCGGACGGCGACATTCCGCGCCTTCTATATTGTTACTTTGTAACGGTCGAGAGGCGATCCCCACGAATCTGCCGCCCGGTCTCCCTCTCTCGCGCGCGTGTTCTTCCTATTGCGGATGAACGACAAATCAGGCCACATCCTCGCCGCAACGCCGCCTGCGCGCGGGTTTTAGCCCCAGAAGCCGCCCTTTCGCGTTGACTCTGGCGCGCCCTTCCGTATATGTCGCCGCTCTTCGCCCGCAGGGTTTCCTGACGGGCGCATTCTTTTTTGCGTTCACGCTGAGGCTTCCAAATGTACGCGGTGATCAAGACCGGCGGAAAG
>NZ_DASWXW010000189.1:0-9699 GCF_036405315.1 Brevundimonas sp. | reverse complement strand
GGTGATCTTGCGCGAAATGCCGCCGCCCTTGCCGGTGTTCGGCATCAGGACGCAGTAGCGGCCGGCCAGCGACAGCCAGGTGGTCAGGGCCGCGCCCTTGGCGCCGCGCTCGTCCTTGACGACCTGCACCAGCAGGATCTGACGACGCTTGATGACGTCCTGGATCTTGTAGCGACGCATCAGGCGACGCTTCAGACGCTCCTCGTCGGCCAGGCCGCCCTCGGACTCGTCGTCGCCTTCACGGCCCAGGTCGTCGTGATCGTCGTCATCCGAGTGCGCTTCGGCCATGATGGCTTCGCGGTCGGCGACCGGGATCTGATAATAGTCCGGGTGGATTTCGTTGAAGGCCAGGAAGCCGTGACGATTGCCGCCGTACTCGACGAAGGCCGCCTGAAGGCTGGGCTCTACGCGAGTGACCTTGGCGAGGTAGATGTTGCCGCGAAGCTGGCGGCGGGCCGTGGATTCGAAATCGAATTCCTCAACCTGGCGTCCGTCCACGATGGCGACGCGGGTTTCTTCCGCGTGCGCCGCATCGATCAGCATTGTCTTTGACATGAAGGGTCTCTCTCAGGCGCGCCAGGCCGGGCCCTGCGGATGTCTCCGCGGACAAGGGGGCGGCTCGCCGAATGGAAATGGGGGCCAGGGCGCGCGTCATCCCCTCGCGGAATGCGAGAGCGGCAATGGTCTGCCGGTCGGGAGCGCAGGCGGGTCGGCCCATGAGGTCTGTCGGTCCTGGATCCGAACGCGCCGTTCAAGGCCGCGTCCTGGACCCGTTCGTCGAATCGTCGGCCAGGCCGATCGATCCTCGGAATGAGGTGAAAGTCAGCGCCGCGAGGAGGGCGCGCCCGAACCCTGTCTAAACCACAGGGGGCGCGATCATTCGCTAGCGGACCAGATCATAGGCATATGTGGCGGAAATTAAAAGAACCACGACCGTTACAGGTCTTAACGAAATCCTTAGCACGTTCGCTCACCCTGACGCGGAACCAGAAGGGTGAAGTCCGTCCATGTACGGCCGGTGGCGTAGCAGTTTGGCCCGTTGGGGCGTGCGTGAATGGGCGATGACGGCCTTGGCCTTCGTCGTCATGAGCGGCGTCGTGCTGACGGCTGGGCGCGGTCTGGCCTTCGGGCCTGACGGACAGATCTCGGCCATCCGCTTCGGCGGCGACGCCCAGCGTACGCGGGTTGTGCTGGATCTGGGCAAGACCACGCGCGGCCAGGTGATCGAGGACGGCACGACCGGCCGGGTGGTCGTCGCCCTGTCGGACGTGGCGCCGGGCCGGGGGTTGGACGGCAACGGGTCCGGTCTGGTGCGCGGCTATGAGGTCAACTCGGCGGGCACGTCGTCGCGCGTCCGTCTGGATCTGGCGCGCGGCGCCGAGATCGAGCGTCGCTTCCTGTTGCCGCCGGGCGACGGGGTTCCGCACTATCGCTATGTCATCGACCTGAAGGCCACGGGCGCCGCAGCCGCAGTGGCGACCAGCGCGCCGCCGCGTCGTGAGCAGGCGCGCAAGGAAAAGCCGCTGATCGTCATCGACGCCGGTCACGGCGGTCGCGATCCGGGGGCTCAGGGCCAGCATACGCAGGAAAAGGCCGTCACCCTGGCCGCCGCCCGCGAGCTGAAGGCCGCGATCGAGCGCACCGGCCGCTATCGCGTGCGTCTGACGCGCGACAGCGACGTCTATGTCATCCACGGCCGCCGGGTGCAGATCGCGCGCGACGCTGGGGCCGACCTGTTCATTTCGCTGCACGCCGACGCCGGGACCGATCCGGCTCTGCGCGGGGCCAGCGTCTACACCCTGTCGGAACAGGGCGCGGGCCGCGCGGTGCGGGAATACACGCGCGGCGACGACTGGCAGCGTGATCTGCGCCTGCCGGGTCGCGACCCCTCGGTCGATCGCATCCTGCTGGACATGACCCAGCGCGCCACCCAGAACCGCTCGGCCCAGTTCGCGCGGGTCCTGCTGACCCATCTGGAAGGCGACAGCCATCCGCTGCTGCGCCGCAGCCACCGCGACGCCGGTCTGGCGGTGCTGCTGGCGCCCGATGTTCCGGCCATCCTGCTGGAGATGGGCTTCATCACCAATCCGGAAGACGAGCGCGTCCTGACCGACGAACGCGCCCGTCGCCGCCTGATGCGCTCGGTCGCCGAGGGCATTGACCGCTACTTCCGCGAACCCTCTGCGCCGGTGATGGTGGCCGGCGAGGTCGCCGGCGGCGGCTGACCTATTCCTCCAGCGCCAGCCTGGCGCGGTGGAAGATCTCCTCGAACATCTGCGGTGTCAGTCGGCCTGTGTTCGTGTTTAGTCGCGAGCAGTGATAGCTGTTGATGATGGTGTAGCCGCCGACCTTGCCCTCGACGCCGTGCCCGGCGGGAATGGCCGTACCGGGGTAGCCGAGCGTCCGCAGGATGCTGCGCCGCGACACGTCGCCCAGGGTCACGATCACCTTCAGCCGGGGCAGGGCGGCCAGACGGTCGATCAGGAAGGGGCGGCAGGTGTTTTCCTCGTCGCCTGTGGGCTTGTTCAGCGGCGGGGCGCAGCGCACGGCGTTGGTGATCATGCAGTCGATCAGCCTCAGGTCGTCGTTTCCGTCAGGGTCATAGTTGCCTTGCGCGAAGCCTGCCTTCCTCAAGGTGTCGAACAGCAGCCAGCCGGCGTGATCCCCGGTGAAGGGACGGCCGGTGCGGTTGGCCCCGGTGCGGCCGGGCGCCAGGCCCGCGATCAACAGCCGCGCGTTCGGATCGCCGAAGGAGGGGGCGGGGCCGTTCCACCAGTCGGGGTTCTGGCGCGCGTTCTCGGCGCGATAGGCGACCAGCCGCGGGCACAGGGGGCAGTCGCGCGGCGGCTCAGGGTTCAGGGGGCGGCTCATGCGCGGTCGGTCCGGTCGAAGGTGCGGGCTGTGGGCTGGACGGCGGCGTTCTTGGGCTTGCTGAAATGGGTCGCGACATCGGCCAGGTCGATGAAGGCGTCGGCCTGACGGCGCAGCTCGTCGGCGATCTGGGGCGGCTGGGTTTTGGTGGTCGAGACGACGGTGACGCGCACGCCCCTGGCCTGGACCGCCTGCACCAGTCGGCGGAAGTCGCCGTCGCCCGAGAACAGGATCATGTGATCCAGGCGCGGGGCCAGCTCCAGCATGTCGACCGCGATCTCGATGTCCATATTGCCCTTGATGCGCGAATGGCCCTGGGCGTCGGTGAAGCGCTTGACCGGCTTGGTCACGACCGTGAAGCCGTTGTAGTCGAGCCAGTCGACCAGCGGCCGAATGGGCGAGAACTCTTCGCCCTCGACCACCGCCGTGTAATAATAGGCCCGCACCAGCTGGCCCTTCTGGCCGAACCAGTCGGACAGCTTCTTGAAGTCGAGATCGACGTTGAGCGTTCGGGCCGCGGAATAGAGGTTGGCGCCGTCGATGAACAAGGCGATGCGGTCGCCCGTATGGCCGGTCATGAATATGAGTCCGTGGAAATGGTCGAGAATATGAGCGCCCCGACCGAAATTCCCGAAGGCGACCTCGATCTGGACGGGGCAGTCATCGTCGCCCTGGGCTGCAATGACAAGGGCGTCTGGGGGTCCTGCGAGGAGGCGCTGGAAGCTGCACTGGCGCGCTTTCGGGCCGAAGGTGTGGACATTCTGGCCCGCTCGTCCTGGTGGTCGTCCCAGGCCTGGCCCGATCCGGGCGATCCGCCTTTCTTGAACGGCGTGGTCATCGTGCGCACCGAACACGACCCCGGCGCCCTGATGGCCCGGCTGTCGCGAATGGAGGACGTTTTCGACCGTCGCCGCAGCGTCCGCAACGCCCCGCGCACCCTGGATCTGGACCTGATCGCCTATGGGCGGCTGAGCGGCGATCTGGACGGGCTGATCCTGCCGCATCCGCGCGCGGCGCAGCGGCTGTTCGTCATGGGGCCGCTGGCCGAGATCGCGCCGGCATGGATCCATCCCGTCGAGGGTGAAAGCGCAGCGGCCCTTGCCGCGACCTGCGTCGTCGGGGTAGACGCGCGTCCTGTTCCGGCGAAAGCGGGCGTCTGAGGCCGCATTCCGGCCCTCGCGGCGTTGCACAATCACGCCTAACCCTATATTTTGTGCGGTTCTCCCTGCCGCCAGAGGATTTTCATGGCCCGCGTCACTGTCGAAGACTGCATCGAGAAGGTGCCGAACCGCTTTGGTCTGGTTCTGCTGGCTGGCCACCGCGCCCGCAACATCGCCAACGGCGCCCCTCTGACGCTGGATCGCGACAACGACAAGAACCCGGTCGTGGCCCTGCGCGAACTGGCTGACGAGACCGTCGTGCCGGACGAACTGCGCGAGAACATCATCACCACGCTGCAGCGTGTCGATGAGCGCACCGAGGCTGAGGATGAAGCCGAAGTCGTGGCCCTGCTGGCGGAGCCCCAGCACATGAACATGGCCGAAGCCGAACTGATCCGCGCGCTGCAGAGCGACCGGGACGGCGGCCAGGAGGAACGCTACTGACGGCAGAGCCTGTCAACGGCGTCACCATCCTTCCGGCGCGGTCCCCCGCGGACCCGTCGCCGGACCAAGTCGCGAATCAGATAGACCAGACGGCGTCGCTCCTTTCCGGGGCGACGCCGTTGTCGTCTGAAGTCTCCGAGTCCCTCCCGTCCGTGTCCCAAGTGTCTGAAGTCAAGCGCGCCCCGATCATGCGCCAGTTCGAACTGATCGAGGCGGTCAAGGCCTATGACCCGACCGCGGACGAGGCGCTGCTGAACCGCGCCTATGTCTATGCGATGAAGATGCACGGCTCGCAGTTGCGGGCCTCGGGCGATCCCTATTTCGCCCACCCGATCCAGGTCGCAGGAATCCTGACCGACTATCGGCTGGATACGGCGACCATCGTTACGGCCCTGCTGCACGATGTGGTCGAGGACACCTCGGCGACCCGCGACGACATCGCCGCCATGTTCGGCGAAGAGATCGCCGTCCTGGTCGAGGGCGTGACCAAGCTGTCGCGGCTGGAGCTTCAGGCCGAGCACACGCGCCAGGCCGAGAATCTGCGCAAATTCATCCTGGCCATCTCCAAGGACGTGCGGGTCCTGCTGGTCAAGCTGGCCGACCGCCTGCACAACATGCGCACCCTCCAGTACGTCAAGCCGGAGAAGCGCGAGCGCATCAGCCGCGAAACCCTGGAAGTCTATGCCCCGCTGGGCCGTTCCATCGGCATCCACTCCATCGCTTCGGAGCTGGAGGAACTGGCGTTCGAGCATCTGAACGCCACGGCCCGCGTCGCCATCCAGCGCCGTCTGGAGGCGCTGAAGCTGGAGCACGGTCGCGCCATCGAGGGCGTGTCGCGCGAAATCGAGACGGTCCTCAGCGAGGCCGGTATCCCCGCCCATGTGAAGGGCCGCGAAAAGACGCCCTATTCGATCTGGCGCAAGCTGCAGAGGAAGTCGGTCGGCTTTTCGTCCCTGTCGGACATCTACGGCTTCCGGGTGATCGTCGAGGCCGAGGACGACTGTTACCGCGCCCTGGGCGTCATCCACCGCGCCTGGCCGATGGTGCCGGAGCGGTTCAAGGACTTCATCTCGACGCCCAAGTCGAACAACTATCGCTCCTTGCACACCACGGTCGTCGGCCCCGGCGGCCTGCGCATCGAGATGCAGATCCGCACCGAGATCATGGACCGCGTGGCCGAGGACGGGGTGGCCGCGCACTGGGCCTACAAGAACCACTCATACGGCTTCGACCGCGAGGCGATGGAGGCGGACGGCGGGCGCGACCCATTGCTGAACCTGCGCCATCTGGTTCAGGTCATCGAGCACGGCGAGGGCGGCGAGGACTGGGTCGAACACGCCAAGCTCGAAATGTATCTGGATCAGGTCTTCGTCTTCACGCCTAAAGGCGCGCTGATCACCCTGCCGCGCGGCGGCATGGCGCTGGACTTCGCCTATGCGGTCCATACCGAGGTCGGCGACACGGCGGTGGGCGTCAAGATCAACGGCGAACTGAAGCCGATGCGCACGGCGCTGCAAAACGGCGACGTGGTCGAGATCATTCGCGGAACCAAGCGCGAGGTGCCGACCGACTGGCGCAGCCTGACCGTCACCGGCCGGGCGCGCTCGGCCATTCGCCGTCACATCCGCACCTCGGAGCGCGACGAGTTCGTGCGTCTGGGCAAGGCGACGCTGGAACAGACGCTGGAACGGGCCGGCAAGTCGCTGGCCGACGTCTCGCTGAAGCCGGTGCTGGAAACCCACGCCATCGCCTCGGAAGAGGACATGTTCGACGCCATCGGTCGGGGCCGTCTGGCCGCGACCAAGATCGCCGAGACCATGTTCCCGGCGCTGAAGGGCCAGCTGAAGGCCGGGCCGGAGCGCAAGCGGATCGGCAATGATCAGGCCCGCCTGTTCGTGCGCGGCAGCGGCCTGACGCCGGGTGTCAGCATCCACTTCGGCGCCTGCTGCAGCCCGGTGCCGGGCGACCGGATCGTCGGCATTCTGGAGCCTGACAAGGGGCTGACGGTCCACACCATCGACTGCCAGACCCTGGCCGACTTCGCCGACGACGACAGCGTCTGGCAGGACCTGCAGTGGACGCCGCAGGCCGAACAGGACGCGGTGGCTTCGGCCCGTCTGCGCGCCACCATCCGCAACGCGCCGGGCGTGCTGGGGCAGGTGGCGACCATCATCGGCGAGGCCGGCGGCAATATCCTGAACCTGTCGATGGCCCACCGTCAGCAGGACTTCTTCGACGTGGACATCGACGTCGAGGTCGAGGACGCGCGCCACGCGACCATGATCATCGCCGCCCTGCGCGCCAATCCGTCCGTCGACACCGTGGACCGCGCGCGCGGCTGATCGCCCGCGCGTCTGACTGAAGGCCGAAATGTCTCCCGAACAGCAAGCACTCGCCAACGCCGCCCAACTGGCGTCGCCCTCCTATCGTCTGGCCGCCCTGGATCAGGACTTCTTGCTGAGCGAGTCGATGCGCGGCGTGCGCTTCCTGATGGAGTACGAAAAGGCCGAGGAGGCGTTGAAGGCCTGGGGCGTGCGTTCGACTATCGTGGTGTTCGGCAGCGCCCGTGTAGGCAAGGACGGCGACGGTCGCCATGCCCACTGGTACGAGCAGGCGCGCCAGTTCGGCCGCATCGCCTCGGAGCGGGGCGGGGCCTTTCGTGGCTCGCCGGGCGAGGTGCGTGACAACGTCATCGCCACCGGCGGCGGCCCAGGGATCATGCAGGCCGCCAATCAGGGCGCTTATGAAGCCGGCGCCCCGTCGATCGGCTTCAATGTCACACTGCCGCACGAGCAGGCGCCGAACCCCTGGTCGACGCCGGAGCTGACCTTCCAGTTCCATTATTTCGCGATGCGCAAGATGCATCTGGCCATGCGGGCCAATGGTCTGGTGGTCTTCCCCGGGGGCTTCGGCACGCTGGACGAGATGTTCGAGATCCTGACCCTGCGTCAGACCGAGAAGGCGCCGCCGATTCCCATCGTCCTGTTCGACGAGGCCTATTGGCGCTCGGTGATCAACTTCGACGCCCTGATCGAGCACGGCATGGTCAAGGCGTCGGACATGGAGCTGTTCGCCTTCGCCGACGACGCCGAAACCGTCTGGATCAAACTGCTGGAAGGCGGGCTGAAGCCGAACTGCGACATCAAGTAGGTCGCTCGGCTTGAGGGGCGCGGATGCAGGGTCTAAGGGAGCCTTCCATGAACACTGAAGACGTCCTCAACGAATTCCGCGACGCCGGCGCCCTGCGCGAAGGCCATTTCGTCCTGTCGTCCGGCCTGCATAGCCCGGTCTTCCTGCAGAAGAACCTGGTCTTCATGGACGGTCGCCGCTGCGAGCGCCTGTGCAAGGCCCTGGCGGACAAGATCGTCGCCACGGTCGGTCCGGTCGACGTGGCGATCTCGCCCGCCGTCGGCGGCATCATCCCCGGCTATGAGACGGCCAAGCACCTGAACGTGCGCTCGCTCTACGTCGAGCGCGAGGGCGGCGAGTTCAAGCTGCGTCGCGGCTTCACCGTCGAGCCGGGCGAGAAGGTCGTCATGGTCGAGGACATCGTCACCACCGGCCTGTCGTCGCGTGAATGCATCGCCGCCATCCAGAAGGCCGGAGGTGAAGTCGTCGCCGCCGCCTGCATCGTCGACCGCTCGGGCGGGCGCGCCGACGTGGGCGTGCCGCTGATCGCCCTGGCGACCCTGGACGTGCCGGCCTACCCGGCCGACGCCTTGCCGCCCGAACTGGCCGCCCTGCCGGTCGAGGACCCGGGCAGCCGCCGGCTGTCCAAGTAATAGAAAGAGATCGGGATGAAGCGCGAGCGGGTTCGTCTGGGCGTCAACATCGACCAC
Organism: Brevundimonas sp.; assembly: GCF_036405315.1. GTDB lineage: Bacteria > Pseudomonadota > Alphaproteobacteria > Caulobacterales > Caulobacteraceae > Brevundimonas. The sequence goes on along the minus strand of NZ_DASWXW010000189.1, from coordinate 1,385 downwards.
GTCGCCACGGTTCGTAACGCGCGCGGCGGCGCTCATCCCGATCCGGCCCGCGCGGCCGAGGCGGCGCTGGCGGCGGGGGCGGACGGCATCACCGCCCACCTGCGCGAGGATCGCCGCCACATCACCGACGCCGACATCGACGTGCTGACGGCCCTGTGCCGTCGCGCGAACAAGCCGCTGAACTTCGAGATGGCGGTGACGGAAGAGATGCTGGCCATCGCCCTGCGTCACCGCCCGCACGCCGCCTGTCTGGTGCCCGAACGGCGCGAGGAGGTCACGACCGAGGGCGGTCTGGCCGTGGCCGGTCACGAGGCGCGCATCGCCCCCGTGGTCAAGGCGCTGTCCGACGCGGGCATCCGGGTCAGCCTGTTCATCGAGCCGTCGGAAGAACAGGTCGAGGCCGCCGCCGCCGTGGGCGCGCAGGTGGTCGAGTTCCATACCGGCCGCTACTGTCATCTGACCGATCCGGCCGAGCGCGCGTTCGAACTGGACCGGCTGGCCGCCGCCGCCGCCCAGGCCGACATCCTGGGGCTGGAGGTCCACGCCGGGCACGGCCTCGACTACGCCACCGCCAGCGTGGTTCTGGCCATCCCGGAGATCAAGGAACTGAACATCGGCCACTTCCTGATCGGGGAGGCGGTCTTCGTCGGTCTGGACGCCGCCATCCGCCGGATGCGGACGGCGATGGATGAGGCCGTCAGCGGTGCTCTTGGGGGAATGGGCCGGTGATCATCGGCGTCGGCGCTGACATGACCGACATCCGGCGCATCCAGAACTCGCTGGATCGGTTCGGCGATCGTTTCAAGAACCGCGTCTTCACCGAGATCGAACGCACCCGCTCCGATCGCAAGCCGGACCCTGCCTGGAGTTACGCCAAGCGTTTCTCGGCCAAGGAAGCCTGCGCCAAGGCCCTGGGCACCGGGATGCGGTCTGACGTCTATTGGCGCGACATGGGGGTGGTGAACCTGAAGTCGGGTCAACCGACCCTGGCCCTGACCGGCCACGCCGCCGAGCATCTGGCGCGGCTGACCCCGCCGGGGCATGAGCCGCGCATCCATCTGACCCTCAGCGATGAACACCCTTATGCTCTCGCTTTCGTGGTCATCGAAGCCTTGCCCGTGGCGTAATCAGCCTTTACGCCTCAGGCATCCAACCCCGCGTTCTGCGGGGGATTCGAGCAGACCATGAGCGACGACCCCAAGGCGAACGGCGGCGCCGGCAATCCTGCCATCGACCCGACCGAGCCGCGACCGATCTGGAGCGACGACGGCGACGCCCCCTTCGACATGGGCGACGATCCCGAAGCCCTCGACAGCGACAAGCCGATCTACGCCACGCCGCGTCCCAAGAAAGCCAAACGTGTGAAAAAAGAGAAGTCCGCGAGC
>NZ_DASWXW010000188.1:0-11289 GCF_036405315.1 Brevundimonas sp. | reverse complement strand
CGCCGCCGCCGATCCGATGGCCCCGCGCCGCGACGCCCCGATCTTCCGGCTGCAACGCCCCTCGACGCAGGCCGAGGCCGCGCCGACCGTCCAGGCCGAAGCCCAGCCCCAACCCGCCGCCGAGGCTCCGTCGGCCCCGGGCGGCGCCCGCTACTACTCGGTGCATCGTCAGGCCGGACGTCAGCCCGACGCCACGCCCCTGCCCGCGCCGGTCTATCTGGACGCCCTGCCGGTGGAGCTGACCTCCGCCCCCGCCTCGACCGACCTGGCCGAGCCGCCCGCCGCCCCCAACCTGATCCGCAACGCGAACGGCCGCCTCCAGGCCCTGCCCGCCAACGAAGACCCTGTCCTGCCATGAGCGACGGCGCCGCCCCTCCCCCGGTTCAGGACATCGCCTCGCGCCTGCCTGACCTGATCGCTCTGGCTCAGGAGCCGTCCAGCGAGAAGCGCCGCGCCCTGCTGCGCGAACTGACCGACTGCTTCTTCGGCGCCGCCGGACGCAGCGAGGCTGAAACCGCCCTCTACGGCTCGGTGCTCGGCGAGCTGACCGACGCCATGGAGCTGGCCGTCCGCGCCGAACTGGCCGAACGATTCGCCGCCGTCCCGGACGCCCCGCACCAGTTGATCCGCCGCCTCGCCAACGACGAGGCCGAGGATGTCGCCCGCCCCGTCCTGCAGGCCTCCCCAGTGCTGACAGAGGCCGACCTGATCCAGGTCATCCGCTCGCGCGGCCAGGGCCATATGCGCGCCGTCAGCCAGCGCGCCGTCGTCTCCGAGGCCGTGTCCGACGCCATCATCGACCGCGGCGACGACGAGACCCTGGGCGTGCTGCTGGGCAATGACGGCGCCCGGATGTCGCGCGCCGCCTGCGAGGCCGCCGTCGAGCGCGCCCGCGCCAATCCCGCCCTGCACGCCCCGACGGTCGAGCGCGCCAGCCTGCCGCCCGACCTGCTGAATGAGATGTATTTCACGGTCGAGGCCCGCCTGCGCCAGCGCATCCTGGAACAGAACGCCCGCATGGACCCGGCCCTGCTGGAAAGCGCCCTGGCCGCCGGTCGCGCCCGCGTCGCCACCGACGACGGCGTCCTGCCGCCCGACTACGCCGAGAGCCTGGCCTATGTCGAGGAACTGCGCGCCGCCGGCCAGCTGACCCCGCAGATACTGGCCCGCTTCCTGCGTTCGGGCGGACGGACCTCCTTCCTGATCGCCCTGTCGCAACTGGCGGACATCGACTTCCACACCGCCCGCCAGATCGTAGAGCGGCGCGAGCTGGACGCCCTGGCCGTGGTCTGCAAGGCCGCCGACCTGGACCGCGCCCTGTTCCTGACCTACGCCGTGGTCCTGCTGAACACCGACGGCGACGCCATGGGCAAGGCCCGCGCCTACGCCGGCATGTACAACGAACTGACCCGCGAAGCCGCCCTGCGCACCCTGCGCTTCTGGCGCATGCGCAAAGCCGGCCACGCGGCCTGACCGAGCCTTTCCTCCCATTTCATGGGGAGGAGAGCGCCCAATGCGCTCAAGCAGCCCGAAGGGCGATAGCGCCCCAACAATACAGAAACGCCCGCCTTCCTTGCGGAAGACGGGCGCGGCGTCCGACCTGAAAGGCCGATCTTACTTCTTGGCGCGGGGGGCGCGGGCCGGTTTGCGGCCGCCCTGGCCCAGGCCCATCTGCTTGGCCAGATCCGAGCGGGCCTTGGCGTAGTTCGGCGCGACCATGGGGTAGTCCTTGGCCAGGCCCCACTTCGCCCGGTATTCCTCGGGGCTCATATTGTATTTCGTGCGCAGGTGGCGCTTCAGCGACTTGAACTTGCGGCCGTCTTCCAGGCAGATCAGGAAGTCAGGCGTGATCGACTTGCGCACCGGAACCGCCGGTTCCTTGGGCTCGGGTTCGATTTCCACCGGACCAGAAGACACGCCCGACAGGGCCGCGTGAATCTGGGCGATCAGACCGGGCACAGCGTCGGCCGAGACGGTGTTGTTGCTGACATAGGCCGACACGATGTCCGCCGTCATTTCCAGCAGTTCGGGTTTTTCTTCCATGGGGGGATCGCCTGTTTCAAGAGCCAAACGCATTCGACTGATCAGACCCGACCCGTCGGAGGTTGGTTTCATACGTATGTTTGCTGATGTTGGCAATCCAAGCATAGAACATCGCCTGACAGGCGAACTGTTCTATTCGCATGAACTGAATTCAGTTGTCGTTTTTCACCGACCGAAGTTCTCTGCAAGGGCCAGCATGGCGGCCCGTTCGGGTGCGGAGTATTCGTCGATCATCTCTTCCTCGCCCTCGCGGATAGCCCGCAACAGGGCCGGCGTCAGGGCCGAGGACAGCGACCAGTTCCAGTAACGCAGCACCGTCTGGGCCCGATCGACGGCCAGCATCTCATAGGTGATCTGCACCCGCTCCCAGTCGGGATGGACCTCGCCGTCGGCCGTCAGTTCGGGCCGGCGCATGGCCCGCCACAGGGTCTGCAGGTCCAGCCGCGACAGGCCGGTGGCCTTGCACAGGATGGCCAGGGATTCGCCGCCCGCGTCGCCCATGATCTTGGCCGAGGTCAGCGGCTTGATCCCCGACAGGTAGCCGATCTCGCTGACCAGCTCGCGCGTCATGCCCTCGGCGGCGGCGGCGACGGCCGCCTCCAGCCCGCTGTAGGGGCTCTTGTCGATGGCGGCGCGGTTGCGCTGGCGGCGCTCGATGAACTGCAGGGCCTTGCGCGACACCGGGTCGGACCAGCCCTCGGCGGCGGCCAGGGCGAAGACGTCCTCGACGCTCTCCTGCAGCACCTCGCGCGACACGGCGAAACGTTGCAGCACGGCGCGGCGCTCCTCGGCCTCGCACCACCAGAACATGACATAGGCCCCCGACGGGCGCAGTTCGGGCCGGCGCAGCAGGGGGGCGCACAACCCCTTGCTCTGGCGGCTCAGCGCCACCACCCCCTCGACGGCGCCTTGCGACAGGCGCGCCGAGTTGTTCTTCAGCACCGCCTCGATGACGGCGTCCTCGCCGAAACTCAGCAGGGTCTCCGTCACCACCTCCGACAGGCCGCGCCTTTGGGCGATCAGCAGGCGATGCTCGATCTCGGCGTCGCGGGCGCAGCCGATCAGGTCGACGTCCGACAGGGCGGCGCACTGCTCGATCAGGGGCGCCGCCACCGACGGCTCGTCGCGCAGCAGCAGCCGCGTCAGGCTGTTGGGCAGTTCGGCCAGCGGGGCCAGACGCGCCGCCACCCGACCGCGCTCCTCGACCGGCGCCAGCCGCAGCATCTCGACCAGCAGGTCGCCCGTCACCGCCCGCTCGAAGGCGTTGATCCGGCTGGCGGGCAGGCAGACGACGTCGGCCAGCCGCCGCAGCAGGATCTGGCGGGCTTTCGACGCCTGCGGGGCGTCTTCGGCGGGAATGGCGGCCGGTAGAGACATGGCCCACGACCTTAGCGCGAGCCGGTTAACCGCGCGTGAGGGGCGAGCGCTCGTCTTAGCCGGCGTGACGGAGGGGGCGGCGCCACAGTCAACGCCCAAGGCCCAGAAGGACAAGGCAGCGTCGCCCCCTCCACCGCTGCGCGGCCCCCCTCCCCCTAAAATGGAGAGAAAAACAGAGCCGCCTACAGCCCCTCGAACAGGGCCGTGGACAGGTAGCGTTCGGCGAAGCTGGGGATGACGGCCACGATGGTCTTGCCGGCGTTTTCGTCCAGGGCCGCCTGACGGAAGGCGGCGACCAGGGCCGCGCCCGAGCTGATCCCGACCGGGACGCCCTCCACGCGAGCCACCTTGCGGGCCATGTCGAAGGCGTCCTCGTTGGACACCTGCTCGACCCCGTCGATCACGGCGCGGTCGACGATGGCGGGGATGAAGCCCGCGCCGATGCCCTGGATCTTGTGCGGGCCGGGGGCGCCGCCCGACAGGACGGGCGAGGCGGTCGGCTCGACGGCGATCATCTTCACCGAGGGCTTCTTCGCCTTCAGGGCATGGCCGACGCCGGTGATGGTGCCGCCGGTGCCGACGCCCGCGACGACGATGTCCACGGCGCCAGCCGTGTCGTTCCAGATCTCCTCGGCGGTCGTGACCTCGTGGATGACCGGGTTGGCGGGGTTGTCGAACTGCGAGGGGCTGACGGCGCCCGGCGTGCGGTCCAGCAGGTCCTGGGCCATGGCGATGGCGCCCTTCATCCCCTTCTCGGCCGGGGTCAGCACCAGTTCGGCGCCCAGCAGGGCCAGCATCTTGCGGCGCTCGATCGACATGCTCTCGGGCATGACCAGGATCAGCTTGTAGCCCTTGGAGGCCGCCACGAAGGCCAGGGCGATGCCGGTGTTGCCGCTGGTCGGCTCGATCAGCACCGAACCGGGCTTGATCTTGCCCGCCTGCTCCAGCGCCTCGACCATGGCCACGCCGATACGGTCCTTGACCGAGGCGATCGGGTTGAAGAACTCCAGCTTGGCCAGCACCGTGGCTTTCGGCTGATGCTCCGCCGTCAGATTCGGCAGCCGCACCAGAGGCGTGTCGCCGATGGTGTCGATGATGCTGTCATAGACGCGGCCGCGTCCGGCCTTCTTGTGACGGCTGGCGTCGTAGGCGGTGTCGGACATGGGGATCTCCGTGCAGCGAGTTCAGCGAAAACAGATAGACCTTTTAACGTCCGGCGAAACCGTCGACGACGCAGGAATTCTCACCTTGACCTTAAATCGGCTGCGGTCGGCGCGCGACGCCCGTCAGCCCAGCCCCCGCCGCGCCGGGTCGAACGGCAGCACTTCTCGAATGGAGATCAGAGTCTTGAAGGCCCGCACCCGCGCGTCGTCGTTCAGCACCTCGCGGGTGAAGACCTCATAGGCCTCCATGGTCGGCACGCGAACATAGAGGACGAAGTCGGTCTCGCCGGTCACGTACCAGGCGGCCTGGACCTCGGGTCGGGCGGTCAGCTTGGCGATCAGGGCGTCCAGCACCGCCGTCCCCTCGCGCTCCATCTCGACCAGGACGTGCATGGTCAGGGCGCGCGCCAGCCGGGCCTCGTCGATCACCGCCACGTCGGCGACGATCACCCCCTCCTCACGCAGACGGCGCAGACGGCGCGACACGGCCGATTCCGACAGCCCCACCTTGTCCGCCAACACCCGCGCGGGCTGCAGATTATCGCGCCGGACCAGATCCAGCAGCCGGCGGTCGAAATCATCGAGCGTGACGGTTTCCTGCATCTCAATTCATCCTGACGACTTTTTCTTGCATTCTAGCAGCAGATTTCAGCGAGAAACACAGACGGCTTTTCACTAGGTTCCCGGCCGATGTCCTCCCCGACCCTGCCCCTGAATTCGCCGCGCCTTTCGGCCGCCCTGCCCTATCTCGCCCTGGTCGGCGGGATGGTGTCGCTGGCGGTCGGCACCTCCTTCGCCAAGGGCCTGTTTCCGCTCGTCGGCGCTGAAGGGACGGCGGCTCTGCGCGTCGGCCTGTCCGCCCTGGTGCTGGTGGCGATCTGGCGACCGTGGCGGTTCCGCCTGACGCGCTCGGACGCCGGACGGGTTCTGCTGTACGGCCTGGTGCTGGGCCTGATGAACCTCAGCTTCTACATGGCGCTGCGCACCATTCCCCTGGGCCTGGCCATCGCCATCGAGTTCAGCGGCCCGCTGGCCCTGGCCCTGATCCACTCGCGCAAGCCGGTGCATTTCGCCCTGGTCGGCCTGGCCGTCGCCGGTCTGGCCATGCTGCTGCCGATCTGGAGCGGGGTCGAGGGACTGGACCCGGTCGGGGTCGCCTACGCCGCCTTCGCGGGCCTGTGCTGGGCCCTCTACATCGTCTTCGGCAAGCGATTGTCGCACATGCACGCCGGTCAGTCGGTGGCCCTGGGCATGAGCACCGCCGCCCTGATCATCCTGCCCTTCGGCGTCTCGAACGCGGGCGCCGCGCTCCTGGCGCCCTCGGTCCTGCTGATGGGTCTCGGCGTCGCCCTGGTGTCCAGCGCCCTGCCCTATTCGCTGGAGATGATCGCCCTGCGCCACATCCCCAAGCGCACCTTCGGCGTCCTGCTCAGCGTCGAGCCGGCGATCGGCGCGATGGCCGGACTGATCCTTCTGCACGAGCGGCTCAGCCCGATGCAGTGGCTGGCCGTCGGCTGCATCATCGCCGCCTCGATCGGCGCGGTCCTGACGGCGCCCAGGAGTCAGGCTCAAACCCTGGCCGAACCCGGCGCACCGGCCTGATCAGACGTCCATGAAGACCCTGTACGCCTGCCTGCGCACCCCCGTCGGCAACATCATCGCCGGCGCCGTCTTCGGCCTGATCCTCGCCGTCGTGATGCGACTGGCGATCCAGCGCGTCTTCTGACGGATCAGAACTCGGTCCATTCCTCGGACGGAGCGCCGTTGGCCACGGCCCGCAACCGCGCCCTCTGACCTTCCAGCGCCGGCGGCGGGCCCGACCGGGCCGTCATCCGGCGCACCACGCCGACGGGCGCCCCCTGTCCGGTCTGGAAGCGGCCGACCAGATGGGCCAGGCCCTCCGCCTCGGTCTTGAGGTTGGCGGCCGCCGCCGTGGTCTGTTCGACCATCGCCGCATTTTGTTGCGTCACCTGATCCATCTGGTTCACGGCCTGATTGACCTGACTGAGACCCGACGACTGCTCTTGGGCCGAGGCCGCGATCTCGGCCACCAGGGCGTCCATCTCGCCGACCTTGCCGGCGATGGCGTCCAGCGAGGCGCCGGCCTCGCCCACCAGCTTGACCCCCTGCGCCACCTCGGCGGCCGAGGCCGAGATCAGGGTCTTGATCTCCTTGGCGGCTTCCGCCGAGCGTTGCGCCAGGGCCCGCACTTCCGAGGCCACGACCGCGAAGCCGCGCCCGCTGTCGCCCGCCCGCGCCGCCTCGACCCCGGCGTTGAGGGCCAGCAGGTTGGTCTGGAAGGCGATCTCGTCGATGACGCCGATGATGTCGCTGATCTGGTCCGAACTCTTGCGGATGCCGTCCATGGCGGCGATGGCCTCGCGCACCACTTCGCCCGAGCGGTCGGTCTGGCCGCGCGCCTCGCCGGCGACGTTCGACGCCTGACGGGCGCCCTCGGCGCTGCGCTGCACAGTGGCGGTGATCTCGTCCAGGGCGGCGGCGGTTTCCTCCAGGCTGGCGGCCTGCTGCTCGGTGCGGCGCGACAGGTCGTCCGAGGCGCTGGAGATCTCGTCCGATCCGCCGCGCAGGCCCGACACCGAGTTCAGCACCTCGCCCAGGGTCCGGCGCAGGCTGTCGACCGCGCTGTTGAAATCATCCTTCACCCGGGCGTGGGCGCCGCTCATGTCCTGATCGATGCGCGCCGTCAGATCGCCGTCCGACAGACGCGACAGATTTCCGGCCAGGGCTTCCACCAGGGCGTTCTGCGCCGCCTCGGCGCTCAGACGTTCGGCCTCGCGCCGCGCGGTTTCCTGCTCGGCCAGGGTGATGTCCACGGCCAGCTTGATGACCTTCGTCGGGCAGCCGTCCGGCCCCATGACCGGATTGTAGGAGGCCTGCAGCCAGACCTCGCGCCCGCCCTTGGCGATGCGCCGGAACTTCGCGGCCACGAAGCGCCCGGCGTTCAGGTCGCGCCAGAAGTCGGCATAGGCCTGGGTGGCGACCTCGGCCGGGTCCATGAAGGTGCGGTGATGCTGGCCGCGGATCTCGTCCAGAGCGTAGCCCATCGTCTTCAGCAGGTTGTCGTTGGCGTCCAGAATAGTCCCCGCCAGATCGAACTCGATCACCGCCTGGGATCGGCTGATCGCGGCCATCTTGCTGTCGAGGTCATGGAGCTTCTGCTCCGCATCACGGTTCTGACGACCCTTGCCGAACATCCAGTCCGCTCCTTGGCGTTATGACTCGATTGATGAACGCACACACTACAATGCAACCTTAAGTTTAAAAACCTACAATTCTCTTGGATGGCGTGTAAGGGCGATCCCTTATCCCCGCTTCATCGCTCGTTAACCACGATGGGGCATCCGTTAACGGATGCATTTTTGCGGGCTGCGCTCGGAAGGCTCCGCCTTCTCGATCCGACGCAGCCTGAGGGGCCCCGCTTGCGTAATCTCGTCGCCGCCGTCGAAGCGATCGACCCGCTGGTCGTCACCGGCAAGGTGGCGGGCGTCAGCGGCCTGCTGATTGAATCGCGCGGCGGGCTGTCGCGTCTGGCCGTCGGCGCCCGCGCCGAGATCGAGCGCCGCGGACAAGCCCCCCTGCCCGCCGAGGTGGTCGGCTTCCGCGACGCCAAGGCCCTGCTGATGCCCTTCGGCCCGGTCGAGGGCGTGGCCCCCGGCGCCGACATCCGCATCATCGCTGCCGCCGCCAGCGTGCGCCCGACCACCGCCTGGCTGGGCCGCATCATCGACGCCTTCGGCCTGCCCATCGACGGTCTGGGGCCGCTGCCGCAGGGCGCCGTCCCCTATCCCCTGCGCGCCTCGCCGCCGCCGGCCCATTCGCGCGGCCGGGTGGGCGAGCGGCTGGATCTGGGCGTGCGTTCGATGGACGTCTTCACCACCACCTGCCGGGGGCAGCGCCTCGGCATCTTCGCCGGTTCGGGCGTGGGCAAGTCGGTGCTGCTGTCCATGCTGGCCAAGCAGGCCACCTGCGACGTCGTGGTCGTCGGTCTGATCGGCGAGCGGGGCCGCGAGGTCCGCGAGTTCATCGAGGAGACCCTGGGCGAAGAGGGGCTGAAGCGCGCCATCGTCGTCGTCGCCACCTCGGACGAACCGGCGCTGAAGCGGCGCCAGTCGGCCTATATGACCCTGGCCATCTCGGAATACCTGCGCGATCAGGGGCTGGAAGTCCTCTGCCTGATGGACAGCGTCACCCGCTTCGCCATGGCCCAGCGCGAGATCGGCCTGGCCGCGGGCGAGCCGCCGACCACCAAGGGCTATACCCCCACAGTCTTCACCGAACTGCCCAAGCTGCTGGAGCGCGCCGGTCCCGGCCCGATCCGCCCCGACGGCACCGAGGCCGGGCCGATCACCGCCCTGTTCACCGTCCTGGTGGACGGCGGCGACCATGACGAGCCGATCGCCGACGCCGTGCGCGGTATTCTGGACGGCCACATCGTCATGGACCGCAAGATCGCCGAGCGCGGCCGCTTCCCCGCCATCGACGTGCTGAAGTCGGTCAGCCGGACCCTGCCCGGTTGCCAGACCCCGCCCGAGCGCGAACTGAACCGCCGCGCCCGCCAGTGCCTGTCGGCCTATGCCAACATGGAGGAGCTGATCAAGATCGGCGCCTATCGCACCGGGGCGGACCCCATCGTCGACCGCGCCATCGCCCTGAACCCCGCGCTCGAGGACTTCCTCGGCCAGGACAAGGACGACCACACCAGTTTGAGCGAAAGCTTTGACCGTCTGGAAACCATTCTGAACCAAGGAATGGTGCAACCGTGATCAGGAAGATCTCCGCATGACCGCCTGGGCCCAATCCCTGATCCGCATCTCCAACTACGAAGTCGAGACGCTGCAGAAGCGCCTGGCCGAGGTCGCCGCCCGCAAGGCCGAGGCCGAGATGCGCGTCGCCGTCCTGGACGCCGAGGTCGAGATCGAGCGCCAGAACGCCCGTCTGGACCCGTCGTCGAGCCTGATGCTGCAGGCCTATCTGAAGGGCTGGGCGCTCAAGAAGGCCGACGCCGAGAGCGTCGTCGTCGCCATCGGGGCCGAGGAAGAAGGCGCCCGCGACGCCCTGACCAGCGCCTTCGAGGAGCTGAAGAAGTTCGAACACGTCGCCGAGACCACCCGCCTGAACAAGCTGATCGCCGTCGCCAAGCGCGAGACCGCCGCCTTCGACGAAATGGGTCTGAGGCGCCGTGCCGAAGGCTGACACGCCTCTCGATCCTCCCCCGCCTGCGAGGGAGGGGGACCATGCGCAGCATGGTGGAGGGGGCGGAACAGCCCTCCACCATTTGGCTTCCAACCGCCTGCCCGTTTCCGCCCCCTCCACCGCTACGCGGTCCCCCTCCCCCGTTTCGCTGCGCTGCTCGGGGGAGGATTTGTCCCGCCGCGCCTTCCTCGCCGCCCCCGTCGCCCTGGCCGCCTGCGGCCCCGGGGAAGCGGCGGCGCCCATGCCCGACGGCCCGGTCCGCCCGCTGAAATCCCTCGCCCCCTTCCCCGTCGGCGCGGCCTGCATGACGGGACAACTGTCGGACCCGGTCTGGGTGCGCCTGGTGTCCGAACACGTCTCCCAGCTCACGCCCGAGTGGGAGATGAAGATGGAGTACATCCTCCAGGAGGACGGCTCCCTCCGGTTCGACGCGCCGGACCGCATCGCCTGGTTCGCCCGCGATTTCGGGATGCGCCTCTTCGGCCACGCCCTGATCTGGTATGCGCAGGACCATCCCTGGTTCAGGGCCCTGACCGGCGACCGCGCCCGCTTCGCCGCCGAATACGACCGCTACATCGCCGCCGTGGCGGGGCGCTGGCGCAGCCAGATCGTGGGCTGGGACGTGGTCAACGAGCCGGTGACGCATGAGGGGCACGCCCTGCGCGACTGCGTCTGGAGCCAGGGCCTGGGCGGGACCGGCGCCTACATCATCCGCGCCTTCGAGCAGGCCAGGGCGGCCGCGCCCGAGGCGGTCCTGTTCCTCAACGACTATGACCTGGAGAACATCCCGGCCAAGGGCGCGACCTATCTGCGGCTGGTCGAGCGGCTGCTGAAGGCGGGCGCCCCGGTCACGGGCCTGGGCACCCAGAGCCACCTCGACATCGACATCCCCAGGGGCCAGGCCGCCGCCTTCATCCGCGAACTGGCCCAGTTCGGCCTGCCGATCCATGTCGCCGAACTGGACGCCTCGCTGCGCACCGGCGACCGCCTCAGGGACCTGCGGCCGCGCGTTCAGAAGATCGAGCAGCAGAGCGCCCGCGTCGCCGAACTGGCCGAGGCCTTCATGGCCCTGCCCCGCGCCCAGCAGTTCGCCTTCACCTTCTGGGGCGTGCGCGACACCGACAGCTGGCTGCGGCGCGGGTCCGAGGACGACGGCCGCGACAGCCCCCTGCTGTTCGACGCCCGGGGTCGGGCCAACCCGATGTTCCACGCGGTGGCTGGGGCCTTCTCCTGATCCTTCTCCCTCAAGGGGGAGAAGGACAATTGAGAACGCCCGCCGGTTTCCCGGCGGGCGTTCCAAACTCTGGTCCTGAGTGGAGGCTCAGGACCCGATCAGGCGGCGACGCTGACGGCGCCTTCCGACGGGTCGCGCAGGACATAGCCGCGGCCCCAGACGGTTTCGATGTAGTGCTTGCCGCCGGCGGCCGTCGCCAGCTTCTTGCGCAGCTTGCAGATGAAGACGTCGATGATCTTCAGCTCGGGCTCGTCCATG
>NZ_DASWXW010000187.1:0-4524 GCF_036405315.1 Brevundimonas sp. | reverse complement strand
GGCCAAGGTGCTGGCGGCGGCCAAGGCGACGGGGGCGGAGGCCATCCACCCCGGCTACGGCTTCCTGTCCGAGAACGCCGACTTCGCCGAGGCGGTCATGGCGGCGGGCATCGTCTGGATCGGCCCGCAGCCGTCCTCGATCCGCGCCATGGGCCTGAAGGATGCGGCCAAGAAGCTGATGATCGAGGCGGGCGTGCCCGTCACCCCTGGCTATCAGGGCGAGGACCAGTCGCTCGAGACTCTGACCGCCGAGGCGAACCGCATCGGCTTCCCGGTCCTGATCAAGGCGGTCGCCGGCGGCGGCGGCAAGGGCATGAAGAAGGTCGATAGGCCTGAGGACTTCGCCGATGGTCTGGCTTCGGCGCAGCGCGAGGGGCAGTCCTCCTTCGGCGATCCGCGCGTGCTGATCGAGAGCTACATCACCCGCCCGCGCCACATCGAGGTGCAGGTCTTCGGCGACAGCCACGGCAATGTCGTCCACCTGCATGAGCGCGATTGCTCGCTGCAACGCCGCCACCAGAAGGTGATCGAGGAAGCGCCGGCCCCCGGCATGGACGCCGCCACGCGCGAGGCTGTCACCGCCGCCGCCGTCCGCGCCGCCAAGGCCGTCAACTACCAAGGCGCGGGGACCATCGAGTTCATCGCCGACGCCTCGGATGGTCTGAAGGCCGACCGCATCTGGTTCATGGAGATGAACACCCGGCTGCAGGTCGAGCACCCTGTGACCGAGAGCATCACCGGCGTCGACCTGGTCGAATGGCAGCTGCGCGTCGCGGCGGGTGAACCGATCCCGTTGGCGCAGGCCGACATTCCGATGAAGGGCTGGGCCATGGAGGCCCGTCTCTATGCCGAGGACCCGGCCCACGGCTTCCTGCCGTCCATCGGACGGCTGGATCACTTCGTCCTTCCCGACGATATCCGCGTCGACACCGGCGTGGAGCAGGGCGGCGAGGTCAGCCAGTTCTACGACCCCATGATCGCCAAGCTGATCGTCCATGCCGACAGCCGCGAAGCCGCCGCCGCCCGCCTGGCGAACGCCTGCCGCGAGGTCGAGGTCTGGCCGGTCCGCACCAACGCCGGCTTCCTGGCCCGCTGCCTGGACCACCCGCGCTTCGTCGAGGGCGACGTGGACACGGGCTTCATCGCGGCGGAAGAGGGCGCGCTGATCGGCGCGCCTGTCTCGGCGCAGGCTCTGGCCGGCGCTGCTGGCCTGATCGGGCTTGAGGCCGACGCCGCCGCCTTTGACGTCGAGGACAAGTCACTGGCGCCGTGGCGGGCGGGCCTGTTTGGCTTCCGCATGAATGGCGCGGCCCAGTCGCGCACGGCCCTGCACCACGGCGACCACCGTCACGACGTGACCCTGGCTGGCGAGCCGGGCTGGCACGGGCGTCAGTCGAGCTTTGACGTCGGCGTGGAGGGCGAAACCGCCCGCGTCTATGGCGAGACCGATCTGGTCGTGGTCGACGGCGAAGTCGTCACCGCCTTTGCGCCTGACGCCGAGCGGATCGTGGTCTTCGACGACGGCGACGTCATTGAATTCCGCCGCCGCAAGGCCGCGGCGGGCGCTGGCGGCTCCGCCTCCGACGGCGGCCTGCGCGCCCCCATGCCGGGCAAGATCGTCGCCGCGCCCGCCAAGGCCGGCGACGTCGTGGCCAAGGGGCAGCCCATCGTGGTGCTGGAAGCCATGAAGATGGAGCACGCCCTGACTGCGCCCTTCGACGGCGTGGTGGTCGAGTTCAACGTCGCCGTCGGCGATCAGGTCGTGGACGGTGCGGTGCTGGCCGTGGTCAAGGCGGGTGAGGCTTCCTAGTCCCGCCCATGCCTCTTCACATGATCAAACTTTGCGTCGGCGTGTCCGAGGTCGAGACGCTGGAGGCGAACGCGGCGCGTTCCGACTGGCGCATCGTCCACACGCGCATGACGCCCAAGCGCGCCGCCGAGATCGAGGACGGCGGCTCGCTCTATTGGGTCGTGAAGGGCTCGGTGACCTGCCGTCAGCGCATCCTGGAGATCACCACCATCGGCGAGGGCAAGGCCAGCCGCTGCGAGATCAAGCTGGACAGCCAGGTCATCCGCACCGCGCCCCTGGCCCGGCGGCCGTTCCAGGGCTGGCGCTACTTCGACAAGGACGTGCCGCCGGACCTGTCCGTGGCCGAGGCGACGGACCTGCCCGACGACCTGGCGCGCGAACTGCGCGAGCTGGGCGCCTGGTAGGCGCCTGAAACAGTCGGAAAATCATTTGACCCGCGCCCGCGCGCGTGGCTGTTGCGGCGTCCGATGACCAAGGCCCTGTTCAGCTTCAAGACCCGCGAAACCCTGTCCGAGCTGCTGAAGCTGGCCTGGCCGGTCGTGCTGGCGCGTCTGGGCATCATGACCATGGGCCTGACCGACGCCATCGTCGTCGGCCACTACGCCAGCCGCGAGCTGGCCTATCACTCCCTGGCCTGGGCGCCGTCCTCGGTCGTGCTGACCACGGCGGTCGGCCTGATGATGGGGGTGCAGGTCATGACCGCCCGCCTGCTGGGCGAGGGGCGCAAGGACGAGGTGGGCGCCGTCCTGCGTCGCGGCATGGTCTACGCGCTGCAGATCGGCGTCGTCTCCATGATCGCCCTGATGGCGCTGGGGCCGTTCGGCCTTCATCACATGGGGCTAGAAGACGGGCTGGGCGAGGGCGCTTCGCCGGTGCTGATGATCTTCGCCCTGTCGATGCCGGCCTATCTGATTTCGGTGGCGGCCCAGTTCTTCCTTGAGGGCTTGCATCGGCCCAAGGCCGGCATGGTCGCCATGTGGGTGGCCAATGCGGTCAACCTGGGCCTGAACCTGCTGCTGGTCCCCGACATTCTGGGCCTCGGCCTGCACGGCGCACAGGCCTCGGCCTGGGCCACCTTCGGCGCGCGCATGGCGCTGGCGATCTTCCTCGTCGTCTTCATCCTGCGCCTGCCCGAAGCCCGCGCCTGGGGCCTGTTCAACAAGCCCAAGCGCGACAGGGCGGTCGAGCGCGAGCAGGTCAAGGTCGGCGTCGGCGCGGGGTCGTCCAACTTCATCGAGGTCGGGGCGTTTGCCGCCATGACCCTGTTCGCCGGTCAGCTGGGCGCCGCCGAGACCGCCAGCTGGGCGGTCGTCATCAACGTCTCGGCCATCGTCTTCATGGTGCCGATGGGCCTGTCGTCGGCGACGGCGGTGCTGGTGGGCCGCAGCTACGGCGCGGGCGACAAGGCCGGCGTCATGCGCAGCGGCCTGGCGGGCGTCGGCGTGGTGACGGTTCTGGCCTTCATCATCGCCGTCGGCCTGTGGCTGACCGCGCCCCTGGTGGTCAGCGCCTATACGACCGACCCGGCCATCCTGGCCATCGCGGCCCCGGCCCTGGTGCTGGCGACCCTGTTCTTTGTCGCCGACGCCCAGCAGGTCGTCGCGGCCCAGGCCAACCGCGCGGCGGGCGACGTGGTCTGGCCGACGCTGATGCACCTGCTGTCCTACGGCATCATCATGATCCCGCTGGGCTGGTGGCTGGCGCACCGGATCGGCGTCGACGGCCTGGTCTGGTCGGTCATCGTGGCCAGCCTGATCTCGGGCGCGCTGCTGACGGGGCGGTTCGTGCGGATCGCCAAGCGGCTTCCGGCCTGAGGCGTGACGGCGGGGTGACGCGGGCGTAACGGGCCTCTATATCCCTCTGCTTCCTCCCGCAGACTGGACGACCATGGCCCGCATCCTCATCACCTCGGCGCTGCCCTATATCAACGGCATCAAGCACCTTGGGAATCTGGCCGGGTCCATGTTGCCCGCCGATGTCTGGGCGCGGTTCAAGCGCGGCCAGGGGCATGACGTCCTCTATGTCTGCGCCACCGACGAGCACGGCACCCCGGCCGAACTGGCCGCCGCCGCCGCGGGTCAGGATGTCCGCACCTATTGCGATGAGCAGCATCAGGTTCAGAAGAAGGCCGGCGAGGCTTTCAACCTGTCGTTCGACGTCTTCGGCCGCAGCTCGAATGAGCCGAACAAGCGCCTGACCCAGCACTTCGCCAAGGTGCTGGAGGAACGCGGCCTGATCGAGGAGCGCGTCGACCGGATGATCTATTCGATCGACGACGCCCGCTTCCTGCCCGACCGCTATGTCGAGGGGACCTGCCCGCACTGCGCCTATGAAAAGGCGCGCGGCGACCAGTGCGACAACTGCGGCCGCCTGCTGGACCCGATGGATCTGATCAATCCCTATTCCTCGGTCTCGGGCAGCCGCAATCTGGAGGTCCGCGACACCCGCCACCTCTATCTGCTGCAGACCAGGGTGGCCGACGAAGTGCGCGCCTGGGTCGACGCCCGCTCGGAAGGCTGGCAGCCGCTGGCCCGCTCCATCGCCTACAAGCATCTGGACGAAGGCCTGATCGACCGCGGCATCACCCGCGACCTGAAATGGGGCGTGCCGGTCGTCGGTCCCGACGGCGGCCCGCGTCCGGGCATGGAGGGCAAGGTCTTCTACGTCTGGTTCGACGCCCCCATCGAATACATCGGCGCGACCGAGGAGTGGGC
>NZ_DASWXW010000186.1:0-6537 GCF_036405315.1 Brevundimonas sp. | reverse complement strand
GGTTCTGGCCGGGCGCGACGTCATGGCCGTCCTGCCGACCGGCGGCGGCAAGAGCGTCTGCTATCAGATCCCCGCCATCCTGCACCCCGGCGTCGGCCTGGTGGTGTCGCCGCTGATCGCCCTGATGACCGATCAGGTCGAGGCCCTGAAGCAGCAGGGCGTGGCCGCCGCCCGCCTCGATTCCGGCGTGCCGATGGAGGAGCGCTCCGCCATCTGGCGCGCCGCCCGCTCGGGTGAACTGGACCTGCTCTACGTCTCGCCCGAAGGCCTGGCCGCCGGCTCCATGCTGGAGCGCCTGTCCGAGATCGACCTCAGCCTGATCGCCATCGACGAGGCCCACTGCGTCTCGCAATGGGGCCACGACTTCCGGCCGGATTATCGCACGCTGGGTCGTCTCGCCGAGATCTTCCCCGGCGTGCCGCGCATCGCCGTGACCGCTACCGCCGACGCCCGCACCCGCGACGACATCCTGGCTTCGCTGCGCCTCGGCGAGGCCCGCGTCTTCGTCGACAGCTTCGCCCGCCCCAATCTGCAACTGTCGGCCGAGCGCAAGATCAACGGTTCGCGCGCCCGCACCGACGCCGCCGTGGTCGAACTGGTCCGCGAGCGCCGGGGCAAGTCGGGCGTGGTCTATTGCGGCAGCCGCGACGGCTGCGAGCGCGTGGCGCAGACCCTGCGCGACGCCGGGACCAACGCCATCGCCTATCACGCCGGCTTCGACGCCCGCGAACGCGACCGGCGGCTGGAGCGTTTTCTGGCCGAGGACGGGGCCGTCATGGTCGCCACCATCGCCTTCGGCATGGGGGTGGACAAACCCGACGTCCGCTTCGTCATCCACGCCGATCCGCCCGGGTCGCTGGAAGCCTACTGGCAGGAGATCGGCCGCGCCGGGCGCGACGGCGAACCGGCCGAGGGCATCACCCTCTATGGCTCGTCCGACATCGCCTGGTCCCTGCGCCGCCTCGAAGGCCGCCCGATGGCCGAGGAGGTCAAGCAGGTCCAGACGCGTAAGGTGCGCCAGTTGTTCGCCATGCTGGACGGCGCGACCTGTCGACCCCAGGCCGTGCGACGCTATTTCGGCGAACAGGACGCCCAGCCCTGCGGCGTCTGCGACATCTGCGGCGATCCGCCCACCACGTTTGACGCGGTGGTCCCGGCGCAAAAGGCCCTGGCGGCGGTGCAGCGCCTCGGCGAACGCTTCGGTCGGACCCGCGTCATCGATCATCTGCTGGGCAAGACCAAGGACGTCCAGAACTGGGAAGCGAACCTGTCCACCTGGGGCATCGGCGCCGACCTGTCGCTGACCGCCTGGCGCGACGTCATCGACCACCTGCTGTTCGAGGGCCTGCTGGTCGAGGACCCGAACGAGGGCAAGCCCATCATCCAGCTGGGCGATCCCGAGGCCGTCCGCGCCGTCTATCGCGGCGAGCGCCCGGTGCGGGTGCGCAAAGCCCCCGTCCGCGTCGTCGAGGCCGAACGGCCGCGCCGCAACGCCGGCCGTAACCTGGCCGTCGAGGCCCTGGACACGGACGTGCGCGCCCGCTTCGAGGTCCTGCGCGCCTGGCGCCGCGACCGCGCCGCCGAGCAGCACGTCCCGCCCTATGTCATCTTCCAGGACAAGACCCTGGTCGAGATCGCCCTCAGCGAGCCGCGCAATCTCGACGCCCTCGGCCGCATCTCCGGCGTCGGCGCGGGCAAGCTGGAACGCTACGGCAAGGGCCTGCTGGAGGCCCTGCGCGCGGCGGCCTGATCCGCGCTCCATGACCAAAGCTTAACTGGCGCGCCCTCTGCCGCCCTGCCACCCACTTTGGCCGACACCAGCAGGGGAACGGACATGAAACGATTTCTGACGGCGGGCGTCGCCTGTCTGGCGATGACAGGCGCGACGCAGGCTCTCGCTCAGGAAGCCCCAGCGGTCGAAGCGGCCAAGCCCATGCTTCAGCCGCGCGACTGGTCGGCGACCCTGGTCGAGGACGCGACGGCCTTGCACGCCGTCATGATCGACAGCCACCCGGGCACGCATGATCCCCTCAATCCCCAGTTCCGCGCCCGTCTGGATCAAGGCCTGGCCACGGCTCTGGAGCGGGCCAAGACGACCACGGACGCCGGCGGCTGGTGGTGGGCGCTGCGCGCCTATGTCGCCAGCTTCGAGGACGGCCACGTCCAGATCAGCATGACCCAGAGGGACTTCGGCTTCCCGACCCGCTGGCCCGGTTTCCTGACCGTCTATCGCGGCGCCGACCAGGTGGTGGCGAACCGCGATGACGCCGACGCCGCCGCCCCGCCGCTGGGCGCCCGACTGATCGACTGCGACGGCGTGAACGCCGCCACCCTGTCGGAGCAGCGCATCGGCCAGTTCCGGGGGCGCTGGTTCCTGGAGGCGATCAAGACCCGCTTCGGCGACTGGATGTTCCTGAATGCGGAAAACCCTTGGCAAACCGAGATGAAGGCCTGCCGTTTCGAGGCGGACGGCGCGACCAGGACCTACGCCCTCGACTGGCGCGCGACGCCCGACGATCTAAGCGATCGCCGCACCAAGCTGATGCCGAGCGCCAGGCCCGACTTCGCCCTGAAGCACTTCGACGACGGCGGCTTCTGGATCTCGACCCCCTCGTTCAACAGCGACCCGAACGGCGACATCCATCCCAAGCTGACCGCCCTGATCGCCGACATGAAGACCAAGCAGGACGCCCTGCGCGCCGCCCCCTATGTGGTGCTGGACCTGCGCGGCAACGGCGGCGGCTCCTCGCACTGGAGCCAGCTGATGGCCCAGGTCCTATGGGGCGACGACTGGATGACCGCCCACCCCGAACCGGCGATCGAGTCCGTCGACTGGCGCGCCTCGGACGGCAACATCGCCGAAATCTCCGCCTTCCTGGACAAGCTGCGCGCCACGAACGGCCAGCCCGAGTTGATCGCCTGGGCCGAAAACGCCGTCAACGGCATGAAGGCCGCCCAGGCCGCCGGCCAGGTCTATTGGCGCAGCACCAATGACGAAGACCCGGCCGACGCCGCCCCGCCGCCGCCCGCGCCGCAGCTGATGGCGGGCCGGGTCTATGTCCTGACCGATGCCAGCTGCGGCTCGGCCTGCCTCGACGCCGTCGATCTGTGGAAGACCGTGGGCGCCGTCCAGGTCGGACGCGAGACCTCGGCCGACACCGTCTACATGGAGATCCGCGAACCCGTCCTGCCCAGCGGCCTGGCCCAGATCGCCGTGCCGATGAAGGTCTATCGCGGTCGCGCGCGCGGCAACAACGAACCGCAACGCCCCCAGTATGTCATTGAGGGCGACATGACCGACGATGCGGCCCTGCTGGCCTCCATCCGCCGGCTTCAGCCGCACTGAACCCTCAGCGCAGGAAGCGTTCGACCGCCGCCTGGAAACGGCGCGGCTGGTCGATCATGACCATGTGCTCGGCCCCTTCGATGCGCTCGAACTCGGCCGGGCGCGGCAGCGAGCGGTAGCCGGCGCGGAACAGGCCGTCGATCTGGCTGCGCGGGCTGCGGTCGTCGGCGCTCCAGCCATAGACGACGGTGACAGGGGCGGTGATCGAAGGCAGGCGCGAACGCAGGTCCACCGTCATCACCTCGTAAAGGCCCTGGGCCAGGGTGCGTCGGTCGCCGCCCTGCCAGCCGAGCGTGCCGAACAGGCTGTCGCTGGCCCCGCCCATCTCGACGCCCAGACTGCTGGCCTGGGTTCGCAGGGCCTCGTCCCCCAGCAGCAACAGGCCCTGATAGGCCAGCCGCGCCAGAGGCTCGACATCGCTGCTCGTCGCCCCCGCGCTGATCAACGACGGAAAGAAGGGCGAGGCGTCCACCACCATGACCCGGCCGACGCGCGCCCCGGCGTCGGCGGCGATGCGCAGGGCGATCTGACCGCCCATCGAATGGCCGATGACGGCGGGCCGTCTCAGTCCTTGTTCGACGATATAGCGTCGGACCTCCGCCGCCGTCGGGCCGCCGACAAGGCCGGAGCCGTTGGCCGACGGCGGCACGTCGCCGAAGCCGCGCACAGTCACCAAATGGACCCTGTAACGGCCCTCGAGCGCCCGCGCCGTTCGGTCCCAGACAGCCGACGTGGAGGCCAGCCCCGGGATCAGGATGACGTCAGGCCCCTCGCCCCGAGCCTCGACGACAATACGTTCGGACTGAAAGCCGGCGGCGGGCTCCGCCCAGGCTGCGGTCGGGAGAATCAGCAGGATCAGGCTCAGGAAGAGACGTTTCATGGCTCCACGCTAACGGCTGATCGCGACAATTGGTCGACCTTCACCAGTTGAAATTTCATCCGTTCAGGTGTGATATCCGGGCCATCCTGGGGAGGATTCAGATGAAGCCTTTTATCCTTAGCCTCGTTTTCACCGCCGCCGCCGGCATTGCCGGAAGCGCCGCCGCCGCGGAAGACTGGAACGTCTTCTCGCGCAGCGCCCGCACGGTTTATCTCGCCGACGTCGGAGGCATCAGCACGCTGGGCGACGACACGACGATCCGCATCGCCCGGGTGCCGATCGAGGGCGCCGCCGGCGATTACAGCCACACCCAAGAAGATATCGCCCTTCGCTGCGCCGCCAAGCAGTCCCGCGTCGTGCTGGAACTGGAATACGGTCCCGACGGCGCGGAAATCGACCGCATCGAGAACGCGACGGCCGAATGGGAGGACATCGCCCCCAACAGCCTCACCTCCTATATCCAGACGATCGCCTGCGACGGCGCCCGCGGCCAGGGCCGCAACGCCGCCTCGGTGAAGATCTTCATCGACAGCGGCCGAGGCCGATAGGCTCGCTGATCCTGACCTCGAGACCGGTCGGGCGGGTCTGGAAGATCATGGGTTGACCGGCCGCCTGACGAGGACGGCCTGAGGCGCCCTATCCGGATTAAGCCGCCCGCTGCGGATCTTGAGGCGTCGGGGTTAAGCCCGGCGGAGATCCCTGCGCACCAGGCGCTCGATGACGCCAGCCTCTGGCGAGCGTCTCCTTCGCCACAGCGCGACAGCTGCCTTTCGGTTGAAAGCAGGCGCTTGGCCTCGGCCGACCTAGCGCGGCAAAGCCTTCGAGAGACTGGCCTTCAGCCCCTCATCGGGTCCCTGCAACGGCTTCGGCGGCGACGCCTCCGTCAACTCCAGCATCTGCGCTGCTGCATACATCAGCCGAAGACTGCCGTGCGCTCGGAACAGGTCCCACAGGCCGGCGAATACAGCCTCGCATCGTTCCGCTTCCTCGCGATCGCCCCTGATGGCCGCCGCCGCTAGCGCCGCAGCCTGTTCGGGAAACAGCCCGCCGGCCACGCTGTACCAGCAGTCGGCGCCCGCCAGCAGCGCCGCCTTGCAGCCCCAGTCGCCGCTGTAGCCGATGGACAGACCCGGCGCCGCCTGCCGTAAAGCCGCCAGGTCGGCGGCGATGTCGCCGGACGCCGGCAGCGGCAACTTGATCGCGGCCACGGTCGGGATCGCCGCCAGACGCGCGACCAGTTCCGGCCTGAAGGTGAAGCGAGTCGTGCCGGGGTTGCTGTAGATGCACAACGGCAGGTCGGTGGCCGAGGCCACGGCGAGGAAGTGCTGAAAGACCTCCCCCTCCGTCAGCGGCGTATAGCTGACCGGCGCCAGGAGCAGGCCGGACGCCCCCTCCCCGGCCGCGTCGCGCGCCAGGGCCTGGGCCTCGTCAGTCCGCATGGCGCCGACGCCGACGATGATCGGGATCGAGGCGACGGCTTCGACAGCCGCCGCCACGGTGCGTCGCCGTTGGTCGCGGTTGAGGAACATATAGGTCCCGGTGCTGCCAAGCAGGCCGACAGAATCCGCCCCGCCCGCCTCGATGCGCCGGACCAGCCGCTGAACGTCAGGTGCGATGACCGCGCCATCGGATGTCATCGGAGTGATGGGAAAGGCCGAAAGGCCCGAAAACAGCACCATGCTTCTGCTCCAGAATATCGCCTCAGTGAGGCCCGGCACGACGGCCGGCTCAAATCAGGCTTGGCTTCAATTTGTGACGGTCGGTCGATCAGTCCGCGCGCTGCAGCGGAAGGCTGCTCGCCGGCAGGGACGGACTGAGACGCATCAATCCGGCGATCAGAAGCACGTAGCGAAGGCTGATCGCATTATAGAAATCGACGACGGCGTTCACCGGTGGTCCTTCGCACTGCCGACCGAGGCGAGGGCGCGGCTGGCGGCCTGACCTCGATCAGGTCGCCCGGCTGGGGCACGACATGATGACGGGCGATCCCGTCTGGGCCGCCGCATTCGACGGCGACAGCCTCGGCGCCTGGTTCCCGGACGCCGCCGCCCAGCCGAACATCCTGTCTCTGGTTCTCGCTCGGCGACTGAGCTGCGAACGGTCGATCACAGTGTCGCCGGCAAAACCTGGCGGTTCCCCAATGCTCAGGCCAGCAGAAAGCCCCGCAGCATGGAGCTACGGGGCTTTTGAGTATTTGGGTGCGGGAGCAGGATTTGAACCTGCGACCTTCAGGTTATGAGCCTGACGAGCTACCGGGCTGCTCCATCCCGCGGCAAGGCGGTGTGCGAAGGAAGAAGGGTTCGAAGACGAT
>NZ_DASWXW010000185.1:0-10259 GCF_036405315.1 Brevundimonas sp. | reverse complement strand
GCCACGGTGCGGCGCGCGCGCAGGACCGGGATCGGCGCCTCGGGCGAGATGCGGCTGACCTCGCCATAGACATAGCGGTCCAGCATCAGGTCGCCGACGCAGGCGACCTTCAGCTCATGCACCTGCGCCAGCAGACCCTGCAGCGCGCCCAAATCAAGTGATCGTTCAGCCATGACGCCGAACTACCGGATTCAGGCCAGGTTCGCCATCGGCGCCTTGGCGCCGACCTTGATGGCCAGGTCGTCGAAGGCGATCAGGTCTGCGGCCAGGGCCTCGAACTGGTCCAGCGGCACCATGTTGGGGCCATCCGACGGGGCGTTGTCGGGGTCTTCGTGCGTTTCCAGGAAGACGGCGTCGACGCCGACGGCCACGGCGGCGCGCGCCAGCACCGGGACGAACTCGCGTTGACCGCCCGAGGATGTGCCCTGACCGCCCGGCTGCTGCACGCTGTGGGTCGCGTCAAAGACGACGGGGCAGCCGATCTCGCGCATGATCGGCAGCGAGCGCATATCGCTGACCAGGGTGTTGTAGCCGAAGCTGGCGCCGCGCTCGCAGGCCATGACGTTCGGGTTGCCCGCGCCGACCACCTTGGCGATGACGTTCTTCATGTCCCAGGGAGCCAGGAACTGACCCTTCTTGATGTTGATCGCCTTGCCCGTGGCTGCGGCGGCCAGCAGCAGGTCGGTCTGACGTGACAGGAAGGCCGGGATCTGCAGCACGTCCACGGCCTCGGCCACGCCCGCGCACTGGGCTTCAGAGTGGACATCGGTCAGGGTCGGCAGGCCGGTGACTTCACGGATTTCGGCGAAGATCGGCAGGGCGTCCTTCAGGCCGATGCCGCGCGCGGCGGTCGCGCTGGTGCGGTTCGCCTTGTCGAAGCTGGTCTTGTAGATGACGCCGACGTTCAGCCTGTCGCTGATTTCCTTCAGCTGATGAGCCATCTCCAGCGCGTGCTGGCGGCTTTCCATCTGGCAGGGGCCGGCGATGAAGACGATACGACGGCCGCCGCCGATCACGACGGGCTTCTTGAGGCCAGCGGACAGTTCGATGACGGCGTTGGGACGGTTCACGGCGGCGCTTTCAGCTGTTTGAATCGATCAGGTTGCGGGTCTGTGCCGCAACTTTGCGTCCGACAGGTGGCGTCGAACCCTCGGCTTCGCAACCTACAGGGCGACTCAGCGCCTGACCACACGACTGAATAGCCTGTGTTATCGTGGCGTCATGCATACGCCTTCAGACAGCCCGCTCATCTCTACCTCGGCCTTGGCCGCCCGCCTCGGCGCGCCCGACCTGCGGATCATCGACGCTAGCTGGTGGTTGGACGGACGCGACGCCCGAGCAGACTTCGAGGCGGAGCGGCTGCCCGGCGCCGTCTTCTTTGATCTGGAGGCGATATCCGATCAGGGCAGCCCCTACCCGCACATGCTGCCGACGCCGGAGGCCTTCGCCGAGGCCATGGGCGCGCTGGGCGTGTCCGACAGCGACGACATCGTCGTCTATGACGCCCAAGGTCTGTTCTCGGCGGCGCGGGTCTGGTGGACGTTGCGGATCATGGGCGCGACGCGGGTGCGCGTGCTGGACGGCGGCCTGCCGAAATGGCGCGCCGAGGGCCGGCCTCTGGAGCATGGCGGTATCGCCGCCAGAGACGCTTCGACCTTCCGACCCGCCTTCGCCGCCACGAACGTCGTCGATCTGGATCAGGTCCGTCAGGCGTTGGGCGGCAAGGCTCAGGTCGTGGACGCCCGAGGCGCGCCGCGTTTTCGAGGGGAAGCCGCCGAACCACGCGCAGGCGTGCGCTCAGGCCATATGCCCGGCGCGCTGAACCTGCCCTTCGGCCAACTTCTGAACGCGGATGGCACAATGAAGCGCGGCGCCGGGCTGGTCGCCGCCTTTCGCGACGCCGGGGTGGATCCGGACCGCCCCGTCATCACCAGTTGCGGGTCCGGCGTGACCGCCGCCATCCTGACCCTCGGCCTGGCCGAACTGGGCCGGTCGTCGCGGCTCTATGACGGCTCATGGGCCGAATGGGGCGCACGCGAAGACACGTCGGTAGAAGTCGGCTAGGGCGCTCTAGCAGCCACGGAGACCGCGGGCGTCGCCGCATCCGCATCTTCCTCGCCGCGCGACACCACCACAGCGACGACCAGATCGCCGGTCACGTTCAGCGTGGTGCGGCACATGTCCAGGAAGCGATCGACGCCAAGGATCAGGCCGATCCCTTCCGGCGGCACGCCCACCATGGCCAGGATCATGGCGATGACCGGCAGCGACCCCGCCGGCACGCCCGCCGTGCCGACCCCGCCCAGGATGCAGACCAGCATGACCACGAACTGCTGACCCAGACTCAGGTCCACGCCGAAGAACTGCGCCAGGAACAGCACGGTCACGCCCTCGAACAGGGCCGTGCCGTTCTGGTTGGCCGTGGCCCCGACCGTCAGGACGAAACGGGCGATCTTGCGCGGCAGGCCCAGGTTCTGTTCGGCTACCCGCAGCGACACCGGCAAGCTGGCGTTGGACGAGGCGGTCGAAAAGGACACCACCATGGCCTCGCGAATGTCACGGAAGAACTTCACCGGCGACATCCCGCCCAGGGTCGCGACGCAGATCGGATAGACGACGAACATATGGATCGCCATCGCTCCCACGGCGACGCCGACGAAGGCCGCCAGGCGCACCAGCAGGTCCCAGCCGAACAGAGCCGCAAGGTTGAACATTAGACAGGCGATAGCGATGGGCGCCAGTCGGATGACAATGTTGATCAACTTCATCATCACCTCGAACAGCCCCTCGATTGCCTGCTGCAGCCGCTCCGTCGCAGGGCTCCGGGTCATCACCAGGCCGACGCCGAAGAAGAGCGCGAAGACCATGACCGGCAGGATCTGGTTCTCGGCGGCGGCGGTGAAGACATTGGTCGGCACCAGGTCGAGGAAGAAATCCCCCGCCTTCACGGATCCAGGCGCGCTGCCGATGATGGAGGCGGCCCCGCCGCGGCCCTGTTCCAGCAGTTGCTGGGCCAGAGCCGGATCAACCCCGTCGCCGGGACGGAAGATGTTGACCATGGCCAGACCGATCAGGACCGCGATGGTCGAAATGAAGACCGTGAAGACCAGGCTCTTGATCCCCGCCCGCCCCAAGGTCTTCAGGTCGCCCATTTCGGCCACGCCGATCACCAGCGCCGAAAACAGCAGCGGCAGCACCAGCATGAACAGAAGACGTAGGAATATTTGCCCGATCGGGCCGGTGATGCTGGCGGTCAGCCCCTGAACCCAGGGCGCGTCGCCGCCGACGGTCAGGTTGACGATCAGGCCCGCGCCAAGCCCCACGAGGAAGCCGATCAGCATCAGCCTATGAAGGGGAAGGCCGCGTTTGCTCGCTGAAACCATACGCCTTCCATTCTCCGTTGGGCTACGCCCTACCGGATCGGCAGGCCGTAGATCAGGCCGCTGGGCCGCGCGCTCCATTGCGCATTCAGCCCCCTGGCCAGATTCAGCGCCGATTGCTGGCCAAGGTTCCGCTCGAAGATCTCGCCGTAATTTCCGCTGGCGGCGATCGCGTCGCGCGCCCAGGTGCGCGGCAGGCCCAACGAAGGCCCGAACTCGCCTTCTTCGCCCAGCAGGCGACGAACACGCGAGTCCTGACTGTCTCGCTCCAGCGCCGCGACATTGGCTTTGGTCACGCCCAACTCCTCGCCCAGGATCAGCGCGTTCAAGGTCCAGCGGATCACCGCCGTCCACTGATCGTCCCCCCGACGCACGACCGGCCCCAAGGGCTCTTTCGAGATTACGTCCGGCAGGATGACGTGCTGCTGCGGGTTGGGCAGGGTCGTCCGCGCCGCCGCCAGAGCGGAGATGTCAGCGGTGAAGGCGTCGCACGCCTCTCGGGCATAGGCCTGTCGCGCCTCCTCCTCGGTCTTCACCACGACCGGGCGGTATTCGATGCCGCGGGTTCTGAAATAGTCCTCGACGTTCAACTCCGTCGTAGAACCCGCCTGAACGCAAACGCGCGCGCCGTTCAGTTCCGAGGCGCTGCTGAGGTTGAGTGCGCGGCGCACCAGGAAGCCTTGCCCGTCGTAATAGTTGACGCCGGCGAAGCTGA
Organism: Brevundimonas sp.; assembly: GCF_036405315.1. GTDB lineage: Bacteria > Pseudomonadota > Alphaproteobacteria > Caulobacterales > Caulobacteraceae > Brevundimonas. The sequence goes on along the minus strand of NZ_DASWXW010000185.1, from coordinate 6,164 downwards.
GCTCGCCGCCGGTGTCGCGGCCCATGGTCCACGACGTGTTGCGCCACAACACGTCGATCCGCCCGTCGCGCAGAGCCTCGAAACGCTGCTCGGCCGTCAAGGGAACGAAGCGCACCGCATCGGGGTCGCCGAATATGGCCGCCGCCGTCGCCCGGCAGAAATCCACGTCGAAGCCACGCCAGGCGCCGCGATTGTCCGTGAAGGCGAAACCGACCAGGCCCTGATGCACCCCGCAGTTCAGCCGGCCGCGCTTCTTGATCGCCGCCAGCGTCGGGCTTTCGGTGCTTGTCGGCAGGGTCGTGGTCTTTGCTGGAAGGGCCTCGTTCACATCGGCCGGAGGGGTCTCGGTGCGCCGCTCGCAACCACCCATCGCCACCGCGAAGGCTATCGCCGCTCCCGTCGCTATCCTCGACGCCCTCATTCGATCACCCTCGCCAACTTGCGCCCCGACAGACTTTAGAGCCCTCTAGGCGCGGAACCGCAACCCGCTGGAGCTTTCATGCCTCGTCTTTCCGACCGCACCCGCCTGATTGCGTCGGCCACGCGCCGAGGTCAGGGGCGACGGGCGGTCAATCCTCCGCTGGAACGCGCCTCGACCATGCTCAGCGACGATCCGGCGGCCATGCAGGATGCGACGGACGGCCCCGTCTACGGCCTGGACGGCACCAGCGCAGCGAGAGAGCTGCGCGCGGCTCTGGCTGATCTGGAGGGCGCCGAGGACGCCTTCCTGCTGCCCTCGGGCCTGGCCGCCGTCACCGTGCCGCTCAGCGCCCTGCTCCGGCCCGGCGACGAGATTCTGACGACGGACGCCGTCTATGGTCCGACCCGACGTTTTCTGACTCGACACCTGGCGGGGCGCGGCGTGACGACCCGCTTTCATCCCGCCGAGGCCTCGACCGCAGACATTCTGGCGGCGCTCGGCGAACGCACCCGTTTATTGCTGATCGAGGCGCCGGCGTCGCTGACGTTCGAGGTCGTCGACGCTCCCGCCCTGGCCAGGGCCTGTCGCGAGCGCGGCGTGCTGACCGTCATGGACAGCACTTGGGCGGCGGGACTGTCATTCCGCCCGCTCGACCACGGCGTCGACGTCAGCGTCCAGGCCCTCACCAAATACGCGGCCGGCCATTCGGATCTGCTGATGGGCGCTGTCGCCGTCCGCGACCGCCAGATCGGTCGCGTCATTGCCGAAACCATCGAGGACATGGGCTGGCACGTGTCGCCCGACGATGCCTGGCTGGCCCTGCGCGGCCTACGAACCCTGCCGCTGCGTTATGCCGAACAAGCCCGGTCGGCGCTGACCGTCGCCGAATGGCTGGAACAGAGGCCGGAGGTGGCGCGCGTCCTCTATCCGCCCCTGCCCGGCTCGATCGGACATGACCTGTGGCGCCGCGACTATTCTGGCGCGGCGTCACTGATGGGCGTGGTGATGAAGGGCGGCGATAAGCCGGCAGCGCACGCTCTGATGCGCGCCCTGTCCCTGTTCGGCATGGGCTACTCCTGGGGCGGCTTCGAGAGCCTGATCACCCACGAGACGCCCCAACTGGCCTATCGCCGTCACACGCCGACGCTAGAAGGTCAGCTTCTGCGACTGCATATCGGCCTGGAGGATCCCGCCGACCTGATTGCGGACCTGGAAAAGGGGCTGAAAGCATGGCGCGCCCTGCAGGACTCGAACCTGCAACCGTCCGCTTAGAAGGCGGGTGCTCTATCCGGTTGAGCTAAGGGCGCGTTCGGCCGAGGCCGCAGCGGCAACCGGACTTAATGCGTCCAGGACTGCTTGCGGTTGGTGGCGAAATTGTCGGCGTAGGCCTTGAGGATGACCGGGGCTTCCTGCGGCTCATGCAGCCGGAAGGCGATGCCGTGGCGTTCGGCGTACTCGACAGCCTCTTCCTTGGTCTCGAAGGTCAGCCGCACCTGGCCGTTCATGTCGGTGGTGCTGGTCCAGCCCGTCAGCGGGTCCTGGGTGCGGGCCGAGGCCGGCTCGAACTCCAGACGCCAGTCGTTGGTCTTGGCCTTGCCCGACTGCATCGCGGTCTTGGCCGGGCGATAGATGCGAGCGAGCATGGGCGGAATCCTTCGGCGACGTGTCTTGGCCGGGTCAATAGCCCGACCTCGCCGCCCGGTCCAGCCGTTCGCCGCGAGTTCAGGCGGCGAGCGTGGTCGAGCCGGCGTCAATCCAGCGGCGCGCGGCGCGCTGGGCCTCAGCGATCTCGTCGTGCTCCATTTCCTGGCTCATCTCGCGGCGATAGATGCGCGCCTCGATCGAGCCCTTCATGGCCGCCAGGTTGAAGATCATGTGGGCAGAGACGCGATCGATGGGACAGCCGTCCAGCCCGGCCGAATAGGCCAACCCCAGCCGGAACAGGGCGTCACCGTCCATGTCGACGGTCGGAAGCGGCAGGGCCGCCGTTTCGATAGCCTCAGGCGCGGTTTCATGCGCGGTCATAACCAGTCCTCCGGGCGTTGGTCGTTCTGACCCTGCCTTTCGAGCCTCATTCAAATACCGCCGGTTTGAAATTAGAGTTAACGCCCAAGCGGCGTTGAAACATGCGGATCAAAACCTGACATCGCCGTTCAGGACGAGTTCATCGGCCGGGGTCGACCTTGACCGCCTGTTTCAACGGGCCGTCCGCAATTCACTCGGCGCCCTGACCAAGGAGACGCAAGATGAACCGCCTGACCAAGGCCGCCATCGTCGCCCTGGCGCTGACCACAACGGCCGCGCCGTTGGCCGCCCAGGCCCAGGACCGCCATGACCGTCGCGAATGGCGTCAGGATCGTCATGATGACCGTCGTGACGACCGCGAGGATCGTCGTGAGTGGCGCCAGGATCGGCGAGACGATCGTCGCGAATGGCGTCAGGATCGTCGGGATGATCGTCACGACTATCACCGGGAGCGTCGCCATGACCGCTGGGACCGGAACAATCGCGACTGGTGGCGAAATCGCTCGGATTTCCGTGACTATCGCGGCGCTCGCCACGGCTACTGGTATGCGCCGGGCCACGGCTATTATCGGGTCGAACCGCGCTATTACGGCTATCGTTGGCGTCAAGGCGCCTATCTGCCTTCAGCCTACCGCAGCTACTATGTGGAAGACCCCTATTATTACGGCCTACGCCCGGCGCCGCGCGGCTATCGTTACGTCTACGCCGGCAACGACATTCTGTTGATCGCCCTCGCCAGCGGGCTGATCGCCAGCGTGCTGCACGATATCTACTAGCCCCAAGCCGTCCCATCTGGAGCCCCCGCAGAGTTCGACTTTGCGGGGGCTTTTTTTCATGAGCGCGCGCTCATGAAAGGCTGCAGATTTCCATCTACCGACGTTCAGCCTCGGTTCATGGCGACGGCCTCAAATTCCGACCAAGCCGCCGCTGTCGGCGTGCGAGGAACAAGACCATGAAACGTTCCCTGATGGTGTTCACAGCCATCGCCAGCTTCGTCCTCTCGGCGGCGGCCCCCATGGCCTCCCTGGCGCAGGACCAGCAGGCTCAAACGGAGAACTCGCCCGGCCCCGATCGCGCCCAGCGTCGGGCTGAACGCGGCGACAGAGGCTCCACGCCCCAGCAACGGCGTGACGCGCCGCGGATCGAAAGCCCGCAGCCGCGCCCCGACGTTCAACGTCCGGACCGCCCCGATCGACCAGACCGTCCCAACCGCCCTGACTGGCAGGGCGACGACCAACGCCCGAACCGTCCCGATCGTCCCGATCGTCCCAACCGGCCGGACGGCGCCGACGAAGGCCGGCCGAACCGTCCCGACAGACCCGATCGTCCCGGCGGTCAATGGCAGGGCCGTCCCGACCGCCCCAATCAAAACTGGCCCAACCGGCCCGGCGGCGACTATCGCCCCGATCGACCGAACCGTCCTGATCAGCCGAGCCGTCCGGATCGGCCGCATCGCCCCGATCGACCTGACCGGCCGAACTGGAACAACGACCGCGACTATCGCGACTTCCACAATCGCTGGAACCGCGATCAGTGGCGGCGCGACTGGAACCGCCGCAACCACGACGACTGGTGGCGTTACGACCGACGCTTCCGGGGCTGGAACGGCGTGCGGCTCGGCTTTTATTTCGCGCCGGGCTATGGCTACTACAGCGTGCCGCGCAGCTATTGGAACCGTCAGTACTACGTCGGCCAGTACCTGCCGGACATCTTCTGGCGCTATCAGGTCAACGACTGGCGGACCTATGGCCTTGGCTATCCGCCTCCGGGGACCCGCTGGGTCTATGTCGACAACTCGATCTATCTGATCGACGAGTATGACGGCTACATCATCGAGGTCATCCGCGACGCCTGGAACTGGTAGCCAATGTCGAAACAAAAGAGGTCCCGGAGAGCGATCTCCGGGGCCTTTTCTATTGGTCTGCGATCAGAAGGCTGCGCCCTACAAGCCCAGCTTGACCTTCAAGATATCATTGACCGCCGCGGGGTTGGCCTTGCCGCCCGTGGCCTTCATGACCTGACCGACGAACCAGCCGAGGGCCTGGGGCTTCTCGGCCACGGCGGCGGCCTTGTCCGGGTTGGCTGCGATGATCTCGTCGACGGCCTTCTCGATGGCGCCGGTGTCCGTCACCTGCTTCAGGCCGTGCTTCTCGACCACCTCGGCGGGGCTGCCTTCGCCGTTCCACACGTAGTCGAAGACCTCCTTGGCGATCTTGGACGAGATGACGTCGGTCTCGATCAGTTCGACCAGCTGGGCGACGTGCGCGGCCGGCAGCGGATTCTCGCTGAAGTCCTTGCCGTCGGCGGCCAGACGCGCGGAGACCTCGTTCGTCACCCAGTTGGAGACCAGCTTGGCGTCGCGGCCCTTCGCAGCCGCCTCGAAGTAATCGGCCTTGGCCTGCTCCGAGATCAGCACCACAGCGTCGTATTGCGACAGGCCATAGTCGGCCATCAGACGACGGCGCTTCTCGTCCGGCAGTTCCGGCAGGTCAGCCTTGATCGCGTCGATCCAGGCCTGTTCCAGCTCCAGCGGCAGCAGGTCGGGGTCGGGGAAGTAGCGATAGTCCATCGCCTCTTCCTTGGACCGCATCGAGCGCGTTTCGCCCGCCGTCGGATCGTACAGACGGGTTTCCTGAATGATCGACCCCCCGTCCTCAAGGATCTCGATCTGGCGACGCGCCTCGTAATTGATCGCCTGAGAAATGAAGCGGAAGCTGTTGACGTTCTTGATCTCGCAGCGCGTGCCCAGGAAGCCGAAGTCGCCGGTTTCCTTGAACTTGGCGTAGTTGCCGGCGCGGCAGACCGAGACGTTGACGTCGGCGCGCAGGTTGCCCTTGTCCATGTCGCCGTCGCAGGTGCCGAGATAGATCAAGATGGTGCGGATCTTCTTGACGTAGGCGACCGCCTCTTCCGGCGTGCGGATGTCTGGACGCGAGACGATCTCCATCAGCGCCGTGCCCGCCCGGTTCAGGTCGACGTAGGATTCCGTCGGCGACAGGTCGTGGATCAGCTTGCCCGCGTCCTGCTCCAGGTGCAGGCGCTCGATGCCCACGTTGAAGAAGCTGCCGTCCTCGGCCTCCACCTCGACCACGCCCTCGCCCACGATGGGGTGATACAGCTGGCTGATCTGATAGCCGGTCGGCAGGTCGGGATAGAAGTAGTTCTTGCGGTCGAACTGGCTCTTCAGATTGATCTGCGCCTTCAGGCCCAGACCCGACTTCACCGCCTGCTCGACGCAGTGCTTGTTCAGGGTCGGCAGCATGCCGGGGAAGCCGGCGTCGACCAGCGACACCTGCTCGTTCGGCCCGGCGCCGAAACCGACAGCGGCGCCCGAGAACAGCTTGGCCTTCGACGCCACCTGGGCGTGGATTTCCAGCCCCATGACGATTTCCCAGTCGCCGGTGCGACCTTTGATCAGTGTTTTGTTGTCAGACATGCTCACCACCACTTGGCCGGTTTGGCGACGAAACCGGCGGAGTCTTCCAGTGCGGCCGCGACCTGGAAGACGGTCGCCTCATCAAGGGCCTTGCCGATGACCTGAAGACCCAGCGGCAGACCGTCGCTGCTCAGACCCGCAGGCACCGAGATGCCCGGCAGACCGGCCAGGTTGGTCGTCACCGTGAAGACGTCGTTCAGGTACATGGTCAGCGGGTCGATCTGCTTGTCGCCCAGCTTGAACGCCGCCGTCGGGGTCGACGGGGTCAGGATGGCGTCCACC
>NZ_DASWXW010000184.1:0-6554 GCF_036405315.1 Brevundimonas sp. | reverse complement strand
CGCGCCCTCGGCGGCGGCCAGGATCAGCTCGGCCTCGGGGGCCTTGCCGGACGTGCGGGGTTCGATATCCAGAAGTTCCAGCGGACCTAAGCCCAGCGGCCGACCCGCCAGGGTCGCCCGCCGGGCGTAGTCGTCAGCCAGAGCGGCCTCGGGACCGCGGCCCGGCTTGCCGATGGCCGCGATCGCCAGCTTCATGGGGTCAGCTCGGTCCGGGGATCAGGCGGCGCCGGCGCCGCGGTGGGCGCTGTCGATCGCCCAGATCTTCTCGATATTGTAGAAGGTGCGCACTTCGGGGCGGAACAGGTGGACGATGACGTCGCCCGCATCCAGCAGCACCCAGTCGCAGTGCGGCAGACCCTCGACCTTGACCTTGCCCAGGCCCAGATCCTTGAACAGGCGCAGCAGGTGGTCGGCCAGGGCGCCGACGTGACGGTGCGACCGGCCCGAAGCCACGATCATGGCGTCGGACATCGGGCTTTTGCCACGCAGGTCGATCAGGACCATGTCCTGGGCCTTGTCTTCATCGAGCTTGGCGATGATGGCGCGTTCCAGCTCGGTCAGGCCGACCGGAAGCGGGGCTTGATCGCCGGTACTGGGGCCTTCGGCCTGACCGTCTTCGGAATGGACGGAATCCATCGGGTCCATTTCATGGGCCGCGTTGGAAACGGCGGCGTCTTGCGCGTCGTGCGCGGGCGAGGGGGTCAGCGGAGGGCTCCAGGGGAGATTACTAAAGGTGCAACCTAGCACGTCCCGCCGGAAACGTCACCCTTCGGCGGGCGCCCGCGCCCCGGCGGCGCGAATCGCCGAGGATGAGCGGGGATTCAGCGGCGCCGTCAGATAGGTCCAGGCGGGCGCCGCCAGGCTGGCCAGCAGGCCGGCCTGGGCCGCGGGAATGCGGAACCGGGCGAAGCGGGCGGCGGCGGGGGCGGTGCGGCTGTCCAACTGGCTGCCTGGCCGGGCGATCACCGCCACCGGCATCAGGCGCATGATATCGGTCCAGCCCCGCCACCGGTGGAAGCTGGCCAGGTTGTCCGACCCCATCAGCCAGACGAACTGCACCCCGGGATAGCGGGCCTTGAGCGCGCGTACGGTGTCGACGGTCCATTGCGTCCCGGCCCGGGTCTCGAAGTCGGAAACGATCATGGCCGGGCCGACCGTGTCGGCGACCGACCGGGCCGAGGCCATGCGCTCAAGCAGGGGGGCGGTCTCGTGGTTCGACTTCAACGGGTTCTGCGGCGAGACCAGCCACACCACCCGGTCCAGCCCCAGCCGCCGCATCGCCGTCTCGGCCACATGGGCGTGGCCGTCGTGGGCCGGATTGAAGGAGCCGCCGAACAAGCCGACCTTCATGCCCGCCTGCAGGCCCAGGCCGTCGCGCAGAGCGCCGGGGCGAGAGCCGAAGCCTTTCGGCGCGGGACCGGCGTGAAAGAAGGACAAGGGCGGCTCTTTGGCGACGACGACGAGAGGACGGACTTATGCTCACCCGCGCCCTAACACGGCCCGTCGCCCCTGTCTCGTTTCAGCAGACGGACGAAAGTCTCAGAACTCTTTCCAACTGGAGCCCGGATCGCGCTCGCCCGGCTGGGCCAGCTGCTGGCCCCAGGTCACGACCATGAAGGCCTTGTGGCTGCGGATCTTGTACTGGCCGATCATCGGCGTGACCGCGCCCAGCGGCAGGCCTGTGCGGCCGTCGTAGAGGAAGCCGGAAAACTCGGCCACGCCCATGCGGTCGCGGTTGGAATAGATCGACAGCTCGGGAATGGAGACGACGTTCAGGGTCTCGTTGATCGGCACCCGCATGTCGGGAATGCCGAAGACCCGGCGCATCTGCTCCAGCGACAGGGCGCCGGCGCGGACCTCGAAGATGGCGTCGGCGCTGTCGCGGTCACGGCTGATGGCGTAGCCCGCATCGGACAGGGCGGCGCGAATGGCGCTCAGCGCATAGCGGGCGTTCTCGGCCTGGAAATAGGTCTCGTCGACGAAGACCCGCGCGCCCTGAGGAATGGGCAGGGTCAGGCCCTCGACCGCTCGGTCCGCGGCGCGGTTGACCAGCAGCATGTCGGTGGCCGTCCGCGCCGGATTGGTCTCGGTCACGGAGGCGCAACCGGCCAGGACGGCGGTCGCCGCGAACAGCGAGATCAGGCGCGCGGTCGTCAAATCACCAGGCTCCGACGTTGGGCATGGAGGCCCAGGGCTCGGCCGGGGCCAGGCGCTCGCCGGCCTGCAGCAACTCGACCGAAACGCCGTCGGGCGAGCGGACGAAGGCCATGTGGCCGTCGCGCGGCGGACGATTGATCGTCACCCCGCCGTCCATCAGGCGCCGGCAGGCGGCGTAGATGTCCTCGACCTCGAAGGCCAGGTGGCCGAAGTTGCGGCCGCCCTGATAGTCCTCGGGATCCCAGTTGAAGGTCAGCTCGACCTCGGGCGACTTCTCGGCCTCGGCGCGCGCCGTGTCTTGCGGCGCGGCCAGATAGATCAGGCTGAAGCGCCCGGCCTCGCTGTCCATGCGGCGCGTCTGCACCAGACCCAGCAGGTCACGATAGAAATGCAGCGAAGCCTCCAGGTCCTTCACGCGGACCATGGTGTGCAGATAGCGCATGGCTCAGTGGGCCTCGGGCGGGCGGGCCGCCGGGTCCAGGTACTCATTCTCGGGATGTGCATGGGCCGACAGGATGAAGCGACGATCGCAGTAGCCGCACTCGACGAAATCGTCCTCGCCCATCTCCAAGTATACCAGCGGGTGGCCGAGAACGCCGCCGCCGTCGCAGGCGACGCGCTTCGTCGGCACGACGATCTCTTCGGGGGCGGGGATGACGGCGTCGGTATGGCGGGGAGGCATGGGGTCCGGTCCAGTCTGGAAAGGCTCGCGCCGTTCCTAGAAGGACCGGACCCTTTGGTCAAACAATGGGGGTCAAACTTCGGAAGGGCGCGGCTGGCGACGGAACAGCCTGTCCAGCATGGCCTTGCGCTTCTTGAACAGGGTCAGGCCCAGGCAGCCGGCGCCGACCCACAGGCCGATCTCGCCGATCAGAGCCGCGACCGCCGCCAGCAGGGCCGCATGGGTCATGTCCAGATAGTCCAGCTTGCCCCCCAGCAGGGCGAGACCCATGCCGGTGTAGCCGACGGCGCAGACGCCCAGGGCGGCGAAACCGATCAGGCGGGTCTTGGTCAGAGGCTTCTTCATCTGGGCTTGCAGGGCGGTCAAGAGCGTCTCTCCATCAAGGTAGGTTGTCTTTATGACAAGCAACCTAGACACGATGAGGGGGCGCGTCAAGCGTCATTTACACAAAGACACGCACGCTTGTCCGAAACGGCCCGAACTGCGCCTTGGCGAACGCGCCTTGGCCCCCTACCTATGCCGCACGCTTCCGCCCTCCGAGTGAACCCCCGCATGACCGAGACCCCTGCCCTGCCCGTCAACGCCATCGAGGTGCGGGGCCTGAAGAAGACCTATGCGGGCACCAAGAAGTCGCCGGCCAAGACGGCCCTGCGCGGCGTCGACCTGACGGTGCCGCGCGGCTCGATGTTCGGGCTGCTGGGCCCCAACGGCGCGGGCAAGTCGACCCTGATCAACATCATCGCCGGGGTGGTGAACAAGTCCGAGGGCAGCGTCCGCATCTGGGACCGCGACATCGACCATGAGGCCCGCGACGCCCGCGCGGCGCTGGGCGTGGTGCCGCAGGAGATCGTCGCCGACGTCTTCTTCACCCCGCGCGAGGCGCTGGAGGTCCAGGCCGGCTTCTATGGCGTGCCCGCCGACGAGCGGCGCTCGGACGAGCTGCTGGCGGCGCTGGGCCTGTCGGACAAGGCCAACGCCTATGTCCGCGCCCTGTCCGGCGGCATGAAGCGCCGCCTGATGGTGGCCAAGGCCCTGGTGCACAATCCGCCCGTCCTGATCCTGGACGAGCCGACGGCGGGCGTGGACGTCGAGCTGCGCCGCCAGCTGTGGGACTATGTGCGCAAGATCAACGAGGAGGGCGTCACCGTCATCCTGACCACCCACTACCTCGAAGAGGCCCAGGAGCTGTGCGACACCATCGCCATCATCAACCGGGGCGAGGTCGTGGCCTGCGAGCCGACGCGCCAGCTGCTGAAACGTCTGGACACCCGCAACGTGGTGGTGACGCCCGAGACGCCGCAGGAGGTCCTGCCCCCGCTCAACGGCTTCCACGTCGCGCCGCGCCCGCACGGGGCCTTCGTCGTCACCTATCGCACCGGAGAATCCAGCGTCGAGCAGGTTCTGGCCGCCGTGCGAGCGGCGGGCGTGACCATCAAGGACATCGCTACCGAGGACCCCAGTCTGGAAGATGTCTTCCTGGCCCTGACCTATGGCGACGCCACCCGGCCCAGCCCGACGCAGGACTGAGGCCCCTCCTCCTCCGTCACCCCGGAAGCGGCGCGGCCGCTATCCGGGAGCGCGGAAAGTGCTGCCGTTTCTACTGTCGATGTCTTGGGCGGTCCCGGCTCTCCGACTTCGGCTGAGGCCGGGATGAGCGATGTGTGTGGACGCTAGACCACCATCACGGTCCCGAGCAGCAGCTTGGCCCCCGGCTTGCCCAGCACGCGATCGGTGGCGGCTTGCAGCGCCCGGCTCAGCCACTCCACGTCCGGCGGCGCGCCCGGCAGCATCCGCTCGCCCGCCAGCCGCACGACCTCGTTATAGGCGGCGCTGAGGCGCGGCCTGGACTGATCGGCGCGCAGGCGCAGGGTTTGGTCGGCCACATCCACCCCGACCTCGACCGTCATCACCCCCCGCCGCCCGTCGCGGCGCAGGATGGTGGCCGTGGCCGTCGGCAGAGGGATGTAGGCGTTGGCCGGCGCTGCCCCGCCCTCGCTTTTTCCGGAGGCTTCCGCGGCCTCGGCCACGAGGGCGGTGCTCAGGGCCGCAAGGCCGATCAGTGCGCGACGATCCATGCCCCATCCTGCCCCGCCCTCGCTTAAGGCCCGGTTACGGCTGGCGGGCCGCCGCGCCGGGGCGTAATCGGGACGGATGAGCCAGATCGATCTTTCCGCCTATCGTCCCAATGTCGGGGTGGTGCTGTTCAACCCGGCCGGGCAGGTCTGGCTGGGCCGCCGCGCGAACACGCCCGAGCCATGGAACTGGCAGTTCCCGCAAGGCGGCGTCGACGAGGACGAGAACCTGGAGGTCGCCGCCCTGCGCGAACTGCAGGAGGAGACCGGCGTACGATCGGTCGAGCTGCTGGGTCGGACCGGCGGCTGGATCGTCTACGACTTCCCCGAGGGCATGGGCGGGCCGAAGGCCTGGAAGGGCTTCAAGGGCCAGAAGCAGGTCTGGTTCGCCTTCCGCTTCACCGGCGAGGACAGCGAGTTCGACCTGACCGCCCACGGCGAGCCGGAGTTCGACGCCTGGCGCTGGGGCGCGCTGGAGGAAGCGCCTGACCTGATCGTGCCGTTCAAGCGCGAGGTCTATCAGCAGGTGGTGGCGGCGTTCGAGGACCTGCCGAAGAGCTGACCAGAACTGTCATCCCGGAAGCGGCGCAGCCGCTATCCGGGACCGCAGGAAGCACAAACGGGGGCGCCTGTGGCGGTCCCGGCTCTACGCCTGCGGCTTCGGCCGGAATGACAGTCGTATGGGCTTCAAAGAAAAAGGCCCCTCGCCGAAGCGAGGGGCCCAGATCGGTTTCGATGTCGCCGCGATCAGTTCGCGGTGATCTCCGAGGCTTCTTCGGCCAGGATGCTCAGACCCTCGCCGTTGACGTCGGCGAAGCCGCCCTTGACCTCGAAACGACGACGCTGGGCGCCGTCATAGACCGTCACCACGCCTTCGCGCAGGGTGGTCATGAAGGGGGCGTGGCCCGGCAGGACGCCGAAGTCGCCCTCGATGCCCGGAGCATCGACCTGATCGACCGAGCCCGCGAAGATTTCGCGTTCAGGGGCGACCAGGGAGAAGTTCAGCTTGCCAGCCATGTCAGGCACCTATCGGTTGGTCGAGCGCCGCATCGAAGGCGCTCTGGGCCGCCACGAACTTGTCGCGACAGCCCGGATTGCAGAAGCCCACCACCCGACCGCGGTAGAGGGTGAGCGAATCGGCGCTCACCGGCTTTCCGGACCAGGGACACGTCGCATTGACGCAGTCCTCGATCCGCAGGGCCGGCAATGCCATGGATCAGACTTCCGCAGCCATCTTGGCGGCCTTCTCGACGACTTCCTCGATGGCGCCGACCATGTAGAAGGCGGCTTCCGGCAGGTGGTCGTATTCGCCGTCGCAGATGGCCTTGAACGAACGGATGGTGTCCTTCAGCTCGACGAACTTGCCCGGCGAGTTGGTGAACTGCTCGGCCACGAAGAAGGGCTGCGACAGGAAGCGGCTGATCTTGCGGGCGCGCGACACGACCAGCTTGTCGTCTTCCGACAGTTCGTCCATGCCCAGGATGGCGATGATGTCCTTCAGCGCCTTGTACTGCTGCAGGATTTCCTGAACGCGGCGGGCGACCGAGTAGTGCTCTTCACCGATGACCAGCGGATCCATGATGCGCGAGGTCGAGTCCAGCGGGTCCACGGCCGGGAAGATGGCCTGGGCCGCGATGTCGCGG
>NZ_DASWXW010000183.1:0-2711 GCF_036405315.1 Brevundimonas sp. | reverse complement strand
CGCGCCCGGCGGCGGCACCCTGACCAGCGTCCCGGCCATCACGCGCGACGACGTGACCGCCTTCCACGCCGCCCGCTATCGCCCGTCCCAGGCCACAATCGTCTTCTCGGGCGCCGTGACCCCGGCCGAGGCTCGTGAACTGGCGCAGGCCGCCTTCGGCGACTGGCGCGACCCGTCGTCCGCCGCCCCTGCCCCCGTCACCAAGGCCGGCCCCGCCCTGCCCCCGCGCATCGTCGTCATCGACCAGCCGGGCGCGGGTCAGGCCGCCGTCACCGCCGCCATCCGCGGCATCAAGCGCACCGACGCCGACTACTTCCCGCTGACGCTCGGCAACACCCTGCTGGGCGGCGGCTTCTCGTCGCGCCTGAACCAGGAAATCCGCATCAAGCGCGGCCTCAGCTACGGCGCCCGCTCCTCGGTCGGCGCCCAGCAGGACGTGGGCGTCTTCACCGCCTCGACCCAGACCAAGAACGAGACGGCGACCGAGGTGGCCGACCTGATCCTGGCCGAGGTCGGCAAGCTGGGGACCGCCCCGGCCACCGAGGCCGAACTGGCCCCGCGCCGCGCTGCGCTGATCGGCGGCTTCGGCCGCTCGCTGGAGACGGTGGACGGTCTGGGCGGTCTGGTCGCCAACCTGGCCCTCTACGACCTGCCGATGAGCGACCTGGCCGACTACGCCTCCAAGGTGCGCTCCGTCACCCCGCGACAGGTCGAGGCCGCCTTCGCCGAACACCTGCCGACCGACCGCGCCAGCCTGGTCATCGTCGGCGACGCGTCCAAGTTCATCGACGCCCTGCGGGCCCAATACCCCAACGTCGAGGTGATCCCTCTCACCGACCTGAACCTGAACAGCGCGACGCTGAAGTAGGGATAAGCGAACCTCCCCGCTGCTCGTGGCGGGGAGGACCTCTCTATCCTTTCGTCATCCTCCGGCTTGACCGGAGAATGACGACTATGCCGTCAGGCAGACCACCTGGGCCACGCGCAGGTCGCGCCGCAGCCGGTCGGCCACCTGGCCGTAGTTGTCGGTGTTGACCGCCTCGCCCAAGGCCTTTTCATCCGCGCGCTGCTCACCGCGGATGGCGGGGGCGAAGGTGTCGGGCGAAGTAGTGTAGATCAGCCCCCGTCGCGGGGCCTCGGCGATGGTCACGCCCAGAACCCGGCCGCGACGGTCCAGCGCCGGCGCGCCGGACAGACCCGACAGCGTGCCCTTCAGCCCCTTGGTGCGCCCGGCCTCGGCCCAGGCCAGCACCGGCTCGTCGCGCTCGCCGCGCCCCCGGACCTTCAGCGTCTCGCGACCGAGCAGGCGTGAGGCCACCTCGCCCGGCTCGCCCTGGGGGAAGCCCGGATGGAAGGCGCGCTGGCCCTTGCGCAGCGCCGTCTGCGCCGCGACCGGCAGGGCGGGAGGGCCGCCCTCGGTCAGCAACAGGGCCACGTCGGCGCGTTCCGCCAGCCGCACGTCGGCGGCCAGGGCGCGCCCCCCGCCGATCACCAGAGCCGGCCGACGACAGCCCTCGACCACATGCCGGGCCGTGACCCAGCGCCCGTCCCCGGCGATGGAGAAGGCGGTCCCGGACGACGGCTGGAAAGGCACATCGGGGGCGATGACCGTGACCGACGGATCAAACGGCGTGACCGGCCCCAGCAGGGCGCCGTGCGCCTCGTCGTCCTCGGGCAGGTGAGGCGCGTCGGCCTTTTCCCGTCGCCCCAGGGACACGATCAGCAGGGCCCCGACCACGGCCGCATAAATGGTCCAGTCGGGCAGATGGGGAAAGCGCATCAGGGCGCCGCCTCAGCCGGTCAGGGCGGCGGCCAGGATCAGGGCCGTGGCCAGCTTGGCGCCCGCCAGCACCACGGCGGCGGCGACCTCGCCCTTTTCGATGCGCTGCGGCAGGCCGGTCAGCAACAGGTCGACCACGCGGAAGGCCAGCAGTTGCAGCACCACCGTCGCCACGCCCCAGATGGCGATGTCGCGGATCGACGTCGACGTCGACAGGGACACGGCCAGCGGAATCGCCAGCCCGACCAGCACCCCGGAAAAGGCCACGGCGGCGGCGGGATTGCCCTGACGGATCAGCGCCACCTCGCGCCACGGCGTCAGCAGGGCGTAGACGGTCGCCCCGACCGCCAGGAGGCCGAAGGTCACGATCAGATGCAGAAGCAGGATCGGAAAGCCGGTGGCGAAGGCCTGAACCTCGGGACTCGACAGCACGCTGGGCAGAGACGACGAGTTCATGATGCGCGAGCCCGCAGCCCTCTGCTGAAAACGGAACGAAAGCAAAACAGCCTTGCCCGATCCGACGCCCTTTCCGCAAGGGCGCCGGAGCCACACCCGATCAGGAAAACGGCGTTAGCCCAGCGTCAGGATGCATCGGATCGTCGCCCCTTCGCGATCTCGGCGCTTTCCCGCTTCAACGGCTTGGACACCGGGCAGACCTCCTGAACGTAGCCGTTCAGGGTGTTGGCCAGATGATCGGGCGCCAGACTGTAGTGGACGAACTGGCCCTTCTTCTCGCTGCTCACCAGGCCCGCGACCTCCAGCACCGACAGGTGTTGCGACACCGCCGGCTTCGAGATCTCGAACTTGGCCGCGATCTCGCCCGCCGTCAGATCGGCGTGGGCCAGATAGGCCAGGATCTTGCGCCGGACAGGGCTGGAGAGGGCTTCGAACACACGCTGCATGAGCGGGTATTTAAGCGATTTGCTAAGCG
>NZ_DASWXW010000182.1:0-16661 GCF_036405315.1 Brevundimonas sp. | reverse complement strand
GGCGCAGCCGGTTGAAGACGGATGGGAAGAGTTCTGATGTCGGCGGCCCTTTCGCTACCGGCGGTGCTTGACCTGCGCGCAGCCGAGCCCCTGAAGGCGCAACTCCTGGCCGTTCGCGGCCAGGAGACCACCCTGGACGGTTCGGCCGTCGAGCGTCTGGGCGGCCTCTGCCTTCAGGTCCTGCTGTCGGCGCTGGCCACCTGGCGCGCCGACGGTCAGGCCTTGACCTTCATCAATGTTTCCGAGGCCCTGGCCTCGCAATGGAGCGCCTTCGGGGCCTCCGCCGCGGACCTCGCTCCGCAAGGACAACTCGCGTGACCAAGACCATTCTGACCGTCGATGATTCCCGCACCATGCGGGACATGCTGATGCTGGCGCTGAAAGACGCCGGCTATCGCGTGGTTCAGGCCGAGGACGGGATCCACGGTCTGGAGGTGCTGCGGGCCGAAAACCCTGACATCGTCATCACCGACATCAACATGCCCCGCATGGACGGCTTCGGCTTCATCGAGGGCATGCGCGCCGACCCCAACCACAAGGCCACCCCGGTTCTGGTCCTGACCACCGAAAGCGACGCCGCCAAGAAGCAGCGTGCCCGCGAGGCCGGGGCCACCGGCTGGATCGTCAAACCCTTCGACCCGGCCAAGCTGATCGACGCCGTCCGTCGCGTCGCGGCCTGAGAGGACTGAGGATTACAAGATGAGCGACGATCCGTTCGAGGCCATCAAGGTCACCTTCTTCCAGGAGTGCAACGAACTGCTGGGCGATCTGGAAGCCAATCTGCTGGCGCTGGAGACTGGCGAAGGCGACATCGAGACGATCAACGCCGTCTTCCGCGCCGTTCACTCGGTCAAGGGCGGGGCAGGGGCCTTCGGCCTGGAAGACCTGGTGCGCTTCGCCCACGTCTTCGAGACCCTGATGGACGAGCTGCGCTCGGGCCGTAAGGAGTGCGACGACGTCACGGTCAAGACCCTGCTGCGCGCTTCCGACGTCCTGGCCGACCACATCGCTGCGGCGCAGGGAACCGGCGCACCGGTGGACGCCGCGCGCTCGGCCGGTCTGGTCGCCGAACTGGAAATCCTGACCCACGGCGTCGCCGCCTCGGTCGCCCCGGCGGCGGCCGCCGCTGTCGAGGACGAAGACGACTTCGGCTTCACGCCCCTGACGCTCGACCTGGCCGACTTCGGCGCCCCGACCGAGCTGCCGTCGCTCGACCTGCCTTCGCTTGATCTGCCGGACCTGGCCGCGCCGAGCGCCGCCGGCTGGCGCATCGTCTTCCGCCCGCACCCTCGCCTCTACGCCAGCGCCAACGACGTCAGCCTGCTGCTGCGCGAA
This sequence comes from Brevundimonas sp., assembly GCF_036405315.1. Lineage (GTDB taxonomy): Bacteria > Pseudomonadota > Alphaproteobacteria > Caulobacterales > Caulobacteraceae > Brevundimonas. Next base: position 15,326 of record NZ_DASWXW010000182.1, on the reverse strand, counting down.
CTGACGCGGCTGGGCCAGACCTCGGTCGAGCTGGACGCCAGCGGCCTGCCGTCGCTGGAGGCGCTGGACGCCGAGGACGCCCACCTGATCTGGACCATCGTCCTGACCGGCGACGTGGCCGAGGCGGCCGTGCGCGACGTCTTCGACTTCGTCGAGATGGACTGCGACCTGAGCATCACCGCCCTGGGCGGCGCCCAGTCCCCGGTCGAGGCCTCGCTGCCGCCGCTGCCGGTTCTGGACGCGCCCCCCGCCGAGCCCGAGATCGACATCGCCGCCCTGCTGGCCAAGGCCGCCGCGCCGGTCGAGCCCGCCGTTCCGGCTGAGGTTCTCGCGCCGGTCGTCGCCGCAGCCCCGGTTCCGGCCCCGGCGCCTGCGCCCATCGCCGCCGCGCCCAAGCCGATCGCGCCCGCCGCTCCGGCCTCCGTCGCTGCGTCCTCGGCCCCCGCCGCCGTCGCCCCGGTGACGATCCGCGTCGACCTCGACCGGGTCGATCGCCTGATCAACGTGGTCGGCGAACTGGTCATCCAGCAGGCCATGCTCGCCCAGCGCGTGATGGAGAGCGGCCTGGCCCGTTCGTCCGACATCGCCCTGGGTCTGGAAGACCTGGAGCTGCTGACGCGCGACATCCAGGACAGCGTCATGGCCATCCGCGCCCAGCCGGTGAAGTCGGTGTTCCAGCGCATGCCGCGTCTGGTCCGCGAAGTCGCCGAAATGACCGGCAAGCGCGTGCGTCTGGTCACGTCGGGCGAGGACACCGAGGTCGACAAGACCGTGGTCGAACGTCTGGCGGAGCCCATCACCCACATGCTGCGCAACGCCATCGACCACGGGCTGGAAAGCGCCGAGGAGCGCGAGGCCGCCGGCAAGCCCGCCGAGGGCACGGTCCGTCTGGCCGCCCTGCACCGCTCGGGCCGCATCGTCATCGAGATCGCGGACGACGGCAAAGGCATCAACCGCCCCCGCGTGCGCGGCATCGCCGTCGATCGTGGCCTGATCGCCGAGGACGCCGTCCTGACCGACGACGAGGTCGATAATCTGATCTTCTTGCCCGGGTTCTCGACCGCCGAGACCATCACGGACGTCTCGGGCCGCGGCGTCGGCATGGACGTGGTCAAGCGTTCGATCCAGGCCCTCGGCGGCCGCATCTCGATCAGCTCGGTTCCGGGCAAGGGCTCGACCTTCACCCTCAGCCTGCCGCTGACCCTGGCGGTGCTGGACGGCATGGTGGTGTCCGCCGCCGAACAGACCCTGGTGGCCCCCCTGTCGGCCATCGTCGAGAGCCTGACCCCGAACGTCGAGGACATCCACCACGTCGGCGGCCATGACGCCGTGATCCGCTTCCGCGAAGAGTTCGTGCCCATGGTGGACGTGGCCCGCGTCATGGGCTTCCGCGACGACGCCACGCCCCTGATGGGCGGCGTGGTCATGATCGTCGAGACCGAGGCCGGCTCGCGCGCCGCCCTGCTGGTCGACGCCATCAACGGCCAGCGCCAGGTGGTGATCAAGAGCCTGGAAACCAACTACCGCCACGTCGACGGCGTTTCCGCCGCCACCATTCTGGGCGACGGCAGCGTCGCCCTGATCCTCGACATCGACGCCCTGGTCATCGCCGGGCGCCGCAAATCCAATCGTCCTGAACTGAAGATGGCGAGCTGAGACCCATGACCGAAGTCACCTCCAACGTCACCGGCGCCGACCGTGAACTGATCGCCTTCCGCATCGGCGAGCAGGAATTCTGCGTCGACATCATGAATGTCCGCGAGATCCGCGGCTGGACCCCGGCGACGCCCCTGCCGCGCTCGCCGTCCTACATGAAGGGCGTGATCAACCTGCGCGGCATCGTCCTGCCGATCATCGACCTGGGCGCCCGCTTCGGCCTGGCCACGGCCGAGCCGACCGCGCGTCACGTCATCATGGTGGCCCATGTCGGCAACCGTCTGGTCGGCCTGCTGGTCGATGCGGTGTCGGACATCGTGCAGCTGACGGACTCGACCATCCAGCCGACGCCCGACGTCGCCAGCGACCACGTGAAGACCTTCGTGAAGGGCATCTTCGCCGTCGAGGGCGGGCGCATGATCAGCCTGATCGACCTGGAGCACGTCCTGCCGGCCGAAAGCGAAGCCGAAGCCGCATGACCACCGCCGCCGGGCGCACGTCCCTGGTCGAAGGCGAGTTCGTCTTCACCGCCGAGGATTTCCGCCACATCGCCCAGACCCTGCACGCCCACGCCGGCATCGCCCTGAGCGAAGGCAAGGCCGCCCTGGTCTATTCGCGCCTGGCCAAGCGGCTGCGCCTGCTGGGTCTGCGCAGCTTCCGCGACTACTGCGCCCTGATCGAGGGCGTGGAGGGCGTCGACGAGCGCCAGGCCATGACCGCGGCCCTGACCACCAACGTCACCCGCTTCTATCGCGAGCCGCACCACTTCGATCACCTGCGCGATCACGTCATGCCGGAACTCGCGGCGCGGGCGCGGGCCGGCGGTCGGGTGCGGCTGTGGTCGGCGGCCTGTTCGAATGGACAGGAGCCCTATTCCATGGCCCTGACCGTGCTGGACGTCCTGCCGGAAGCGGCGGATCTGGACGTGCGCATCCTGGCCACCGACATCGACCCCAACATGGTGGCCGAGGGCGCGGCGGGGATCTATTCCGAGGAGCTGCTGTCGCCGGTCCCGGCGTCCGGTCGCAAGCATTTCGAGCCGCTGGCGGGCCGTCCCGGTCTGTTCAGCGCCGATGCGACCCTGCGCCGTCTGGTGTCGTTCCGCGAACTGAACCTGATCGGCGACTGGCCCATGCGCGGCAAGTTCGACGTCATCTTCTGCCGCAACGTGGTCATCTATTTCGACGACGCGACCCAGGAGATGGTCTGGAGCCGCTTCACCCCGATGATGACCCCTGGCGCCACCCTCTATATCGGTCATTCCGAGCGCGTCAGCGGCCCGGCCACGGCCCAGCTGCAGACCTGCGGCCTGACCGCCTACAAGCTGGGAGGTCGGGCGTGAGCCAGATTCCCGTGCGCGTCCTGGTCGTCGATGACAGCGCCACCATGCGCAGCCTGATCAGCGCCGTCCTGCGCCGCGATCCCGAGATATCGGTCGTCGGCACGGCCGCCGATCCGCTGGAGGCCCGCGCGGCGATCAAGGAACTGAACCCCGACGTCATCACCCTGGACGTCGAGATGCCCAACATGAACGGGCTGGAGTTCCTCGAGAAGATCATGCGCCTGCGGCCCATGCCGGTGGTCATGGTCTCGACCCTGACCCAGGCCGGGACCGACGTGACCCTGGCGGCGCTGGAGGTCGGGGCCGTGGACGCCGTGGCCAAGCCCGCGCCCGGCGTTCCCGCCCAGGAAGCCTTCGCCGACCTGGCCGACAAGGTGAAGATCGCCGCCCGTTCGCGCGTCCGTCCGCTGGAAACGCGCGAGGCGCGCGCCGTGGACGGCGCCTATCGCGCCGACCCCAACCACGTCCTGGCCATCGGCGCCTCGACCGGCGGGGTCGAGGCCCTGCTGAACATCCTGTCGGCCTTTCCGGTCAACTGCCCGGCGACGGTGGTGACGCAGCACATGCCCGCCACCTTCACCCGAAGCTTCGCCGCCCGTCTGGACAAGGCGTCCGGCGCCGCCGTCACAGAGGCCGTCGACGGCGCGCCCTTGGCGCCGGGTCACGTCTACATCGCCCCCGGCGGCGAGACCCATCTGGAGGTGTCGGGCGGGCGCTGCCGTCTGGTCGCCGCGGATCCGGTCAACGGCCACCGCCCGTCGGTGGACGTGCTGTTCCACTCGGTCGCCCGCCTGGGCCGCCCCATGACGGGGGTGATCCTGACGGGGATGGGCAAGGACGGGGCCAAGGGCTTGCTGGCCATGCGTCAGGCCGGCGCCCGGACCCTGGGTCAGGACGAGCAGTCCTGCGTCGTCTACGGCATGCCGCGCGCCGCCTTCGAGCTGGGCGCCGTGGAGCGCCAGCTGTCCCTGCCCCGTCTCGCCCCCGCCATTCTCGAACTGTGCGCCGCCGGTGCGGCCGCCTCCAAGCCTGTTGCGTAAGGACTGCCCCCATGCCTGCCGCCTCCGCCCTCAATGTCCTGGTCGTCGACGACCAACTGACCATGCGCTCCCTGGTCCGCAACAGCCTGCAGCAGATCGGCGTGCGCGAGATCTCCGAAGCCGCCGACGGCGAACTGGCGCTGCGCTCGATCATCACCAAGCCGGTGCATCTGGTCATTTCCGACTTCAACATGCCGAACCTGGACGGTCTGGGCCTGCTGCGCGCCATCCGCGCCCACCCGCCGACCTCCAAGACCGCCTTCATCATGCTGACTGGGCGCGCCGACCGCGAACTGGTGCAGCGCGCCGTGCAGTTCGGCGTGAACAACTATCTGGTCAAACCCTTCACCACCGCCCAGCTGAAAGAGAAGCTGGAAGGCGTGTTCGGCCCCCTGACATGATCCGCGCCGGCGACCAGCAAACAGCAGAGCGACGCATTCACGTCGGTCAGGGCGAGCACCAGGTGACGTCCGATCGTGATGTCGTGCTTTCGACCGTGCTCGGCAGCTGCGTCGCCATGTGCCTGCGCGATCCCGTGGCCGGGGTCGGCGGCATGAACCACTTTCTTCTGCCCGAAGGGGCAGGGGCGGGGACCGACGCCGGGCGCCGCTACGGCGCCTATGCCATGGAGCTGCTGATCAACGACGTGCTGAAGGCGGGCGGTCGTCGCGACCGGCTGGAAGCCAAGCTGTTCGGCGGCGGGCGGATGTTCGATTCGCTGAAGGACGTCGGCGCCTCCAACGCGGATTTCGCCGAGCGTTTTCTGGCCGACGAGGGGATTCCCGTCGTCGGCTCCAGCCTCAGGGGCGCCGGGGGGCGTCGACTGCATTACTGGCCGGTGACGGGTCGGGCGCTGCAACGCGGAGTCACGGACGCGGTCGCCCCGCGACCGACGCCGCCGCCTGCGCCGCCCGTCGACGCCGGCGCGCTGGAGCTGTTCTGATGAGCGACTATGACACCAAGGGGCTGCTGGCGGCGGTCGCGGCCGAACTGGCCGACATCCGCGCCGGCGTGGACGAGGCGGGCGGGCTGGTGTCCGAACTGCTGAAGCTGGCGCCGCCCGAGCAGCGCCTGTCCTTTCTGACGCGGACCCAGGCCTTCGACGTGCTGAGCCAGCGCGTCGACGCCCTGTCGGGGCTGGCCGAGGCCCTCGCCGCCGATCAGCCGATGGACACGGCCCTGGCCGCCCTGCCGCTGGCCGAGATGGCCGAGCGTCTGCGCGAGACCTCGCTGCGCGGCGCCCCCGTGCGCGCCGCCGAGCCGATCAGGCCCGCGCCCGCCGGCGACCTGTTGCTGTTCGACTGATCCGATGAGCGCCACCGACCGCGTCAATCTGGAGCAGTCGACGGTCCTGCTGATCGACGACACGCCGCAGGCGCTGGACATGCTCAGTTCGGTCTTCCACGGCTTCGGCGTCAAGGAGCAGATCAAGTGCGCCTCGGCGACGGAGGCCGTACGGGTGATCCAGCAGCGCGCCGTCGACCTGATCGTCATCGACTGCGCCGACTCCGCGATGGACAGCTACGCCTTCGCTCGCTGGCTGCGCCGCGAAACGCCCGCGCCGCTGCGCTTCATTCCGATCATCCTGCTGACCGGCCACGCCTCACAGTCCAAGGTGCGCGAGGGACGCGACTGCGGCGTCAGCTTCGTCGTCACCAAGCCCCTGACGCCGGCCGTGCTGCTGAAGCGCATCCTGTGGCTGGCCGGGGACGAGCGCGAGTTCGTGGAATGCGCGACCTATGTCGGTCCCGACCGGCGCGTGCGCAACTTCGGTCCGCCTCTGGGCGTGGCCGGACGCCGCCAGGACGACCTGTCCGCTCACGTCGGCGCCGCCGTCGAGGCCAATATGGACCAGTCCGACATCGACATGCTGATGAAGCCCCAACGGGTGGCCCTGTGAGCGTAGAAAAAGTGACCGAAGCCCGCACCCTGAAGATCAAGACCAGCCTGGCGCGCCAGATGGCCCAGCCGGGCGGCCGCACCATCGCCGACGTCGAGCGACGCGCCAACGAGCGGCTGGAGCGCCACCGCGACGACGTCATGACGACCATCGCCGGGACCATCACCGAGCTGGAGCTGGCCGCCGCCGCCGCCGCGCCCGGGACCGAGCCGCAGATCTACACGCTGGCCTCGTCGCTGCTGAATACGGCGGGATTCTTCGACACCGGCCCCCTTTATGACGCGGGTTACAGCCTGTGCGACGTGGCCGACCGGATGCAGACGAGCGGCGCCTGGAACTGGCCGACGGTCGGCGTCCACGTCCAGGCCATGCGGCTGATCCTGACGGCGGGCTGCAAGGCCGACGCCACGACCGACGCCCTGCTGCTGGGCCTGCGCTCGGTGGCGGCGAAGACAAGGCAGGACGGCTAGGTCCTTCTCCCTCAAGGGGAGAAGGAAGAATTCACCCGTATCGCGCGATGCCCAGGTCGGCCGTCTCGATGTCCGGGGTCTGGCCGCTGACGATGTCAGCGATGACGCGGGCCGAGCCGCAGGCCATGGTCCAGCCCAGCGTCCCGTGTCCGGTGTTCAGGAACAGGTTGTCGAACCTGGTCTTGCCGATCACCGGCGTGCCGTCCGGCGTCATCGGGCGCAGGCCGGACCAGTAGCTCGCCGCCTTCAGATCGCCCGCGCCGGGGAAGAGCGACCCCACTGAATGCTCCAGCGTGTTGCGACGCTGTTCCGGCAGGACGTTGTTGTAACCCGAGATCTCGGCCATGCCGCCGACGCGGATGCGGTCGCCCAGGCGGGTGATGGCCACCTTGTAGCTCTCGTCCATGATGGTCGAGACGGGGGCGGCGGGCTCGTTCACGATCGGGGCTGTGATCGAATAGCCCTTCACGGGATAGACCGGCAGGGTCAGGCCCAGCGGCTTGACCATCTGCGGCGAATAGGACCCCAGGGCCAGGACATAGGCGTCGGCGGTGATCACGCCCTTGTCCGTCTGGACGCCCGAGATGCGGCCCTTGTCGGTCGTCATGGCCTTGATGGCGGTGTCGTAGAGGAAGGTCACGCCCTGGCCCGCGGCCACGTCGCCGAGCGCATTGGTGAACTTGAAGCAGTCGCCGGTCTCGTCGTTCGGCAGGCGCAGGCCGCCGACGAACAGGTCGCGCGTGGCCTTCAGGCCCGGCTCGGCGCGGATGCAGCCGTCCTGATCCAGCACCTCGAACGGCACGCCGCCTTGGCGCAGGACCTCGGTGTCCTTGTAGATGCCGTCCAGCTGTTTCTGGGTGCGGAACAGCTGCAGCGTGCCCTGGGTGCGGTGGTCGTATTGCAGGCGCAGCTCTGCGTTCAACGCGGTCTGCACCTCCTGGCTGTAATCGGCCAGACGCACCATCCGCGCCTTGTTCAGCGCATAGCGGGCCGAGGTGCAGTTGCGCAGCAGGGCCAGCAGCCAGCGCACGGTCGCGACATTGACCTGAGGCTGCAAGATCAGCGGGGCGTGGCGCATGAACAGCCACTTCACCGCCTTGGCCGGGATGCCGGGCGCGGCCCAGGGCGAGGAATAGCCGGGCGAGATCTCGCCGGCGTTGGCGAAGCTGGTCTCCAGCGCCGGGCCGCTCTGGCGGTCGATCACCGTGACCTCGTGGCCGGCCTTGGCCAGATAGTGAGCCGTCGTCACCCCGATGACGCCGGCGCCCAGGACTGCGATCTTCATGGTCTTGACCCTACGCGAAGTTCCCCGCGCCGCTTCCCTAGACCAGTTTTTGCGTTTGTCGAGCGTTGGCGGGGCGTGTGCGCTGCAACATGGCGTGGGGTTGAAACGGTTGGGCGCGGATCGGGCCAGTCAGGAAGGGAAAATCCTCCCTCAGAGGGCCTGTTTGCGCAGCAGGACTCCGCCCAGCGGCGGCAGAGCTCCCGCCTCGCCGCTATAGACGGCGTCGATAACGGTATAGCCCTCGGGCGGCGCCCAGGCCTGCGTCTCATGACCGAGATTGAACGCCGCCAGCAGGGTCTCGCCGTCGCCCTCACGGATGAAGCTCAGCACCGGCTCGGTTGTCAGCACCCTCATCGTCCCGGCCCGCAGCGCCGGATGGGCGCGGCGCAGGGCCAGGAGGCGGCGCGTGGCGTTCAGCATCGAGGTCGGGTCGGGGTTCTGGACGTCGACGGCCAGCGCCGGGTGGCGGGCGTCGATCGGCAGCCAGGGCTCGACCGTCGAAAACCCGGCGAAGGGAGCGTCCGCGCTCCACGGCATCGGCGTGCGGGCGCCGTCGCGGCCCAGGGTCTGCGGCCAGTTGGCGACGGCTTCGGGATCGACCAGCCGCTCGAACGGCACCTCGCCCTGGGGCAGGCCCAGCTCCTCGCCGTAATAAACGAAGACATTGCCGCGCAGACAAACCAGCAGCAGCATCAGCATCTCGGCGAGCGCCCGCTCGTCGCGGCCCTCGGCCCAACGCGACACGGCGCGCGGCGCGTCGTGGTTGGAGAAGGTCCAGGACGGCCAGCCCTCGCCGGCATGGCCGGGCCACATCTCGGCGCCCGCCTTGACCAGATCCGCCGTCAGCCGCTCGGCGTAGAGGTAGAGGAAGCCATAGGCGCTGTTCAGGCGGCCTTCGGCGGTGAAGGCCTTCATCTCGCGCGCGGCGTGGTCGCCCCCGACCTCGGCCACGGTGAAGCGGTTGTCGTAACGGTCGATCAGCGCCCGCAGGCGCTCCAGGAAGGGCGGGATGTCGGGCGACGACTGGTTGTGGATCTTGTCCTGAAAGTCGAAGGGCCGGGTGCGCTTGCCGCCCGGCGGCAACGCAGGATTGTCCCGCAAACCCGGGTCGCCGATCATGAAGTTGATCGCATCCAGACGAAAGCCGTCGACCCCGCGATCCAGCCAGAACCGGCCGACCGCCAGCAGGGCCTCCTGCACCGCCGAATGGCGGCCGTTCAACTGCGGCTGCTGGGGCAGGAAGTTGTGCTGGTAATACTGGCCGCGCCGCGCGTCCCAGGTCCAGCCCGGCCCGCCGAAGACGGACTGCCAGTTGTTGGGCGGCGATCCGTCCGCCTCGGCGTCGGCCCAGACATACCAGTCGGCGAAGGCGTTGCTCCGGTCCTGACGGCTGGCCTGGAACCACGGATGCTGGTCCGAGGTGTGCGACCAGACCTGATCGAGGATGACCTTCAGCCCCAGCCCATGCGCCTTGGCCAGCAGGGCGTCGAAATCGGCCAGGGTCCCGAACACCGGATCGACGTCGCAGTAGTCCGCGACGTCGTAGCCGAAGTCCCTCATCGGCGAGGGATAGAAGGGCGAGATCCACACCGCGTCCACGCCCAGCGAGGCCAAGTGATCCAGATGGGCCGTGATCCCCTGCAGGTCGCCGATCCCGTCGCCAGTCGTGTCGGCGAAACTGCGCGGATAGACCTGATAGATCACCGCCCCGCGCCACCACTGCCGATGCGGTTCAGAACCAGGCGAGGGGATGGGCGACGAGGTCATGCTCAGGACGAACGCGTCGGATCGGTCAGGGGTTCGCCGTAGTGGCGCTCGCCGTGCAGGTTGGCGGCCAGGGGGGCGGTGGTGCGCTCGATCAGGCGGTGAACCACGGGTTTGTCCGGGCCCTGATGCAGGGCGTAGATCCGCTGCGAGATGTCGGCGTCGGCCTGGGTGATGCGCTGGTTGTGGCGGACGTAATCCAGCCAGGTCGGGGTCTGGTATTTCTCGACCCAGACGTCCGGCTCGGCCAGGTCGCGCATCAGGCGCCATTGGCGCGCGCCGTCGCGGCGGCGGACGCGGCGGCGCTCGTCCATCACGGCCAGAAAGGCGTCGATGTCCTCCTCGCGGATGCGATAGGCGATGGAGACGATCACGGGGCCGCTGCGCGGTTCGATCGGCAACCGGGTCTGCGGCTCGGTCCAGCGCCGCAGCAGGTCCATGTTCAGGTTGGCGGTCGAGGGCAGGGGCACCCTGAGGCCGATCAGGACGCACAGGACCAGCACCCCCGCCGACAGGCCGAGCGCCGTGTCCAGGCCCTGCGTCTGGGCCAGCGACCCCCACAGCCAGCTGCCGCCCGCCATGCCGCCGAAGGCCGCCATCTGATAGAGGGCCAGGGCGCGCGCCACGACCCAGCGCGGCACCGACATCTGCACCGTGACGTTGAAGCTGGACAGGGTCAGCACCCAGCCCGCCCCCGCGATCATCAGGGCCGGCAGGGTCAGGGTCAGCCAGGGACTGTAGCCGACGACGACGGCGGCGACGGCGAAGGCCAGGGTGGCGGCGCGCACCACGGTCTCGGTCTCGTACCTGGCCCTCAGCCGACCGACGAACAGGGCGCCGCCCACCGCCCCGACGCCGAAGGCGCCGAGCAGCAGGCCGAAGGCCAGAGGCCCGCCGCCGCCCTCGCGCGCCACCAGGGGCATCAGGGCCTGAACCGCGCTGGCCCCGACGCCGAAGACCACGGCGCGCAGCAGCACCGCCGTCACCCGCGGCGACAGGAAGGCGTAGCGCAGGCCCCCCGCCATGGCCGCCAGCAGACCCTCGCGCGGCAGGGTCGGCTTGGGCCGCTCGGGCTTCCAGCGGAACAGGACGACCAGCAGGCCCAGATAGCTGACGGCGTTGACCGCAAAGGCCGCCGCCGCCCCCGCCGCCGCCACGATCAGACCGCCGATGGCCGGGCCGACGCTGCGAGCCAGGTTGAAGCCCATGGAGTTCAGGGTCACGGCCCCGGCCAGATCCTCGCGCGGGACCATGTCGCCGACCGAGGCCTGCCAGGCCGGGCCGTTGAAGGCCGTGCCGCAGCCGAGCAGGAAGGTGAAGGTCAGCAGCACCCAGGGCGTGATCCAGCCCACATAGGTCATGGCCGCCAGACCGGCGGAAACCAGCAGCATGAAGCTCTGGGCCGCCAGCATGATCCTGCGCCGGTCCACCGTGTCGGCCAGGGCTCCCGCCGCCAGCGACAGCAGCATGATGGGCAGGGTGACGGAGGCCTGGACCAGGGCCACCATCTGGGCCGAGGCGATGGAGGACATCATCCAGGCGGCGCCGACCGACTGGATCAGGCCCCCGAAATTAGTCACCAGGCTGGTGATCCAGACGGCGCGGAAGACCGGATGGTTCAGCGGGGCCAGAGCGCCGGAGTGCGCGCGCGGCGCGGTCTCGGGGGCGGTCATGAAGCGGACCGGCTGGAACGGAACATCAGGATGGCGGCGCCCGATCGGTGACTGCGGGTTGATGCCCTACTGCACCCCTTTGGCGTCGGCTTGGCAAGGCGAGGCGACGACTTTCGCCCGCTTCATCATGACTTCGCCGAAAACGGCGGCGATGACGCGCCGGACCGCAGCCCCTATAGAGGCCGCTTCCTTTCGTCGACTTCCGCCGGGACCGCTTCCCTGATGTCTGAACCTGCTTCGCCCGTCTGCGTCGCCGCCCTCTATCGCTTTGCGCCGATCAGGGATCGCGAGGCCGTGCGGGCGCGTCTGCTGGACCTGTGCGGCGACGAGGTGCGCGGCACGCTTCTGGTGGCGCACGAGGGGCTGAACGGCACCATCGCCGGACCCGAGGCCGCCGTCGTCCGCGTGGTGGACGGGGTGCGCGCCCTGCCGGGCTTCGAGCGGCTGGAGCTGAAATACTCGACCGCCGAGGCCATGCCGTTTCACCGCATGAAGGTGCGGCTGAAGGCCGAGATCGTCACCATGGGCGTGACCGACATCGATCCGGTCGAGGGCGTCGGCGCCTATGTCTCGCCCCAGGACTGGAACGCCCTGATCGCCGATCCCGACACCATCGTCATCGACACCCGCAACGACTACGAGGTCGAGGTCGGAGTGTTCGAGGGCGCCATCCAGCCCAATACGCGGACGTTCCGCGAGTTTCCCGACTGGTTCCGGACCGAGGGCCGGGCCCTGCTGGATCGGCCCAACCCGCCCAAGGTCGCCATGTATTGCACCGGCGGCATCCGCTGCGAAAAGGCCACCGCCTTCCTCAAGGCCGAGGGCGTCGAACAGGTTTTCCACCTGGAAGGCGGCATCCTGAAATACCTGGAAACCATCCCCGAGCCCGAGAGCCTGTGGCGCGGCGACTGCTTCGTCTTCGACGAGCGCGTGGCGGTCGGTCACGGCCTGAAACAGGGCGACCACAGCCTGTGCCGCGGCTGCCGCATGCCGGTCAGCCCCGAGGCCCGCCTGTCGCCCCTCTATGTCGAAGGCGTCTGCTGCGACCGCTGTCACGACACGCGCACGGACGAACAGCGCGAAGGCTATGCCGAGCGGCAGAAGCAGATGGAGATCGCCGCCCGGCTGGGCATCGAGCACGTCGGGGCGGGGCCGAAGCGGGCGGACCCCTAAAGCTCCGTCATCCCGGCCGGAGCCTCTCGCAGAGAGGCGCAGAGCCGGGACCGCCCAAGGCGCAGACCGTGGTGCTTCTGGCGGTCCCGGATAGCCCTGCGGGCTTCCGGGATGACGGTGCAAGGCGATGAGGCGCTCCTCGCTGGACTGTGTTTAGGTGTCGGTTCTCTGAGAACGGAGCCCGCCCATGTCGTCCTTCCGTCCCGTCGCCGATCTGGACACCCATGAGGTGACCAACCAGCCGCCGTCGCTGGAGGACGTCAACCTGTTCACCGGCGACCGAGCCTTGCTCGACGCCGTGCGCCGCGCGGGCGGCTCGCAGCATGAGGCGCGGCTGTCGGCCCTGGGCGCGCGCTGCGGTTCGGCCGAGGTCATCGACTGGGGCGTGCAGGCCAATCGCGTGCCGCCGGTCCTGGACACCCATGACCGCTACGGCCGCCGCATAGACGAGGTGACGTTTCATCCGGCCTACCATCAACTGATGCAAGTCGGGCTGGAGGCGGGGCTGGCCTCCGCCGCCTGGGGCGGGACGCCCAACGGCCACGTCCTGCACGCGGCGATCCTGTTCCTGACCGGGCAGGCGGATTCGGGGACCAGCTGTCCCATGACCATGACCTACGCCTCGGTTCCGGCCCTGACGGTCGAGCCGGACGTTGGCGCCTTCTGGATCGAGAAGGTCAGGGCGGGCCGTTACGATCCCGCCGTCCGCCCCGCCGCCGACAAGGCGGGCGTCACCCTCGGCATGGCCATGACCGAGAAACAGGGCGGATCCGACGTGCGCGCTAACGCCACCCGCGCCGAGCCGACGGGCGAGGGCAGCTGGTATCGCCTGACGGGGCACAAGTGGTTCTGCTCGGCCCCCATGTCTGACGCCTTCCTGACCCTGGCCCAGGCGCCGGGCGGCCTGACCTGTTTCCTGCTGCCGCGCTGGCTGCCCGACGGGACGCGCAACGCAGGCTTCCGGGTCATGCGGCTGAAGGACAAGATGGGCGACCGTTCCAACGCCTCGTCCGAGGTCGAATACCACGGCGCCCTGGCCCAGAGGATTGGCGAGGAGGGGCGGGGCGTGGCGACCATCATCCGCATGGTCCAGCACACGCGGCTGGACTGCGTGATCGGCTCGGCCCAGCAGATGCGCGGGGCCCTGGCCCAGGCGATCTGGCACGCCGCTCACCGCACCGCCTTCCAGAAGCGGCTGATCGACCAGCCGATGATGGCGGCGGTCCTGACCGATCTGGCGCTCGAGAGCGAGGCGGCGACGGCCCTGTCGATGCATCTGGCCGGGACCTTCGATCGCGACGACCCGGTGGGACGGCTGCTGACGCCGATCGCCAAATACCAGGTCTGCAAGCGGGCGCCGGGGATGATCTATGAGACGATGGAGAGCCTGGGCGGGGCGGGCTACGTCGAGACCGGCCCTATGCCGCGGCTGTTCCGCCAGTCGCCGCTGAACGCCATCTGGGAGGGCTCGGGCAATGTCATCGCCCTGGACGTGCTGCGCGCGGTCGGGCGCGAGCCGGAGGCGGTCGAGGCCCTGCGCGGCTTTCTCGACGCGGCGCGCGGGCGGGACGGCGTCTATGACCGCTGGCTGGGCGGGCTGGACTTCGCCCCGTCGTCGGAGGCGGCGGCCCGCCTGTCGATCGAGCGGTTGGCGCTGGCGGCGCAGGCCGCCGTCCTGCTGTCAGGCGACAGCCCTCTCGCGGAGGCCTTCTGTCGTTTGCGCCTGGAGCCGCGCGGCGCGGCCTACGGCGCCTTCGACGCCGCCGTCGATGCGCGGGCGATCCTGGATCGGGCGTCGCCCGCCTGACCTGAAAAGAACAGGCGGCGGCTCGCTCGCGCGAACCGCCGCCGCTGATCAGCTGAGGACGACGATCGCCACGCGGCGATTCTGCGCCCGGCCTTCGCGGGTGTTGTTCGGCGCGACCGGCTTGGTCTCGCCATAGGAGATGGTGGCCATGCGGTTCAGGGCGATGCCCTGATCGCTGAGGTAACGACGCACGGCCTCGGCGCGCGCCTGACCCAGCTGCTCGTTGTGACGCACGTCGCCGGCCGCATCGGTGTGGCCCTGGATTTCCAGATAGACGTTGCGGTTTTCGCTCTTGAGGCGCTGGACCAGTTCGGCCAGGCGCTGCTCGGCCTCGGGCGAAAGGGCGTCGCGGTTGACCGGGAACTTCACCGAGTCGTCCGACAGCACCACTTCAAAGAGGAACTTGCCTTCAGCCAGTTTGTGCGCGGCGTTGGCCCGAGCCAAGGCTTCGCCGGCGGTGCCTTCGACCTGGGTCAGATGGGAGTCGACCTGGGTCACGCGGTTGTCGACCACCGCAACATTGTCACGCACGAAACGATGGCTCGCACACCCGCTTGCGGTCAGTCCTACCAGCGCCACCACTGCACTGGCCGCGACCGCCTTAGATGTCAGTTTGATCAAGTTGAGTCTCCTTCGTGCCGGGGCGCTACTCCGGGGATTGCGCGACGCTGCACCCGCAGATGCAGGGAACGGCGCTCCAAAGACGCGCAACAATGGACATGGTTTCAGCTTAACCGTATAAAAATCTGAGAAATCGATGGTTTTAATCGCTGGGGCGTATTCAAGGCGCGGCGCCATGATGCTGACGCGAGGCGGTGGTTTCGAGGCGGCGGCTTCTTTATCCTGAGGCCTCGCGCCGGGATGCTCATGGTTTCCGATCTCATCTTGTCTGGGGCAGCCCTGAAGGACCTCGCCGCTTGAGCGGCGGGGCGCAGAAGGCGCGGCGGCGGGCGCTGACCGTGGTCGCCAGCGTCGGCGCTCACCTAGCGGTGCTGGCGGCCATCCTGCTGGCCCCGGCCAAGACGCCGGTCTATCCGCCCGAGGCCGAGCCGATCGAGGTCATGCTGGTCGAACCGTCGCCGCCCTCGCCGACGCCTTCGCCCGACGAAGGGGGCGGAGGATCGCCCGCTCCGGCGCCGACGCCGGCCCCCGCGCCGACCCCGTCGCCCGCCAAGGCCCCGGCCAAGGCCGAGCGCGCCGCGCCGACCCGGCCTTC
>NZ_DASWXW010000181.1:0-20557 GCF_036405315.1 Brevundimonas sp. | reverse complement strand
CCCGCGCCTCGTCCCGACAGACGCCGATGGAGGCCCTGACCAAGTCCGTCCTGCGCACCGCCGGCTCGACCATCACCCGCGAACTGCTGCGCGGCGTGCTGGGGAGCCTGAAGCGGCGGTAGGAACGCGGTCCGCCAACTTAACCTGGCGCATTGGGAGGTACTTCGTGAACATCCATGTCCGCAGAGCCCGACCAGACGAATCCGAGCGGCTTACCGTCCTGGCCATGAAAGCCAAGGCCTCCTGGGGCTACGACGACGCCTTCATGGAGATGTGCCGCGCCGAGCTCGCCCTTACGCCGGAGAAGTTGCGAGCCTGGACGGTCTGGGTGGCGGAATGCGCGGGCGAACTGGCGGGCATGATTGCCCTGGCAGGCGATGCTCCTGACGCCGAGCTTGAGGACTTCATGGTGGAGCCGAACTTCCAGAGGCAGGGGGTAGGCGCTGCGCTGATGGAGGTGTTCATGGACGAATGCCGATTGCGTGGCTTCAAGCGCGTGTGCCTCGACGCCGATCCTAACGCTGAGTCCATCTATCAAAAGCTCGGCTTCACCACGATCAGCCTCTCGCCGTCACGATCAATCCCCGGCCGTAGCCTGCCCCGGATGGCCAAGGCGCTCTGATCTTCGGGCATGTCCGTATCGGATCGAATGAAAACGCGCGTCTCGCCTCACCCCTTCGGCGTCAGCCGCCACATCCGCAGCGGATGGCGCACCGCCCCCGCCTCCTGACCCGCCGCGTCGCCGCGACCGATGTAGAGGTCGGCGCGGACGGGGCCGCGGATGGCCGAGCCGGTGTCGAGCGCCATGACCAGGCCGCGATAGCTGGCGCGGGCGCCGATCAGATTGCCCCCGTCGGCCTCGATCCAGACCGCATCGCCATAGGTCCAGCGCGAGGGATCCACCGCCACCGAACGGCGGGCGGGCAGGGGGACGCCGGCGGCGCCGGTCGCCTCCTTGCCGTCGTCGGGGCTGACCCCGAAGAAGATGTAACGCGGATTCAGGGCCATGACCGCGCGCGCCTCGGCCCCGCGATGGGCCGACAGCCATCCGCGAATGGCGTCGCCCGAGGTTCCGTTGGCGGGCAGCAGGCCGCGCTCGGCCATGGACCGGGCGATGCCGACGAAGGGCTTGCCGTTGTCGGCGGCGTAGGCGGCGCGCAGGCGGGCCCCGTCCGGGAAGGTCAGGGTCCCCGAGCCCTGGATCTGCAGGAAGAAGAGATCCTCGGCCCGCATCCAGGCCAGGGCGGTCGACCGGGCCGAGCCCGCCTCGATGGCGGCGCGGTCGCCCACCTCGGCCAGGTTGGCCGGGCGGCTGAGCACCGGGGCGTCGAACTCGGCGTCCGGCGTGCGGCGGGCCGGATATTCCGGCGCGAAATAGGCGGTCAGCAGACCGGCGCGGCCGTCGTCGGTGCGGGCCTCGCTGGCGACGAAATTCGCCTCGAGGAAGGCGCGGGCGTCGCTGGGCGACGGACGCCGAGCGGCCAGGTCGCGCGCGCGGCGGCAGACGGCCTCAGCCGCTTCGCCCCTGACCGGGCCGCAGCCGGCGACATAGGCGTCAAAGGCCGCCAGATGGTTTTCCTCGCCCCAGCCCGGCAGGGCGCTGAGGCTCAGACCCTCGACCGAATCCGGCGGCGACGCCGGACCCGGTCCGGGGCCTGTCGGCGTCGTCATCGGGGGGGCGACCGGAGGGGGCGCCGAGGCGCAGGCCGCCGCGAACAGCAGAAGCGACAGGACGCCGATCCTGCTGACGCCCGACCGAGCAAGCGGCGAGGCGTGCGGCGCGGCGGCGGCGCGCATCAGGCGCTGGCCGGCTCGACCCGGGCCAGGGCCCAGTTGGGATCGGCGGCGCCCAGGGCGCGCTCGAAGGTCCACAGTTCGGCGGTGCGACGTTCGTCGGTCACGGCCTCGCCCTCGGCGGGGGTCACGATGCTGCGCATCTCGGCCAGGAAGCGGACCTTGGCGACGGCGCGGTCGTCCTTGACCGTGGCCAGTTCCAGGTCGGCGCGGGGCGGGTGCAGGAACTCGGCCTGTTCGCGCTCGCCGCGGGCTTCACGGGCGGCGATGCCGGCCTCGAACGAGGTCATGACCGAGGGCGTCAGCAGGGGGCGCAGGGCCTCGCGGTCGCCCGAGGCGTAGCCGCGCACGATGGTCTCATAGGCCTGACGCGCGCCCTCCAGGAAACGGGCGGGATCGAAGGCCGGGTCGCGGGCCTTCAGGCCGGCGACGGCGGCGGCGGTGGCGGCGTCCAGGCTCGGCGTCAGCGCCGCCGCGGCCCCGACGGCGGGCGCGGCCTGGGGCAGGCGCGCGTCTTCCTGAGGCTGGCGGCCGACCCTCTTGCCCAGCACGTTGTAGAGCATGAACAGCAGCACCGCGGCGACGATGGCGAACATGACGATCTGGAATTGCACGGGCACGGGCTTCACCTGATTGGCGCGCGCCCAAGGGGAACCAAGACGATTTGGCGGGCGCGCATCTGTTATGGTGAGGATTAGGGGGCGATCCCGCCGGGCGCAAGGCGAGGGGGCTCCAGAACGCGGGTCTCGCCGTTGCGGCCAATAGCCTCGCCGTGGTAGTCGCGAGCCCTTCACCCCGGGCCCGGAGCGGTCCGGCGTCCCTTGTTTTCAGACTGACGGCTTTCCTTCATGACCGACGCCACCGCCCCCGCCGACACCGCCGCCAACGGCCAGACCGAGCCGATGGAAGGCCAGGGCCAGCCCGCCGGTCCCGGTTTCCGCATCCTGGCGCAATACGTCCGCGACCTGTCCTTCGAAAACCCGCGCGCGCCGGAAAGCCTGCGCATCGAGGGCAAGCCCGCCATCGACATGGGCGTGGAAATGAACGCCGCCGGCCGCCCGGACGGCCTGTTCGAGCTGGACCTCAAGCTGTCGGTCAAGGCCACGGGCGAGGACAAGAACGCGGTGTTTCACGTGGAACTCGTCTACGGCGGCCTGTTCGCGCTTCAGGGCGTCGCCCCGCAGGACATCGAGCCCATGCTGCTGATCGAGTGCCCGCGCTATCTCTTCCCCTTCGCCCGTCAGGTCATCGCCCAGGCCACCTCGGACGGCGGCTTCTACCCGCCCTTCATGGTCGACCCGATCGACTTCGCCGCCATCTACGTCGCCCGTCAGCAGCAGATCGCCAGCGGTCCGGCCGACGCCGGCCAGGCATGATTTAAGAAGACCGCTATCGCGAGGCGCGCGGCGCCTCGCTGCTTGAGCGGAAGATTGGGGGCGTCCGAAGGGGCGCCCCCTTTTTCATTTGAGGTGCGGGGCTCTAGGCCGCCGCCTCGTCCCTGGCTTCGACCTCGACGATCACGCCGTAACCCGCCCACAGGCTGTGGTCCTTCAGCGTCGATTTCAGGAAGGCCAGATGCGCCGCCTGTTCGACCTCGGTCGAGCGGTAGGGCAGGGGATTGGGCCGGGCGCCGTGGCTGACCTTGGCCGCCGCCGCCATCGCTTGCGGGCTGCGGGCGCTCGTCAGATCCAGCGCCCGTTCCTTGCCGCCGCGCAGCTCCAGATAGACCTCGGCCAGCAGACGGGAGTCGATCAGGGCCCCGTGCAGGGTCCGATCGACCAGAGAGATCTTGAACCGCTTGCACAGGGCGTCCAGCGAGTTCGGCATGCCCGGAAACCGCTTCTGCGCCAGCTGAAGCGTGTCGATCCACCGTTCCTGCTCCGGCGGCTTCTGACCGATGCGGCTGTATTCGAAGTCGATGAAGTTGCGGTCGAAGTTGGCGTTGTGCGCGATCAGGGGCGCGTCGCCGATGAACTCCAGCAGGTCGGCGGCGATCTCGTGGAACTTGGGCGCGTCCTTGACGTGGTCGTCGGTGATGCCGTGGACCCGGATGGCGTCCGGCGGGATCAGGCGCTCGGGATTAACCAGGCGATGGAAGGTCCGGCCCGTCGGCAGCAGGTCGTGGATCTCGATGCAGCCGACCTCGATCAGGCGGTCGCCCGTCCTGGGGTCGAAGCCTGTGGTTTCGGTGTCGAGAACGATTTCGCGGGCCATGCCTCCTTAATGGGGCAAGCCGCGCCCTGACGAAAGAGCCGGCTCAGCCCTGGCGCGGCGGCGTCCACGACGGATCGAGGACTGTCCCCACGATTTGGCGCACCTGATCGCGCGCCGCCTCCAGCCCGCGGCCCGTATCAACCAGGAAGTCGGCGCGACGACGCTTTTCGGCGTCGGGCGTCTGGCGGGCCAGGATGGCGTCCAGCCGCTCGCGCGTCATGCCAGGGCGGGCCAGGACCCGCGCCGACTGAACCTCGGGATCAGCCGTGACCACGACCACGGCGTCCACCGCCGCATCGCCGCCGGTCTCGAACAGCAGGGGGATGTCGAGCACGGCCAGAGCGACGCCCCGCGCCTCGGCCGCCGCCAGATCATCGGCGCGGCCCTGCGCCACCAGGGGATGGACGATCCGCTCCAGTCGACGAAAGGCGTCTTCGTCGCGGCCCAGGGCTTCGGCCAGTCGCGCACGGTCCACGGCGCCCGCGACCACCACGCCGGGAAAGGCCTCGCCCACAGGCCCGACCGCCGCCCCGCCGACGGCGTAAAGATCATGCACCGCCGCGTCGGCGTTCCAGACCAGGGCGCCTGCGTCGGCGAACATCTGGGCCGTGGTCGACTTGCCCATGCCGATCGAGCCGGTCAGGCCGAGGACGATCACGCCGTTTCTCCCAGGTGAGCCAGCAGCAGGGCGCGCAGGTCCAGCGGCGGGGGCGGACGCCGGAACAGAGCCGTGAACGAGGGCGCCGCCTGGCCGATCAGCATGGCCAGGCCGTCCACCGTGGTCAGGCCGCGGGCGCGCGCCGCCGCCAGGAAGGGGGTGACGACCGGCTTGTAGGTCATGTCCATGACCACCGCGGTCGGCTTCAGCGCCGACAGGTCGATGGTCGGCTGAACGCTGAGGGCGTTGACGACCAGATCAGCCGAGGCCAGGGCGGCTTCGTCGGCGACGCTGACGGCCGGCCCCAGATCGGCGGCCAGGGCCTCGGCCCGGTCACGCGATCGGTTGAGGATGCGGATGCTCGCCCCCGCCTCGATCAGGGCGCCCGCGCCGGCGCGCGCCGCGCCGCCCGCGCCCAGCATGACCACGACGGCGCCCTTCAGCTTCAGATCCGGCGCCTGTTCGGCCAGGGCAACGAGGACGCCCACGCCGTCCGAACTGTCGGCCAGGACGCGGCCCTCGTCGAAGACCAGTATGTTGGCCGAGCCCGTCGCCTTGGCGGCGGCGCTGGCCTCGTCGGCCAGGGCGAAGGCCTGTTCCTTGAAGGGGGCGGTGACGTTCAGCCCCTGCACCAGACCGGCGCGGCCGGCGGCGACCAGGGCGTCGAACCCGGCGGCGTCCTTCGGCGCGAACGGCATATAGGCGCCGTCGATGTTCCCGGCCTCCAGCCAGGCGTTGTGAATGACCGGACTGAGCGAATGCGCCACCGGCTGACCGGCGACGCCCGCCAGCAGGGCGGCGCCGGTGATGCGGTTGGAGCGGGTAGGGAAGGGGCTCACGACAGGATCACTCCGGCGCGGCGCAGCTCGGCCAGCACCGGCCACAGCGGCAGGCCGAGGACGGTGAAGTAGTCGCCCTCGACCGCCTCGAACAGCTGGGAGCCCAGGCCCTCCAGCCTATAGGAGCCGACGCAGGCCAGCAGGGCCTCGCCCTCGGCCGCCAGATAGGCGTCGAGGAAGGCGTCGGAGAATTCGCGCATCCTCATCTCGACCGTGTCCACGCCCGACCAGACCACCTGGCCGTTGCGCGCCAGGGCCGCGCCGGAATGCAGTTGATGGGTGCGACCGCGCATGGCGATCAGACGCTCGCGCGCCGCCGCCAGGGTCGGCGCCTTGGAGATCAAGCCGCCGTCGAAGGCCAGGGTCTGATCGGCGCCCAGGACCCAGGCCTCGGCGTCATGACGCGACACGGCCAGGGCCTTGGCCCGCGCCAGCTCGACCGCCAGTTCGACCGGATCGACGCCCGGCGTCTTCAGAGCCTCCTCATCGACATCGGCGACCTGCACCGTGAAGGGCACGCCCGCGTCGGTCAGGACGGCGCGGCGCGCCGCGCTCTTGGAGGCCAGGATCAGCCGTTCGCCGTCGTTCTTCACCAGACTGTCCCCACGCGATGCGTCCGCCGCTCGCTCAGAAGGTTGATAATGGCCGCGGCGGTCTCCTCGACCGAACGGCGGGTCACGTCGATGGTCGGCCAGCCGCGCCGCTCGAAGGCGCGCCGCGCCTTGACCGTCTCCTCGCGCACGGCGTCGTGGTCGACGTAATCCGAGGCGTGGTGGGCGTTGAGCCCCTCCAGGCGGTTGCGGCGGATCTGCACCAGCCGGTCGGGCGACACCGTCAGGCCCACGACCAGAGGGTTCTTCAACTGGGTCAGCCGCTCGCCGTCCTCCTGACCGGGCACCAGGGGCACGTTGGCGGCGCGGATGCCGCGGTTGGCCAGATAGATGCAGGTCGGGGTCTTGGACGTCCGGCTGACGCCGCACAGGACCACGTCGGCGTGCTCCAGCTGATCCAGCGTGCCCTGGCCGTCGTCGTGGGCGATGGCGAAATCCAGGGCGCCGATTCGGTTGAAATAGCCGTGATCCAGCGCGTGCTGGGCCCCGACGCGGGTCGAGATATTGGCGCCGAGATAACCGGACAGGGCGCCCACCAGTGGGTCCAGCGCCCCGATCTGCGGCGTCTGCAACCGCCGGCAGCCCTCCTCCAGCTGTTCGCGCAGTTCGCGATCGACCAGGGTGTGCAGCACCACGCCCGGCGCCCCCGCCACTTCCTCCAGCACCCGCTCCATCTGCTTGGGCGAGCGGACCAGGGCGTAGATGTGTTCGATGGGAATGACGCCGTCGAAACGGGCGATCACCGCCTTGGCCATGGCGTTCAGCGTCTCGCCGGTCGAATCCGAGACCAGATGAACATGGAAATAGGTGGCCAGACGCGACAGGCGGGCGGGGCTCATGGCTCTGATCGTCTCCTCATCCTTCGCGCCCGGACAACCTCGGACTCTGTCCCCCAAGCCTGTGCAAAAGCCGGGGCGCCGTTCGACATCGGCTGGGCGCCGACAGGGCGCCGATTGGGCGCCGAATCCTCTAGCAAGCTCAGACGCCGGTCGCGAGCGGGGATCGCGGGCGCCGATTGCCGAACGGCGCCTGGAGTCGTTCATACAGGCGCCGAATTTCTATCCTCACCAGGGGATAAGGCGCCTTGTCCAAATTTGGCGCCCGGCGCCTTTCCCACAACGGCGCCCAGATCGGACTCCCGTCACAGCGGACTCAGAGCGGGTTATCCCCGCAATCAACACACCATGACGGCGAGCGTCGGATTCGTTCGCCCGAAATCGGGGAGAAGTCTGTCAATCGTCGGGAGGATCGGATTCTATCCCCGCGTTCCAGCCCCCTGCTTCCATCCTCCAATTTCTTTCAATTCTTAAATCTGAATAGGGATTGAGGCTTGGGGGTGTGCATCCTAAAGCCCAAGGCATGAGCACTCCTCTTCTGATCCAGGCTCTCCAGGGCCAGACTACGACCCGTCCGCCCGTGTGGTTCATGCGTCAGGCCGGGCGCTACCTGCCGGAATACCGCGAGCTGCGGGCCAGGGCGCCGGACTTCATCGCCTTCTGCATGAACCCGGAGATGGCGGCCGAGGCGACGCTCCAACCGATGCGCCGGTTCGGCTTCGACGCCGCCATCGTCTTCGCCGACATCCTGCTGATCCCGGGCGCTCTGGGACAGAAGGTCTGGTTCGAAGCCGGCGAAGGTCCGCGCCTCGGCGCCCTGCCGTCGGTGGAGTCGATGCGGGAGCTGGCCTCCGGGGCGGGGGAGGCCCTGAAGTCGGTGGGCCAGACCCTCAGCCTGGTGCGCGCTGAACTGGACCCGTCCAAGGCCCTGATCGGATTCGCCGGGGCGCCGTGGACCGTGGCCACCTATATGCTGGACGGCGAGGCCCGCACGATTGGCAAGGGCGAGCGCGCTACGGCCCGGACCTACGCCTATGCCGAACCGGAAAAGGTCGCGGCCCTGCTGGAGGTTCTGGTCGAGTCCACCGCCCACTATCTGAAGATGCAGCAGGACGCCGGCGCCCAGGTGCTGAAGATCTTCGAGAGCTGGGCCGAGGGCTTGCCCGACGATCTGTTCAAAACCCTGGTCCTGAAGCCTCACCAGGCGCTTGTGGCCCGCGCCCGGGCCCTGGGGGTCACAGTGCCCATCATCGGCTTCCCAAGGGGCTCTGCGGCGCTTGCGGAGCGTTATGCGAGGGAGTGCGACGTCCAGGCCGTGGCGCTGGACACCGCTTGTCCTCTGGAGGTCGGCCGGCGGGTTCAGGCCATCAAGCCGATCCAGGGGGCGCTTGATCCCTTGTTGCTGCGGGCCGGCGGCGATGCGCTGGATCGTCGGGTCGATCAGTTGATGGAGGCCTGGGGGCAGGGGCCGTGGATCTTCAACCTGGGCCACGGCATTCTGCCGGACGTGCCCATCGCCCGTGTCGAACAGGTCCTGCGTCGGATCGGCGCCCAATGACCCAGACCGCCGAGAACAATCGCCCCAACCGGCGCGTGGCCGTGGTGCTGACCAATCTCGGCGGGCCCGACGGGCCGGACGCGGTCAAACCCTTCCTGTTCAACCTGTTCAACGACCCGGCCATCATCGACCTGCCGGGCATCGTCCGCACGCCTCTGGCCCGGCTGATCTCCTCGCGGCGCGAGAAGTCGGCCCAGGCCAACTATGCGCGGATGGGCGGAGGCTCGCCCCTGCTGCCCGAGACGCTGAAGCAGGCGGCGGCCCTGTCCGAAGCCCTGGCCGACGCGGCGCCGGGCGACGAGACCGAGGTCTTCATCGCCATGCGCTACTGGCATCCCCTGACCGAGGACACGGCCAAGGCGGTGGCCGAGTTCCAGCCCGATCATGTGGTTCTGCTGCCCCTCTATCCGCAGTTCTCGACCACGACGACAGCCTCGTCGCTCAAGGCCTGGCGCGAAGCCTATCGCGGTTCAGGCGAGCTTCACGCCGTCTGCTGCTACCCCGACGCCGAGGGGCTGATCGAGGCCCAGGTCCGCCTGATCCGCGAGACCATGGATCGCGCCGAAGGCCGGCCGGTGCGCGTGCTGTTTTCGGCCCACGGCATCCCGGAAAAGCTGGTCGCCGCCGGTGATCCCTATCAGGCCCAGGTCGAGGCCACGGTCGCCGCCGTCGTCGCCCGCATGGGCCTGAGCGACTGGGCTATCTGCTATCAGAGCCGGGTCGGGCCGCTGAAATGGCTGGGACCGTCGACGCCCGAGGCCATCGAACAGGCGGGCCGGGACGGGGTCGGCGCCGTGGTCGTGCCCATCGCCTTTGTGTCTGAGCATATCGAGACCCTGGTCGAGCTGGATCACGAATACGCCGAACTGGCCGAACAGGTTGGTTGCGCCCCCTATCTGCGCGCGCCCGCCGTGGGGGTGGAGCCGGCCTTCATCGCCGCCCTGGCCCAGGCCGTGGACGCCGCGCTGAAGACCAGCGGGGTCGCGCCGCAAGGGGCGTCGAAGGGTGGACCATGCGCCCGCTTGAAAGCCTGTCCCGGCGGTTGTTCAAAGGCGGCCTGATCGGCCGAGGGGGAGCCTCATGGACTATTACAACCTGGCCCGCGGGCTCCACATCCTGGCGGTGATCGCCTGGATGGCCGGCATGCTCTTCCTGCCGCGCCTGTTCGCCTATGACGCCGAGCAGAACGCCAAGCCCGAGCCCTTGCGCGGCGAAATGCAGGCCCTGCTGCGACTGTGGCAGACGCGGCTTTTGCGCATCATCATCAATCCGGCCATGATCCTGGCCTTCATCTTCGGCGGCTGGCTCTTGTGGCTGCGCAGCGGCGAGGGCGCCGACTGGTCCTTCGTCCATCAGCCCTGGATGGCGACCAAGCTGATCGGCGTCTTCCTGCTGGCCGCCTGGCATGGCTTCCTGGCCGGTCAGAGGAAGAAGATCGCCGCCGGCACGTCGAAGTACTCGGGTCGATTCTGGCGCATGACCAATGAGATTCCCTTCCTGCTGGCGATCGTCATGGTGCTGTCCGTGACGCTGGAGTGGACGTTCTAGGGGCGCTAATGCTCGCGACACGCTCGCTCGCTGTTTGAACGCGCGAAGCGCCAGGCCGCGTCGGGTCGAAACCCGTAGGGCGGCGCGAAGCAGTCAAGGCGGAGCCTTTTGACCGCGGCCAAAAAGAATGGCCTTGCTTGACGGCGCCACGGGTTTCGTGGTTCCGCTCATGGTGAACCGTCTGGCGTGATCCCATTGCGATCCGCAGGACGGTCCCTCTCTTGTCGCGACGCCTGCCGGATCGATCCTGCGGGAGCCCGTCGCCTTCCCTCTGGCCGCAAGGCCGCGACATCGACAGACGAACCGCCCTCGACGCGTCCTTGCGTCCGAGCGCGCGAGCGAGCACGCCATGACCGACACGCCCGAAAACAACGACCAGGCTCCGGAAGTCGTTGAAACTGTTGTAGAACGTCCGCGCAAGACGCTGACCCTGGGCGGCTCCAAGCCTGTCGAGCCCGCGCCGGAACCGGAAATCGAGATCGAAGCCGCCGCTGAAATCGTCAACGACGACACTGGCGTCGACACCACGGCCGACGACGAGGACGAGGACGGCGAGCCCATCGTCCCCAACGGCCGCATCACCCTGCAGGAACTGAACGAGAAGACGCCGGAAGACCTGGTCGCCTTCGCCGAAGGCCTGGACATCGAGAACGCCGGCAACCTGCGCAAGCAGGACCTGCTGTTCGCCATCCTGAAGACCCTGGCCGACGAAGAGGTCGAGATCATCGCCTCGGGCGTGCTGGAGATCCTGCCGGACGGCTTCGGCTTCCTGCGCAGCCCCGACGCCAACTACCTGCCGGGTCCGGACGACGTCTATGTCTCGCCGTCGCAGATCCGCCGCTTCGGCCTGCGTTCGGGCGACACGGTGCACGGCGCCGTGCGCGGCCCGCGTGAGGGCGAACGCTACTTCGCCCTGCTCAAGGTCGACACGATCAACTTCGAAGATCCGGAGATGGTCAAGACCAAGGTCCTGTTCGACAACCTGACGCCGCTCTATCCCGAAGAGCGCCTGCACATGGAGATCCAGGACCCGACGCTGAAGGACCGTTCGGGCCGGGTCATCGACATCGTCGCCCCGCTCGGCAAGGGCCAGCGCTGCCTGATCGTCGCCCCGCCGCGCGTCGGTAAGACGGTCATGCTGCAGAACATCGCCAAGTCGATCGAGAAGAACCACCCTGAGGTCTTCCTGATCGTCCTGCTGATCGACGAACGCCCGGAAGAAGTCACCGACATGCAGCGCACGGTGAAGGGCGAGGTCGTGGCCTCGACCTTCGACGAACCGGCCACCCGCCACGTCGCCGTGGCCGAAATGGTCATCGAAAAGGCCAAGCGTCTGGTCGAGCACAAGAAGGACGTGGTCATCCTGCTGGACTCCATCACCCGCCTCGGCCGCGCCTACAACGCCACCGTCCCGTCGTCGGGCAAGGTGCTGACGGGCGGCGTCGACGCCAACGCCCTGCAGCGGCCCAAGCGTTTCTTCGGCGCCGCGCGCAACGTGGAGCAAGGCGGTTCGCTGACCATCATCGCCACCGCCCTGATCGACACCGGCAGCCGCATGGACGAGGTCATCTTCGAAGAGTTCAAGGGCACGGGTAACTCGGAAATCGTGCTGGACCGCAAGGTGGCCGACAAGCGCATCTTCCCGGCCATCGACGTGCTCAAGTCCGGCACCCGCAAGGAAGACCTCATCACGCCGAAGGACCAGCTGGCCAAGACCTATGTCCTGCGCCGCATCCTCAACCCCATGGGCCCGCAGGACGCCATCGAGTTCCTGCTCGACAAGCTGCGCCAGTCCAAGAACAACGGCGACTTCTTCCAGTCCATGAACACATAATAGGGTCCCTGTCGCCTCGCACGCGGTGCGAGGCTGCTTGAGGGACGTTCTCTCAAGCAGCCGCACGCCGCGCGTGCGGCGGTAGAGAACCAAGAATGTGTTTCACGTGAAACACGCGAGGGCGTCATGAAGCTGAACATCGAGATCGACTGCACCCCGGCCGAGGCCCGCGCCTTCCTGGGCCTGCCGGACGTGACGGTCCTCAACGACCATCTGGTCGCCGAGATGCAAAAGCGGATGGACGCCAATATGGCGGCCATGCAGCCCGACGAGCTGATGAAGACCTGGACCAGCTTCGGGGTTCAGGCCCAGGACCAGTTCCGTCGCCTGATGGAAGCCGCCGTCACGGGCGCGCCCAAGGGCTGACGACTTGAGTTCCAATACCGACACCATCTTCGCCCTGGCCACTCCGCCGGGACGGGGCGCCATCGCCATCATCCGCCTGTCCGGGCCGGGCGTGGATGCGGCCCTGGCCGCGTTGGGGGCAGGGGAGCTGACGCCGCGTCTGGCCTCGCTGCGCACCCTGCGCCACGATGGCGAGACGGTGGACCAGGCCCTGGTCCTGCGCTTCCCGGGCCCCAACTCCTACACCGGCGAGGACTCGGCCGAACTGCATCTGCATGGCGGACGGGCGGTGATCGAGGCCGCCAGCCGCGCCCTGATCGCGCTGGACGTCCGGCCCGCCGAGCCCGGCGAGTTCACCCGTCGCGCCTTCCAGAACGGCCGCATGGACCTGGCCCAGGCCGAGGCCGTGGCCGATCTGATCGACGCGGAGACGAGCGCCCAGAAGGCGCAGGCCCTGGGCCAGCTGGACGGCGCGCTCAGCGCCGCCTACGCCGGTTTCCGCCGCGACCTGCTGAAAGCCCTGTCCCTGGTCGAGGCCGAGATCGACTTCCCCGACGAGGAAGTGCCCGACAATCTGGCCCGCACCGCTGGTCCGGTTCTGGACCAGCTGGCCGCCGATCTGCGTGCGGCCCTGGCCGATTCCGATCGGGGGAGGCGGGTGCGAGAAGGCTATCGCATCGTCCTGATCGGGGAGACCAACGCCGGCAAGTCGTCGCTGTTCAACGCCCTGACGGCGCGCGAGGCGGCCATCGTCACCCCCATCGCCGGCACCACGCGAGACGTGCTGGACGCCGAACTGATGATCGGCGGCTACGCCGTGACCCTGTCCGACACCGCCGGTCTGCGCGACAGCGACGACCTGGTCGAGGCCGAGGGCATCCGCCGCGCGCGGCTTCGGGCGCAGGAAGCGGACCTGCGCCTCTGGGTCCGCGCGCCAGAAGAAGGGCAGGGCGATGATCCCGCCGCCGCCTTTGCGCGGGCCGACGACCTGCAGATTCTGAACAAGGCTGACCTTGGCGCTGCAGCGCCCGCCGAAGGGCTCGAAGCCCTGACCGTCAGCACCGCCACTGGGCAGGGGCTGTCCGAACTGCACGACTGGATCGCCGCCCGTCTGGCCCGCGATCTGTCGGGCGCCGACTTCCCGGCGGTGACACGCGAGCGCCATCGCCGTCGTCTGGCCGAGGCCCTGACGGCGGTTGAGGCGGGGCGCCGCGCGCTCGACCTGGCGCCGGAAATGGCGGGCGATGATCTGCGCCGCGCCGCCGACGCCCTGGCCCGCGTGACCGGCGCCATCGGCGTCGAGGACATTCTCGGCGAGGTCTTCTCGACCTTCTGCATCGGCAAGTAGCCGCCAACCGCTGGTGTTTCACGTGAAACATCGGCGTCGTTCCAGTGGCGATTTGAGCCGGGATGGACTATGTCCTCGGCCATGAGTTCCTCCCCCTCCACGACCTTCGACGTCATCGTCATCGGCGGCGGTCACGCCGGCTGCGAGGCCGCCGCCGCCTCGGCGCGCGCCGGCGCCCGCACCCTGCTGCTGACCCAGAAGCTGGAAACCGTCGGCGAGATGAGCTGCAACCCGGCCATCGGCGGTCTGGGCAAGGGCCATCTGGTGCGCGAGATCGACGCCCTGGACGGCGTCATGGGCCGCCTGGCCGATGTCTCGGGCATCCAGTTCCGTCTGCTGAACCGCTCCAAGGGCGCCGCCGTGCGCGGCCCGCGCAGCCAGATCGACCGTCGCCTCTACCGCGAGGCCATGCAGGCCGAACTGGCCCAGACGCCGAACCTGACCCTGATGGCCGGCACGGCCGAGGCCCTGATCCTCAACGGCGACCGCGTCGTCGGCGTCACCACGGGCGAGGGGAGCGAGCTGCGCGCCGGGGCCGTGGTCCTGACGACGGGCACCTTCCTCAACGGCGTCATCCATCGCGGCGAGGAGCGCATCAACGCCGGTCGCTTCGGCGAGGCGCCTTCGGTCGGTCTGGCCGCTGACCTTTATGGCGCGGGCCTGATGATGGGGCGTCTGAAGACCGGCACGCCCGCGCGTCTGGACGGCCGCACCATCGCCTGGGACCGGCTGGAGATGCAGGCGGCCGACGAGGAGCCGGCGCCGTTCAGCTTCCTGACCGACAGGATCGAGGTGCCGCAGATCGCCTGCGGCATCACCCACACGACCGAGGAAACCCACCGCATCATCGCCGCGAACCTGGGCGAGAGCGCCGTCTACGGCGGCAGGCTTTCGGGGCGCGGCCCGCGCTACTGCCCCTCGATCGAGGACAAGGTGGTCCGCTTCGCCGACAAGACCAGTCATCAGGTCTTCCTCGAGCCCGAGGGTCTGGACGATCCGACCGTCTATCCCAACGGGATTTCGACCTCTGTGTCGGACGCCACGCAGATGGCCTTCCTGCGGACCATGCCCGGCCTGGAAGCCGTCGAGGTTTTCCGCTTCGGCTACGCCATCGAATACGACTATGTCGATCCGCGCGAACTGACCCCGGCGCTGGAGGTCAAGAAGCGGCCTGGTCTTTATCTGGCGGGCCAGATCAACGGCACGACCGGCTATGAGGAGGCGGGGGCGCAAGGCCTGATCGCCGGGTTGAACGCCGCCCGCGCCGCCGCCGGTTCGGACCCGATCATCCTCGGTCGCGATCAGGCCTATATCGGCGTCATGATCGACGACCTGGTGACGCGCGGCGTCACCGAACCCTATCGCATGTTCACCAGCCGGGCCGAGTATCGCCTGACGCTGCGCGCCGACAACGCCGACGTGCGGCTGACGGGACTGGGCGTCGCCGCGGGCGTCGTGGGGTCGGCGCGTGCGACGGTATGGCTGGATAAGGCCGCGCAGTTGGACCGGGCGAACCGTGTTTCACGTGAAACGCAGTTCACGCCCAAGGAGGCGGGCGCCCTGGGCCTCACCGTCAACGCCGACGGCCAGCGCCGCTCGATCCGCGACCTGCTGTCTTTCCCGAACGTGACCCTGGATCAGTTCGTCGCCGTCCGGCCCGAGATCGCCGACTGGTCGCCCGCCGTGCGCGAGCAGATCGAGATCGACGCCGTCTACGCCGGCTATCTGGACCGTCAGGCGTCCGAGGCCGAGGCCCTGCGCCGGGAGGAGGGCCTGTCCCTGCCCGAAGGCCTCGACTACGCCGTCATCGGCGGCCTGTCGAACGAGGTCCGTGAGAAGCTGATCCTGGTCCAGCCCCGCACCCTGGGGCAGGCGGGCCGGATCGAAGGCATGACGCCGGGCGCCCTGACGGCCCTGCTGGCCCATGTGAAGAAGGCGACGTCGCTCGCCGCAGAAGTCGAGACCATCGTCGCGTGAGCCTGGACCCCGTCGCCGCCTTCCGCGCCCACACCGGCGCCAGCGAAACCCAGATCGCCGATCTGACCGCCTTCCTCGCCATGTTGACCGAGGCCAATGAGGTGATGAACCTGGTCGGGCCGGATAGCATTCCCGACTTCTGGAACCGCCACGCCTGGGACAGCGCCCAGTTGCTGGCCCTGGCGCCCGAGGCCCTGACCTGGGCCGATCTGGGGGCCGGCGCCGGTTTCCCCGGCGTGGTCCTGGCCATCATGCTCAAGGACCGGCCCGAGGCTCATGTCTGGCTGATCGACAGCCTGGGCAAGCGGTGCCGCTTCCTGCAACAGGTGGTCGACGCCCTGGATCTGCCGGCCACCGTCATCAACGGCCGGGCCGAGGAACAGGATGTCGCGGTCGACATCGTCACCGCCCGCGCCGTGGCGCCGATGGAGAAACTGCTGGCTTATGCACAGCCTTACTTCCAGCACGGTGCACAAGGTCTGTTCCTGAAGGGGGAGAGGGCCGAAGCCGAGTTGAAAGAAGCGGCCAAGGTCTGGCAGTTTAAGAGCGACCTCTCCGTCTCGCGCAGCGACCCGCGCGGCCGCATTGTTTCTGTCCGGAGCCTTCGCCGTGTCCGCTGATCGCGAGAAACAGACTCGAGTCCTGGCCGTCTCCAACCAGAAGGGCGGGGTGGGCAAGACCACGACCGCCATCAACCTGGGCACGGCCCTGGCCGCCATCGGCGAGAAGGTGCTGATCGTCGACATGGACCCGCAGGGCAACGCCTCGACGGGTCTGGGTGTTCCACGTGAAACGCGCCGAGCGACGATCTATGACGTCATCGTCGACGGCCGCCCCATCGACCTGTCGGCGGTTGAAACCGCCGTGCCGGGCCTGTTCATCGTCCCCGCCGACGCCGACATGTCGGGCGTCGAGATCGAACTGAGCCAGGCCGACCGCCGATCCTATCGTCTGCGCGACGCCCTGGCGGCGCAGGGGGGCGAGGGTCATTCCCGGTATGACTACGTCCTGATCGACTGCCCCCCGTCGCTGAATCTGCTGACGCTGAACGCCATGGCCGCCGCCGATGCGGTCCTGGTGCCGCTGCAGTGCGAGTTCTTCGCCCTGGAGGGCCTGACCCAGCTGATGCGGACCATCGACATGGTCAAGCAAAGCCTCAACCCGGCGCTGGAGATCCAGGGCCTGGTCCTGACCATGTACGACCGCCGCAACGCCCTGTCGGGGCAGGTGGCGGCCGACGTGCGCGCCCACTTCGGCGACAAGGTCTACGACAGCGTCATCCCGCGCAACGTGCGGGTGTCGGAGGCGCCCTCCTTCGGCAAGCCGGTGCTGATCTATGATCTGAAATGCACCGGCAGCCA
Source organism: Brevundimonas sp. (assembly GCF_036405315.1). GTDB lineage: Bacteria > Pseudomonadota > Alphaproteobacteria > Caulobacterales > Caulobacteraceae > Brevundimonas. The sequence goes on along the minus strand of NZ_DASWXW010000181.1, from coordinate 3,634 downwards.
GGCCTATCTGAAGCTGGCGCGCGAGCTTGTGGCGCGTGAACGCCAGCGTCGTCAGGCGCTCGCCGCCTGATCGGCGGCTTTCCCGATTAAGTAGAACGGAATCAGCATCTTGTCCGAACGTCAACGTGGTCTGGGTCGCGGTCTGTCGGCCCTCTTGGGAGAAAACGTCGCCGAGAGCGCGCCGGTGGACGGCGGCGCTCAGCCGACGGGCGTGCGCGCCGTGCCGATCGAGAGCCTGAAGCCCAACCCCGACCAGCCCCGCAAATATTTCAGCGCCGAGAACCTGGAAGAGCTGACCGCCTCGATCCGCGACAAGGGCGTGTTGCAGCCCATCCTGGTTCGCCCCCAGCCGGGCGAGGACGGCATGTGGCAGATCATCGCCGGCGAACGTCGCTGGCGCGCGGCCCAGGCGGCGCGCCTCAAGGCCGTGCCGATCATCGAACGGGCCATGGACGACGTCGAGGTGATGGAGGTGGCCATCATCGAGAACGTCCAGCGCGCCGACCTGAATCCGGTCGAGGAGGCCTTGGCCTACGGCTCGCTGATGTCCCGCTTCGGCCGCACCCAGGACGCCCTGGCCGGCGTGGTCGGCAAGAGCCGCAGCCATGTGGCCAATACGATTCGCCTGCTGCAACTGCCCGAGAGCGTGCTGGATCATGTGATGGAGAACCGGCTCTCGGCCGGTCACGCCCGCGCCCTGATCACGGCCCCCAATCCCGAGGCCCTGGCCGAACAGGTCCTGGCCAAGGGTCTGAACGTGCGTCAGACCGAGGCCCTGGCCCGCCGAGCCGCCGAGGGCCCCAGGCCCTTGAAAGCCAAGCCGGTCCTGAGCGGCGAGGGCGCCGCGGACGTCGCCGCCCTGGAACAGGATCTGGCCGACGCCCTGGGCCTCAAGGTCCTGCTGACCGACAAGGGCGGCAAGGGCGAGATCACCATCAAGTACGGCACCCTGGAACAACTCGACGACCTGTGCCGCCGCCTGATGCGCGGCTGACGGGCCTTTCCGGCCGGGCCGTGCTAGGGTGCGGCCATGACTGAGCAAACCGACAAGACCAGCGCCACCGAAGCCCTGAAACGCGCCCTCGCGGCCAAGAAGGCCGGGATCCAGGCGGGACCGGCCGGGACCAAGGGCGGCGCGCGCGGCGCGGAGAAGGCGATGCGGCATCAGGCGGCGGCGGCGAATAAGCCCGCCTTCCGCAAGGCGTCGAAGCGGGGCTGATCTCTAGAAGGCCTCAAACAGGCCAAAGGCCGATAGGCCCACGCAGAAAGGCCTCAAGTAGCGCGAAGCGCGATAGGCCCCGCTTAAAGCCCGATCCGCCGCGCGCGGGCGGCGATTTCCAGCAGCAGGCGTTCGGCGATCAGGGCCTCGGGCAGGCCCGTGGTCTTGGTGGCGATATCGGCCGTGTTGACGCTGTCCTGCACCTCGTCGAGCAGGTCCAGCCGCCAGGCGCGGGCCTGGCGAAGGATCTCGGCCTCCTGTTTCCAGAAGACGCCGGCGGCCTTGGCGGCCTCCTTGGCGCCGGCGCCCGAGGCTTGCAGGACGTTGATGCGGCGCAGCTTTCCCAGGTGGAGGGCGGCCATGCGCACGGCCATGACGGCGCTTTCGCCCTCGGCCAGGGCGCGACGCAGGCCGGACTGGGCCGGGGCGGGGCGCCCGCCGAAGGCCTGCAGCGCGGCGTCGGACAGGGAGGCGTCGGGCTCTACGCCCAGATGCTCTTCCAGTTCGGGCGTGTCGATGGTGCGGCCCGAGCCGGGGCCGATGTAGAGGACCAGCCGCTCTATCTCCTGACGCATCAGGCCGCGCTCGCGGGGCAGGCGGGCGACGAAACGGTCCAGGGCGTCGCTGGTCAGGCCCACCTTGTCGGCGCCCAGGGCTTCGCGCGTCATGCGGGCCACGTCGCCGACCTCGTCCTCGTAGCAGGCGATGCCGACGGCGCCGGGCGACTTCTCGGCGGCCTTCCTCAGCGCGGATTCGCGGCCCAGGGCCCCGGCCTCGACCACCAACATGGCGTCGGGGTTGTAGCCGCCCTCGGCGTGGACGGTCAGGGCGGCGGCGATGGCCTTGTCGACGCTGGCCTTGCCGTCCGACAGGCGGATGCGCACCAGGCGACGCCCGCCGATCATGCTCAGCGCCGTCAGGGCCTCCTCCAGCTTGACCGCGTCGCCGTCGATGTCGGCCTCGGTCAGGAAGGTGACGTTGAACGGATCGTTCAGGTCGGGCGTGACGGCCTTGCACAGGGTCAGGGCGCGCTCGGACACGCCCGAGCGGTCCTTGCCGTGGATGACGGCGGCGCGGACGCCCGCGTCCGGCGCTTTCAGGAAGCGATCGACCTCGGGCCGCTTGGCCAGGATCACGCGTGCATTTCCTTCAGAACAGGCCTCACCGGCCCGCCAGGGCGCGCATCATGTCCAGTCGGATCAGACGCGCCAGATCGGCGGCGGCCCGATCTTCCCCGTCCTGCTGGGCGGCGATGGCGGCGTAGGGCTGGTCGGCGGCCGCATAGGTGGTGGTCGTGGTCTGCGAGCCCTTGATCGGCTCGCCGCCGCTGACCGGCGTCAGGGTCCAGTCGGCCTTGATCGTCAATTCATAGCGGCTGGCCGTGTCGTCGATGCGCCGGCCCAGGGGGCGGCGTTCCTGGCTCACCTCGGTCGTCAGACGATAGAGGGGCTGGGCCGAACCGTCGCGGCCGAAGGCGTCCTCCAGCTGCTCGCGCAGCCGGTAGCCCAGGCGGTTGTCGGGGGTGGCGACGGCGATGCGCGACAGGCCCGCGCCCACGCCTGTCTCGCCGTACATGGGCGTGAAGCCGCAGCCGGACAGCAGGGCCGCGCCGGCGACGGCGATCAGGACGAGGGCGCGAGGCATCAGCCGGCCACCAGATTGACGATACGGTCGGGCACCACGATCACCTTGCGGACGCTGAGGTTGTTGGCGGCAAGGTAGGCCTGAACCGTCGGATTGGCGAGAGCGGCGGCCTCGACCGTCGCATTGTCCGAGCCGCGCGGCAGGACGACCTCGCCGCGGCGCTTGCCGCCGATCTGGACGGGCAGGACGACCTCGTCGTCGGCGGCCAGGGCGGCGTCGAAGACGGGCCAGGGCGCGTCCAGGACCATGCCCGCCTCGCCCAGACGGGCCCAGCCTTCCTCGGCCAGGTGCGGGGTGAAGGGGGCGATCAGGCGGGCCAGGGTCGACAGGGCCGTCTTCCTGGCCTCGGCGCCGGCCTTGTCGTGCTGACGGATGGTCGCAAGGAAGGCGTAGAGCTTGGCGATGGCCGAGTTGAAGCGGAAGCCCTCGACGCCCTCGCTGACGGCCTTGATGGTCTTGTGCGTCTCACGGATCAGGCTGGCGTCCACGTCCGGGTTGGCCGGGGCGGCGGCGTCGAAGCCGTCGAACTCGGTCCAGACGCGCTGGACGAAGCGGCTGGCGCCCTCGACGCCGCCGGCCGACCACTGCACATCGCGCTCGGGCGGGCTGTCGGACAGGACAAAGAGGCGGCCGGCGTCGACGCCATAGGCCTCGATGATGTCCTGGGGCGCGACCACGTTCTTCTTGGACTTGGACATCTTCTCGATGTCGCCGATGGTCAGGGCGGCGCCGTTGGACAGGCGGGTGGCGACGCGCTGGCCGTCCACCGTC
>NZ_DASWXW010000180.1:0-16511 GCF_036405315.1 Brevundimonas sp. | reverse complement strand
CGAACGGCTCGTGCACCACCAACGCCCTGGCCCCGGTGGCCAAGGTGCTGAACGACCTGTTCGGCATCGAGCGCGGCTACATGACCACCATCCACGCCTACACCGGCGACCAGCCGACGCTGGATACGATGCACAAGGACCCGTACCGCGGTCGCGCCGCCGCCCTGTCCATGATCCCGACCTCGACCGGCGCCGCCAAGGCCCTGGGCCTGGTCCTGCCGGAACTGAAGGGCAAGCTGGACGGCTCGTCGATCCGCGTCCCGACCCCGAACGTCTCGGTCGTCGACCTGAAGGTCGTCGCCGCCCGCGACGTGACCGTCGAGGAAATCAACGCCGCCCTGCAAGCCGCCGCTGACGGCCCGATGAACGGCGTCCTGTTCACCACGACCGACCCGCTGGTCTCGTCGGACCTGAACCACATCGCCGCCTCGTCAACCGCCGCCCTGCCGCAGACGCAAGTCATCGACGGCAAGCTGGCCCGCGTCCTCAGCTGGTACGACAACGAGTGGGGCTTCGCGACCCGCATGGCCGACACCGCCCTGGTGATGGCCAAGTTCCTCTGATCGGCTCGCGCCAGATCAACCAGTGACCTATCAAGGGGCTCTCGCCGATCGGCTGAGGGCCCCTTGTTTCAAGACGACGGGCCAAGGCCCCACATTCCAAGACGGATTCTCCCCATGACCTTCCGCACCCTCGACGACGCCGCTGACCTGTCCGGCCAGACCGCTCTGGTCCGCGTGGACTTCAACGTGCCGATGGAGGGCGGCAAGGTCGGCGACGACACCCGTCTGAAGGCCGCCCTGCCGACCATCCACCGTCTGCGCGAAGCCGGCGCCAAGGTCGTCCTGCTGGCCCACTTCGACCGGCCCAAGGGCGAGCGCGTGGCCTCGATGAGCCTGCGCCCCGTGGTCGAGCCGCTGGAGCTGTTGCTGCACGGCCCCGTCCGCTTCGCCGACGACTGCGTGGGCGACGAGGCCAAGGCCGCCGTGGCTGATCTGGACGCCGGCGGCGTGCTGCTGCTGGAAAACGTCCGCTTCCACAAGGGCGAGGAAAAGAACGACCCGGCCTTCGCCGCCCAACTGGCGGAACTGGGCGACCTCTACGTCAATGACGCCTTCTCGGCCGCGCACCGCGCCCACGCCTCGACCGAGGGCCTGGCCCGCCTGCTGCCCGCCTATGCCGGCTGCGCCATGGCGCGCGAGCTGTCGGCGCTGGACGCCGCCCTCGGCGCCCCGCAGAAGCCGGTCATCGGCATCGTCGGCGGGGCCAAGGTCTCGACCAAGCTGGACCTGCTGAAGAACCTGGTCGCCAAGCTGGACTACCTGGCCATCGGCGGCGGCATGGCCAACACCTTCCTGTTCGCCCAGGGCGTCGATGTCGGCGGGTCGCTGTGCGAGAAGGACCTGGCCGCCACCGCGCTCGAGATCATCGAGGAAGCCCGTCAGAAGGGCTGCGAGCTGCTGCTGCCGGTCGACGTCGTGGTCGCCAAGGGCGTGAAGCCGGGCATCGAGTCGGGCGTGCGCGCCCTGGACCGCATCGCCGCCGACGACCTGATCCTGGACGCTGGTCCTGAAACCGTCGCCCGCCTGACCCGCGCCATGGACCTGTCCAGGACCCTGATCTGGAATGGCCCGCTGGGCGTGTTCGAGGTTCCGCCCTTCGACAAGGCCACCGTGGCCGCCGCCAAGCACGCCGCCGAACTCGCCCACGCCGGCAAGCTGGTCGCCGTGGCCGGCGGCGGCGACACCGTCGCGGCCCTGAACCACGCGGGCACGGCCGACGACATGACCTTCGTCTCCACCGCCGGCGGCGCCTTCCTGGAATGGATGGAGGGCAAGGTCCTGCCGGGCGTCGAGGCCCTGCGCGCCTAACGGCCGATCCCCGTCCTTCTCGCCGAGAAGGACGGGTTATGCCGAAGCAGGTCAGTCGGCGCGGAAGACCTGACCGCCCTTCATCACGAAGCGCACGCGTTCCATTTCGGTGACGTCGCTCAGCGGGTCGCCCGAAACCGCGATCAGGTCGGCGGGCATGCCCGGCGCCAGACGACCGGCCTCGTTCGAGATCTTCAGGTGTTCGGCGGCGCCGACCGTGGCGGCCTGAATGGCCTCCAGCGGCGTCAGGCCGGCGCGCACCAGAAGCGCGAACTCCCGGGCGTTGTCGCCGTGGGCCGAGACGCCCGAGTCGGTGCCGAAAGCGATGCGAACGCCGCCGTCGTGCGCCCGGCGCGCCATGTCCACCATGCGGGGTCCGATCTCCAGCGCCTTGGCCGTCTGGGCCGGGGTGAAGAAGTTGTCGGGGCTGGCGGCGACGCGCGCCACATAATCCCCGGCCATCAGGGTCGGGACCAGCCAGGCGTTGTGCGCCTTGAACAGGCGCATGGACTCGTCGTCCAGATAGGTGCCGTGCTCGATGGAATCGCCGCCCGCCTTCAGGAAGGCGTTGATGCCGTCGACGCCGTGGGCGTGAGCCGTGACCTGACGCCCCATGCGGTGGGCCGAGGCGACGATGGCGGCCAGTTCGTCCTCGCTGAACTGCTGGGCCAGGCCCGCCGCCGTATTGGACAGGACGCCGCCGGTGGCGGTGATCTTGATGATGTCGGCGCCGCTGCGGACCTGGGTGCGGACCGCGCGCATGCAGTCCTCGACGCCCGAGCAGACGCTTTCCGGCGACAGGACATGCATGATGTCTTCGCGATAGCCGTTGATGTCGCCGTGACCGCCGTGGACCGACACGGCCGAGCCCGCCGCGATGATGCGCGGCCCCGGCACGTCGCCGCGCCGCACGGCGTCGCGCAGGGCGAAGATGGCCTCGTTGCTGGCCCCCAGGTCGGCGACGGTGGTGAAGCCGGCGTTCAGGGTGCGGCGGGCGTAGCGCGCGCCGATCATGGCCTGGGCAGCCTCGGACTCCGTCACATTGTCCAGACGCGAGGTCGGGCTCTGCTGGCTGGTCAGGTGGACGTGGCTGTCGATCAGGCCGGGCAGGACGAAGGCGCCGCGCAGATCGATCACTTTTCCGTCGCCGACGAAACCGTCGCGGATTTCGACGACCTGGTTCCCTCTGATCACGAGAGTTTTATCGCGCAGCACCCGCCCGCTGGCGGGATCGGCCAGAAGCCGCCCCACTTGAACGAACGTCGTCGGCTGCTCGGCGGAAACGGCAGCGGCCGCAGGGGCTTGTCGCGCCTGTGCGGACGTGGCCGCCAGAACGGCGACGGTCACAATCAGAGCCAGTTTCTTCATCGGTCCCTCCCAGAATTACTGACGGCACCTTAGCGGGTCGTCGGCTTTCGCCAAGGCTCAGGTTGCGTCGTTACGGGGCTTTGTGAAACAAGCCGATACAGTTGTTTAAATCGTGCGAGGGGCGTCGCATGCGGCTTTCCAGACGTGGCTTGATCTTGGGCGGTTCGGCCCTGTTGGCGGGGTGCTCCTCCGCCGCCTCCACCGTTCAACTCGCCGGCGCCGCGCCTGCCAGCCTTCCCGTCGCGCCGGTCCCGACCGTGACGCCGCAGCCGGTTTCGCTCGTCAAGGCCGCGAGCCCCGCCATCGACCCGCACGGGATCGTCCGCAAGGATTTGCTGGAACGCGCCCACGCCGCACTGGACACCCACGGCCGCAAGATCAGCAAGCGCGACCGGATGTATCTGGTCGATTTCCAGAAGTTCTCGGGCGAGGACCGCCTCTATGAGGTCGATCTGGAAGGCGGCTGGGTCACGGCCTATCGCACCAGCCACGGCCGCGGCTCGGACCCGGCGCACTCGGGCTTCGCCCAGCGTTTCTCGAACGAGATGGACAGCCATATGTCCTCCATCGGCGCCTTCGCCACCGCGGGGGCCAGCTGGGGCTCGCAACAGGGGCCGAACGTCCTGCTGGATGGGCTGGAGTATTCCAACGACCGCGCCCGCGAACGCGCCATCATCATCCACGGCGCCGACTACGCCGACCCGGCCTTCCTGGCCCGCGAGGGCAAGCTGGGTCGCTCCTACGGCTGCTTCTCGGTGTCGCACGCCGACCTGGCGCCCCTGCGCGAACGCATGGGCGAAGGCCGGCTGCTGTTCGCCATGGCGTAACGGTCAAGCTTAAGCTTGACCTTAAACGGTGACCGCTAGATAGACGCCTCGTTTTGGGAAACCTTCGTTTCCCTTAGGGGCTGATCTCATATCATTGTCCATCCTGCGTCGCCTGATCGGCGTCGTCTTCGCCGCCGCGACTCTGCTGGCCGCGCCCGCCGCCCTGGCGCAGACCTACACCATCCATCGCAGCTTCACCGCAGCTGGCGGCGTGACCGGCACGGCGACGCTGGAAATGGCGAATTCGACCCTTACCGATGCGGATCTTATCGATTCCCTCGTCGTTCCTGCGGAACTGGTGTCGGCCACCCTGACCTTCAACAACCTCGGCGGCGCCCCCGCCTCCACCACCTTCAACCGCGGCCAGTTGAGCGGCGTCGTCTTTGTGCGCGACGGCGGCACGATCATCGACATCAACTTCTGGGCCCCCGCCAATGCGGATGGCTATGCGCTGACCGGCGTCACGACATTCGACACGAACATCACCAAGGGCGGCTACTCCGTCATTGTCACAACGCCGCGCCCGCCCCCGCCGCCGTCCCGACCATGGGCGAATGGGCGATGATCGGCTTCGCCCTGGCCCTGGCGGGCGGGGCCGCGCTGATGATCCAGCGCCGCCGCACCCTGTCGGTCTGAGTCCTGAACGGTTCGGCGGCCAAGCGTCGCCCAACCCCGCTTGCCCGCTTAGCGCGGCCGCATTCTTTCCAGAGCCGCTTAGCGAGGCTCCATCCTTCTTTGAGCCGCTTAGCGCGGCTCCAGCGCGCGCCAGCCGATGTCGGTGCGATGGAAGCCGCCCGGCCAGTCGATCTTGGCGATGGCTTCATAGGCCCGAGCGCGCGCCTCGGCGATGTCGGCGCCATAGGCGCAGACGTTCAACACTCGCCCGCCGGCCGCGACCAGGGTCCCGTCCGCGCGCTTCTTGGTCCCCGCATGGAAGACCTGGACGTGGGGGCCGAAGTCCTGATCGGCGCCGCGAATGACCGAGCCCTCCAGCGGGCTGTCGGGATAGCCCTTGGCCGCCAGAACCACGGTGATGACCACCCCGTCCTTGAACCGGGGGGCCGGCGCCTTCGACAGGTCGCCGCGCGCGCAGGCCAGCAGCAGGGGCACGATGTCGCCGTCGAAGCGCATCATCAGCACCTGGCATTCCGGGTCGCCGAAGCGGGCGTTGAACTCGACCACCTTGGGGCCTTCGCTGGTCGCCATCAGACCGGCGTAAAGGACGCCGCGATAGGGCGCGCCCTCGGCGGCCATCTTGGCGATGGTCGGCTGAACAATCCGGTCGTTGGCGGCCTGCACCAGTTCCGGCGTGAAGACCGGCGCCGGCGAATAGGCGCCCATGCCGCCCGTGTTCGGCCCCATGTCGCCGTCGAAGGCGCGCTTGTGGTCCTGGGCGCCGCCGAACAGGACGGCCTGCTTGCCGTCGGACAGGGCGAACAGCGAGCCTTCCTCGCCGTCCATGAACTCCTCGATGACGACGCGCGATCCGGCCGAGCCGAAGCGCCCGCCCAGCATCCGTTCGATCTCGGCCTCGGCGTCCGCCTTGTCGGGGCTGATGGCCACGCCCTTGCCCGCCGCCAGACCGTCGGCCTTGATGACATAGGGCGGCTTGAACACGTTCAGCGCCGCCTTGGCGTCGGCCACGCGGTCATAGACGCCATAGCCGGCGGTCGGAATGCCGTGCCGCTCCAGGAAGGCCTTGGAGAAGGCCTTGGAGGTTTCCAGCTGCGCCGCCTTGGCCGTCGGACCGAAACAGGGAATGCCCACGGTGTTGAGCCTGTCGGCCAGACCCTCAGCCAGGGCCGATTCCGGCCCGACCACGACCAGGTCCGCCTTCATCTCGCGCGCCAGAGCGACCAGGGCGTCGGCGTCGGTCGCCTTGATCTCCGGCTTCAGCTCGGCGTGCTTGGCCATGCCGGGATTGCCGGGCGCGGCGACAAGCCGCTTGACCAGCGGCGACTGGGCGATCTTCCAGGCCAGGGCGTGTTCACGCCCTCCGGATCCGACGAGCAGAATGTTCATACGCGCGCAATGACCGCCCCGGCCGTCCGGGTCAAGCGGGGGAAAGGGTTAGCGGCCTAAAGCAGGGCCAGGCCGACGTAGATGAGCAAGCCCAGCAGCAGGATGACGAACACCGCCAGCCAGGGGCTGACGGCCGGAGCGTTGCTGCGCCGCGACAGTTCATCCTCGCGCGGCGCGCGCTCGGCGGGATCGGTTCCGGGGGGATCGGCGGGGTCCATGGTGCAGCTAACGGCCAGGTCTGCGCCCCGTTCCCGCCGCCCGCGGCAGAGGCTAAGGTGCCTTCATGAGCTTTGACGACGACTATGCTTTCGAAGGCCCCGCCGAGGCGCCCGCCGCCGCGCGCGACAACAATCCGCCCCTGTCGATCTCGGAACTCAGCTTCGCGCTGAAGCGCACGCTGGAGGACCGCTTCGGTCACGTCCGGCTGCGCGGCGAGATATCCAAGGTGAACCGCCATGCCTCGGGCCATGTCTATCTGACGCTCAAGGACGACAAGGCGGCCATCGACGGCGTCATCTGGAAGGGCGTGGTCAAGGGTCTGGGCGCCCAGCCGGAAAGCGGGCTGGAAGTCATCGTCACCGGCAAGATCACCTCCTACCCGGCCCGATCCTCCTATCAGATCGTCATCGAAAGCATGGAGCCGGCGGGCGCCGGCGCCCTGCTGGCCCAGCTGGAACGGCTGAAGGCGCGGCTGCGCGACGAGGGCCTGTTCGAGCCGTCGCGCAAGAAGCCCCTGCCGACCTTTCCCGCGACCATCGGCGTCATCACCAGCCCGACCGGGGCGGTGATCCGCGACATCCTGCACCGCATCGCCGAACGCTGGCCCTGCCGCGTCATCGTCTGGCCGGTCGTGGTGCAGGGCGACGCCGCCAGCGGTCAGGTGGCCAACGCCATTCGCGGCTTCGACCAGATGACGCCCGATGGCCCCATCCCCCGCCCCGACCTGCTGATCGTGGCGCGCGGCGGCGGCTCGGTCGAGGACCTGTGGTGCTTCAACGACGAGGCCCTGGCCCGCACCGTGGCCGAGGCCCGCATCCCCATCATCTCGGCCGTGGGGCACGAGACCGACACCACCCTGATCGACTTCGTCTCCGACCGTCGCGCGCCCACGCCGACCGGGGCCGCCGAGATCGCCACCCCGGTTCTGGCCGACCTGCGTTGGGCTCTGAGCGATCTGGAGGGCCGTCTGGGCCGCGCCGGATCGCGCCTGCTGGAGGACCGCCGCACCCGTCTGCGCGCCGCCGCGCGCGGCCTGCCTGCCCGCCCCGAGGACCTGCTGGCCCTGCCGCAACAACGCCTCGACCACGCCGCCAGCCGCCTGGGTTCCGGCCTGCACCGCAACGTCGCCGTCCATGAGCGTCAGTTGGCCGTGATCGGCGGGCGTCTGTCCAAGGGTCTGCTGGACCGCGCCATCGAACGGCGCGGCGACCGCATGGCCGCCTATGCCGATCGCTTCGGCCCGGCCATGAAGCGCCGGCTGGATCGCGACGAGACCCGGCTGTCCGCCCTGTCGCGCGCCTTGGCCACCTTGGACCCCAAGCGGCCCAAGCCCGGATTCGCCCGCATCGAGGACGCGGCGGGGGCCATGATCGCCGCGGCCGCCGCCCTGTCGCCCGGTCAGGCGGTGCGCATCGTCTTCGGCGACGGCGCCAGGGGGGCGACGATTGATGGCGAAGGGACTGCGCCACGTGTGGCGCCGGTCACGCCGCCTGCGCCCAAGCCGGCGCCGCGCCCGAAACCGCCGACAACCGGACAGGGCGACCTGTTCTAACCCCTTCCGCTCATCCCCGCGGAGGCGGGGATGAGCGGAAGGCGGAACCTAGCGCCCCGCTTCCAGCAGCCCCTTCACCATCTCCATGTCCAGCGCCTCGACCATCACCGGTTGACCGTCGATCACCGAGGTCGTGGTCTCCGCCTTCAGCAGGGAGTTGAGGATGGCCTCTTCGGTCGCCTCGGCCACGGCGACGAACAGGGGCGACATCCGGTCGTTGGGCCAGTCGTCCACCATCGCCTGCCCCGCCCGCCGCTCCGGGGTGCGCCGCACGCCCTCGTTGGTGGAGAAGGCCATGGCGTAGTCGCCGGACCCGTTGGAAAACGCCGCCCCCGTCCGCGCCAGACCGGCGAAGGCGCGGTCGGCCAGCCGCTCCAGATTGCGGTCCGACAGGGGGGCGTCGGTGGCCACCACGATCATGATGGAGCCGTCGGCGCGTTCGGCCTCGACCTCTTGCCGCAGGAAGTAGCGGCCCAGCGGCACGCCGACGGGCGTGCCGTCCATGCTCAGCACCCCGCCGAAGTTGGACTGCACCAGCACCCCCACGGTGAAACCGCCGAGACTGGCGGGCAGCTTGCGCGAGCTGGTGCCGATCCCGCCCTTGAACCCGAAGGCGATGGTCCCCGTCCCGGCTCCGACCGCCCCTTGCTCGACCGGGCCGCCGACCGCCGTCTCGATGGCCCGCACCACGTCGGCGGCCGTCACCACCCGCGCGCGAATGTCGTTCAGCCCGCCGTCGTTGGTCTCGCCCACCACGGCGTTGACCGAGCGGATGTCCTCATGCCCCGGCTGCTTCAGCGTCCAGTCCAGAATTCCGTCGATCCCGCGCGCCACCGACAGGGTGTTGGTCAGGACGATCGGCGTCTCGATCTCGCCCAGTTCCCTGATCTGGGTCGCGCCCGCCAGCTTGCCGAAGCCGTTGGCCACCGACAGGCCCGCCGGAACCTTGTCGCGGAACAGGTCGCCGCCGTGGGGCAGGACCGCCGTCACCCCGGTGCGCACGCTGTCGCCCGAGCGCAGCGTCACCTGCCCCACCCGCACGCCCGCCACGTCGGTGATGGCGTTCAGCGGCCCCGGCGACAGGACGCCGGGCGCCCGGCCCAGGTCGCGAATCGTCGGTCGCATCTCACTCGATTGCGCCGCCGCCGGCGCGCCGGCCAGCGTCGCGGCCAGGGCCAGGGCGGTCGGCAGGGAATATCGGCGGATCATCGGCGGCTCCTGTCATCGACTTGTTTTCAAATGACAACGATTCGCCCTCGTCTCGCGCGCCAAGCCGTGCCTATCATCGGCCCATGACGACGCCTGCTGTTCCGCCCGTTTCGCCTTCCCCCGCCACGCTCCACTACGGCGACGGCGAATTCGCCGTGCTGCGCCCCGGCGCCTACGTGATCTGCGCCGTCAGCGGCTTGGCCATCCCGCTGGCCGCACTGCGCTATTGGTCGGTAGAGCGTCAGGAAGCCTACGCCAGCCCGCTGGAGTTCATGGCGGCCGAACGCGGCTGATTCCACGCCCCAGCTATTTTCCGTCTGGCGTCGTCCGACGCCCCAGATCGTGTCGTGTTCCCATGTCCGCCCTGCAATCGCTCGACATCCTGCTGGCCGACGACAATCCGAACATGCGCGCCATCGTCAGCGCCATGCTGAAGTCGATCGGCGTCACCCGGGTGCGCGAAGTCGATGACGGTTCCGCCGCGCTGGAGGCGCTGAAGACGCGTCCGGCGGATCTGGCGATCGTCGACTTCCGGATGCTGCCGGTGGACGGCGTCACCTTCACCCAACTGATCCGCACCGCGCCCGACAGCCCCAATCCCTACCTGCCGATCATCATGATGACCGGCCATTCGGAAAAGCGCCGCGTGACCGAGGCGCGCGACGCGGGCGTGACCGAGTTCGTGGCCAAGCCGGTGAACGCCCCCGCCCTTCTGGCGCGCATCGAGGCCGTGATCCTGCGCCCCCGCCCCTTCATCCGCGGCGGCGGCTATTTCGGTCCGGACCGTCGCCGAACCCATGCGGATAGCTATACGGGGCCGTTCCGACGCGCGGGCGACGCGGTGATCGACTAGGCCTCGGAGGCCCTGATCGCCTCATAGACCTTGGGCGGCCAACGCTTATGGACCCAGAACCAGTCCACAGGGTGCTCCTTGACCCGCTCCTCGACGAAGCGATTGACGGCCTGGATCCCCTCCAACACGTCGGCGGCCTTGTCGCCCGTGTCCGGCACCTTGATGGGCTCATGCGCCGTGACGCGGAAGCGGACGCCTGGCAGGCGCGTCACCGACAGGGGCTGCATCACCGTCCCGAACTTCAGCGCCAGACGCGCCGCGCCCGGCGAGGCGTTGACCGGCTGGCCGAAGAACTCGACCTCCGGCCCCTGGCTGTATTTCTGATCGACCAGCAGGGCGATGGACTCGCCGCGCTTCATCCCCGCCATCAGCTCGCGTGTGCCGTCGCCCTTGGGCGCGAACAGCTTGATGCCGTAACGCTCGCGGCTCTCACGGATCAGGGCGTCGACATAGGGGTTGTTGGCCGCGCGATAAGTGACCTGGCAGGGCACGCCCGCCGCCATGATGACCGCCGCCATGACCTCGAAATTGGCCAGGTGGCCCGAGATCAGCACCACCGGCTTGCCGCTGTCGCGCACCGCGTGCAGCCGTTCCAGGCCGACGATGTCGATGCGGCCGCTTTCCGGGGTCAGGCGATCCATGACCGCCAGCTCGGCGAAGGTGCGGCCGGTCTGCTCCCACTGATCCACGGCCAGCCGCTCGCGCTCAGCCGCGTCCATGTCGGGGAAGGCGATGCGCAGGTTGCGCGTCACCGTCTTGTGCGTTCCCGTCAGCGGCCCCAAGCAGCGCAGCAGCTTGCCGCCGAAGCCGGAAGCCCCCTCGACGCCCAGCGCCCTCAGGAAGGCGAACAGCCCCTTGAAGGCCAGGGCTTCCAGCCGCCAGCTCAGGTCCTGACCCAACGAGGTCTTGCTATTGTCACCAGGCAATCGTCAGTCCGCCGTCCACCACAAGAGTCTGCCCGGTCACATAGGCCGAGGCAGGGCTGCACAGATAGACCGCCGTGCCCGCGATTTCATCAGGCTGGCCGATCCTTTTCAGCGGCGCCGGTTCGGTCACGGTTTTCAGCAGTTCGGGGTTCTCCCACAGGTATTTGGCGAAGTCGGTCTGGACCAGGCCCGGCGCGATGCAGTTCACGCGCACGTTCGACGGCCCGTATTCCACCGCCAGATTGCGCGCCAGCTGCATGTCGGCGGCCTTGGAGATGTTGTAAGCGCCGATCAGGGCGTTGCCGCGCAAGCCCCCGATCGAGGAGATGATCAGGATCGTCCCGTCCTTGCGCTCCAGCATCTGCGGCGCGACCATCTGGATCAACCAGTGGTTGGAGATGACGTTGTTCTGAAGGATCTTCTCGAACTGGTCGTCGGCGATGCCCGCCATCGGCCCGGCGTAGGGATTGGTCGCGGCGTTGCAGACCAGGATGTCGATCTGGCCGAAGGCGGCGTTGGTCTCGTCCACCAGCCGCTGCAGGTCTTCTTTCGAGGCGATATTGGCCGGAATCGCGATGGCGCGGCCCGCGCCGTGCCTGGCGTTGATCGCGCCAGCGACCTCTTCGCACGGCCCGGCCTTGCGCGAGGAAATGACGACGCGCGCGCCATGCTCGGCCAAACGCTCTGCGATCGCCTTGCCTATGCCCTTGGAAGAGCCGGTGATGACCGCGACCTTGCCGCTCAGATCGAACAATTCCATGCGTTAACCTCCCTTATGGCCGGATTTCTGCGTCCCAACCCTAGCCGTTATCTCTAGTTAGACCGATACTCGGCCGATTCCATATGGAAAGGCGGCTCAACACCGGCCCCATGCGCAAGATTACCGGCGGTTTTCTGTTCTTCGGCTACCTGTTCCTCGCCCTGACCATCGGGGCGGCGATCTGGCGCGCCGGTATGGGCGCAGGCGCGGGCGCCGCCGGGGTTCTGGGGTCGCTGGGCGTCCTGGTCGGGCTACACGCCGTCATCGCCGGGGTTCTGGACCGCCGCGCCCTGCGCAAGGAGATCGCCAAGGTCCGTGAAGCGCACCGCCTGCTGGCCGATGCGATGGAGTCGACCCAAGGCGCCCTGACCGAACTGGCCCAGGCCATCGAAAGCGGCGCCCTGTCCAAAACCGAGGCCCTGACCGGCGAAGTGCGGATGCTGGAGGGCCTGATCCAGCAGATGAGCGAGTCGATCGACGAGCGCCTGTCGACCTCGCCCATCACCGCCGACACCTATGAGGGCCGTCGTCAGGTCCAGTCGAACACCCTGCTGAAGACCGTCCACGACGCCCTGACGGAAAACCGCATCGATCTTTACCTGCAGCCGGTCGTCACCCTGCCGCAGCGCCGGACCGTCTTCTACGAGAGCTTCACCCGCCTGCGCGATCCGTCCAACCGGGTCATGATGCCGGCCGAATACCTGTCGGTGGCCGAGGGCGAGGGTCTGCTGCCCGCCATCGACAACCTGCTGCTGTTCCGCTGCGCCCAGATCGTGCGGCGTCTGGCGCGTCAGGACCGCAAGGTCGGGGTCTTCTGCAACATTTCCCTGGCCTCGCTGGGCGACGAGACCTTCTTCCCGCAGTTCCTCGACTTCCTCAGCCAGAACCGCGATCTGAAGGACGCCTTGATCTTCGAACTGGGTCAGGCGACCTTTGACGCGCGCGGCGCCGCCGAGGCCCGCAACATGGCCAAGCTGGCTGACCTGGGCTTCCGCTTCTCCATCGACAAGGTGCAGACGCTGGATCTGGACTTCGCCGACCTGCAACGCTCGGACGTGCGCTTCATCAAGATCGCCGCCGACCTGCTGATCGAACAACTGCTGGACCTGGACGGCGCCGCGCCCCTGCCGACCCAGCCCGACATCCAGGCCGCCGACTTCGCCCCTCTGACCCGCCGCTATGGCCTGGAACTGATCGCCGAGAAGGTCGAGAGCGAGAAGCAGGTGGTCGATATCCTCGAACTGGACGTCGGCATGGGCCAGGGCCACCTGTTCGGCGAGCCGCGCGCCATCAAGGAAGCCGTCCTGGCCGAGACCGACCCCCCGGTCGAGTTCGTCCGCTCGACGTTGAAATCGGCCGAGCAGCGCCGCCGGTTGTGATCCCACAGCCGAAAGCCGCCAGACAGGCCGCCTCAGCCAGCGTCTTTGACGCCCATGACCGACACCCTCGACTGGCCCCGCATCGCCGATGACCTGAACGCCCAAGGCTGGGCCTTGGTCGGGCCGTTGCTGACGCCCGCGACCTGCGAGGCCCTGCAGGCCCTCTACGACCAGCCCGAGCGGTTCCGCAGCCGCATCGTCATGCAGCGCCACGGCTTTGGTCAGGGCGAGTATCAGTATTTCGCCAATCCCCTGCCCGATCCCCTGCCCCGGCTGCGGGCGCGGCTCTATGCCGGTCTGGCGCCGATCGCTGACGACTGGGCGGCGCGGCTGGAGCGTCCGGGCTTTCCCGACAGTCTCGATGAGTTGACCGCCCAATGCCGGGCGGCGGGGCAGACGCGGCCGACCTCGCTGATGCTGCGCTACGGCCCCGGCGACTACAACCGGCTGCATCAGGACCTCTACGGCGACCTGGTCTTCCCGTTGCAGGCGGCCATCCTGCTCAGCGATCCGGGGGCGTTTCAGGGCGGCGAATTCGTGCTGGTAGAGCAGAAGCCCCGCTCGCAGTCCCAGGCCCATGTCGTGCCGCTGAAACAGGGCGAGGCGGTGATCTTCGCCGTACGCGATCGCCCCGTTGCGGGGACGCGCGGCGACTACCGCGTGCAGATGCGCCACGGCGTCAGCATGGTGCGGTCGGGCCAGCGGATGACCCTGGGGCTGATCTTTCATGACGCCGCCTGAACCCGCTCAAGAAAAAGGCCCCTCCGCCGAAGCGAAGGGGCCTGATCCTCAGGCTTTCTGCGCGTCCAGCCAGCGGACGGCGTCGGCGTCGCGGGCCGACAGGTCGGGGTAGTCGGCGTCAGAGCCGACGTCCGGCACCCGGCGCCACGAGCGAGCGCACTTGGGATGGTCGGCCAGCTTGACCTCGACGGTGACGGCGTCGCCGCCCACCACCAGTTCAGCGCCCGAGGTGCGGAAGACCTCGGCGGCGTCCAGGCCGTCGAAGGGCGCCAGCAGTTCAGCCGGAGCCGTGACCACCGGCCAGGCGTCCAGGGCGCCGCCGATCAACTTGTCACGACGCGCCGCTTCCAGCGCCTCGTTGACCACTTCCAGCACCGTGTTGACCCCGGCCCAACGCTCGGCCTCAGCCGGATTGCGCCATTCGCCCGGCGTTTCCGGGATGACGCGGGCGCAGTTGGTGCCCGCTTCGGGGAAGCGCGTGGTCCAGGCCTCTTCCATGGTGAAGGGGGTCAGCGGAGCCAGCCAGGCGGTCAGGCGGCTGAAGACCTCGTCCATCACCGTGCGGACGGCGCGGCGGCGGACGCTGTCGGGACGGTCGCAATAGAGGCTGTCCTTGCGCACGTCGAAATACAGGGCCGACAGGTCGCCCGAGCAGAACTCCAGCACCGGACGGACCACATCCTGGAAGCGATAGTCGCGGTAGGCCTCGCGGACCTGAGCGTCCAGTTCGTGCAGCCGGTGCAGGATGAACTGCTCCAGCGGCGGCATCTGGTCGTAGGACAGGCGTTCGGCCTCGTCGAAACCGTTCAGGGCGCCCAGCAGATAGCGGACGGTGTTGCGCAGCTTGCGATAGGCGTCGACCGTGGTCTGCAGGATCTGCTTCCCGATCCGCTGGTCCTCGGCATAGTCCACCAGGGCGACCCAGAGGCGCAGGATGTCGGCGCCCGACTCCTTGATGACGACGGCCGGGTCGGTGGTGTTGCCACGCGACTTCGACATCTTCTCGCCGTTCTCGTCCTGGGTGAAGCCATGGGTCAGGACAGCGTCATAGGGCGCGCGGCCGCGCGTGCCGGACCCCTCCAGCAGGTTGGACTGGAACCAGCCGCGGTGCTGGTCGGAGCCTTCCAGATAGAGGTCGGCGGGCCAGTGCGAGGGGCGGTCGCCGGTGTAGCCGTGAGCCGGATCGCGGGCTTCCAGCGTGAAGGCGTGGGTGCAGCCGGAGTCGAACCAGACGTCGAGGATGTCCTCGACCTTCTCGAAGCGGTCGGCGTCGTGCGCGCCCAGGAAGTCGGCGTCGGGCCGGTCGAACCAGGCGTCGGCGCCGCCCTCGGACACGGCCTTCAGGATGCGGGCGTCGACTTCCGGGTCATGCAGGGGCTGGCCCGTCTGCTTGTCCACGAACATGGCCAGGGGCGTGCCCCAGGCGCGCTGACGGCTGATCAGCCAGTCAGGACGGCCTTCGACCATGGAGCGGATGCGGTTCTTGCCCGCCGCCGGGTGGAAGGCGGTGGCGTCGACGGCGGTCAGGGCCGTCTCTCGCAGGGTGTCGCCGTTCTCCAGCGGCTCGTCCATGCGGATGAACCACTGGGGCGTGTTGCGGAAGATGATCGGAGCCTTGGAGCGCCACGAGTGCGGATAGGAGTGCTCCATCCGGCCGCGCGCCAGAAGATTGCCGGCCTCGATCAGCTTTTCCATCACCGCGCCGTTGGCGGGGCCGAACTTGCCGGTCTTCTTGCCCTCGGTCTCCAGCACCTTGAGGCCGGCGAACAGGGGGACGTGCTCGTAATAGGCGCCGTCGGCGTCCACCGTGTCCGGCACCTCGCGGTGGCCGTGGGCCTGCCAGACGGCGTAGTCGTCCGCGCCGTGACCCGGCGCGGTGTGCACAAAGCCGGTGCCGGCGTCATCGGTCACATGGTCGCCAGCCAGCAGGGGCACGGAGAAGCCGTAGCCCGAGTCCAGCGCCGCCAGCGGGTGGGCGCATTCCAGACCCGAGGGGTTGATGGCGTCGACGCGGGTGAAGCCGCTGATCTTGGCGGCCTTGAACACGTCCTCGGCCAGCTTGTCGGCGATGATGAAGCGGTCGCCCGGCTTGGCCCAGGGCTCATAGTCCAGGCCCTCTTCCAGGGCCGTGACCTCATACAGGCCATAGGCGATCTCGGGGCCATAGCTGATGGCGCGGTTGGCCGGGATGGTCCAGGGCGTGGTCGTCCAGATGACGATCGACGGCGTGGCCGCGCGGAAGGACAGCAGGTCGTCCGGGTGGCTGTCGGTCGCGCCGACCACCGGGAACTTGACCCAGATCGTCGGCGAGACGTGGTCGTGATACTCGACTTCTGCATCCGCCAGGGCCGTGCGCTCGACCGGCGACCACATCACCGGCTTGGAGCCGCGATACAGCTGACCCGAGTTCTTGAACTTGTGGAACTCGGCGACGATGGCCGCCTCGGTCGTGAAGTCCATGGTGGCGTAGCGGTTGTCGAAGTCGCCGGTGATGCCCAGGCGCTTGAACTGATCGCGCTGCACGTCGATCCAGCCGGCGGCGTATTCGCGGCAGGCCTTGCGGAACTCCGACTTGGACACCTCGTCCTTGCGGCGGCCCTTGGCGCGGAACTGCTCCTCGATCTTCCACTCGATCGGCAGGCCGTGGCAGTCCCAGCCGGGGACGTAGTCGACGTCATAGCCCAGCAGGAAGCGCGAGCGGACCACGAAGTCCTTCAGCGTCTTGTTCAGGGCGTGGCCGATGTGGATGTCGCCGTTGGCGTAGGGCGGGCCGTCGTGCAGCAC
>NZ_DASWXW010000179.1:0-19962 GCF_036405315.1 Brevundimonas sp. | reverse complement strand
TGCGGACCGCGCCGGTCATGGCCATGCGGTTGTCGGTGTCGATGTTGATCTTGCGCACACCGTGCTTGATGCCGCGCTGAATCTCCTCGACCGGCACGCCCCAGGTCTGGGGCATCTGGCCGCCGTAGGCGTTGATGATGTCCTGCAGGTCCTGCGGCACCGAGGACGAGCCGTGCATGACCAGGTGGGTGTCGGGCAGGCGGCGGTGGATTTCCTCGATCACGTTCATGGCCAGGACATCGCCGTCCGGCTTGCGGCTGAACTTGTAGGCGCCGTGGCTGGTGCCCATCGCGATCGCCAGGGCGTCGACCTTGGTGGCGCGCACGAAGTCGACAGCCTGATCGGGGTCGGTCAGCAGGGCCGAGTGGTCCAGCTTGCCCTCGAAGCCGTGGCCGTCTTCGGCCTCGCCCATGCCGGTCTCCAGCGAGCCGAGCACGCCCAGTTCGCCCTCGACCGAGACGCCGCACGCGTGGGCCATTTCGGTGACGCGACGGGTGACGTCGACGTTGTATTCGTAGGAGGCGGGGGTCTTGGCGTCTTCTTCCAGCGAGCCGTCCATCATCACCGAGGTGAAGCCGTACTGGATGGCGGTGGCGCAGGTGGCCGGGCCGTTGCCGTGATCCTGGTGCATGCAGACCGGGATGTGCGGATACAGTTCGGCCAGGGCGTCGATCAGCTTGGCCAGGACGATGTCGTTGGCGTAGCTGCGGGCGCCGCGCGAGGCCTGGATGATGACCGGGGCGTTGACGGCGTCAGCCGCCTCCATGATCGCCAGGCCCTGCTCCATGTTGTTGATATTATAGGCGGGCAGGCCGTAGTCGTTCTCCGCCGCGTGATCGAGCAACTGTCGCAGCGTGATGCGCGCCATGGGGTAGTCTCCTGAGCCGGAATAATTTGCTCAGGCTTTAGCCCGAAGGGGCAGGGAAGTCACGTCAGCTGGTGGACGATGAGACGTGAGGCCGGCGGATCAGGGCGGCGGTTAGAAACTCCGCGAACCTCGCCTCCTCCTCGAACCGGGCGAGGACAGGCCAGGCGCGGATCCTTCCACGCCATTCGGGCGGCAGGCGCACCCAGTCCTTCTCGGTCGTGACCAGCCCGGCGTCGAAAAGGGCCGCCCGATCCGTCAGCAGGGCGAAGTCGCGCTCCGTCAGGGCGGCGTGGTCGGGGAAGGGGACGAAGTCCTTCAGGTCGCAGCCGGCGGCGATCAGCGAGCGTTCGACCTTCCACGGCTTGGCGATGCCGGCGAAGCCGACCTGGGGTCCCGACGGCGGTGCGGCGGCGGGCTCCAGCCGGGCGATGAAGACGGGCAGGGCGTCGAAGGTCGCGACCAGTTCCGGGTCCGCTTCGGCCAGGTCGGCGGGCAGCAGGATGACCACCGCGTCGGCGCGGGCCAGACCGGCCTTCAGCGGCTCGCGCATCGGGCCTGACGGGAAGACCGAACCGTCGCCGAAGGGCCATTCGTCGCCGCGCGTCTCGCCGTCGACCACGATCAGGCTGAGGGTCTTCCTCAGCGCTGGGTTCTGGTGGGCGTCGTCCAGCACCAGGGCCTCGGCGCCCGCAGCGACGGCGGCCCTGGCTCCGGCCGTGCGGTCGCGGGCGATCCAGGCGGGGGCGTCTTGGGCCAGCATCAGCGGTTCGTCGCCGACGTCGGCGGCGGTGTGGACGGCCAGATCGACCTGAACCGGGCCTTGCAGCGTGCCGCCATAGCCGCGCGACAGGGCGGCGGCCTTGATCCCCTGTGCGTGCAGCAGGCGCAGCACCTCGCGCGCGATCGGGGTCTTGCCCGAACCGCCGACCGTCAGATTGCCGATGGAGACGACGGGCGCGCCGGGATCGACGGGCGCAGCGCTGGCGATGCGGCGGGCGGTGACGCCGGCCCAGATCCATGAGGCGGGCTTGAGCAGCATCCGCGCCACCGGGGCGTGCCGGCGGTCGCGGCTGTACCACCAGCGGGGCGTGTTCAGCTTCATCGGCGGCCTCGCGAGGGGGCGGCGGGCAGGTGCGCCTGCAGCGCCAGCCATAGCCGGTCCAGCCCGGCGGCGGCCTCGGCGGCGGCGCGGCGGGCGCGCTCGCCCATGTCGCGAGCGGCGTCGGGGTCGGCCAACAGGGGGCCGACGATGCCCGGCAGTTCGGCGGGCGACAGCACCGAGAGCAGGCCGCCGGACTGTTTCAGCATTCGCGTGACCGCCGTCCAGTTGCTGGCGTCGGGGCCGGTGACTATGGGCTTGCCCAGACGCGCCGGCTCCAGCGGATTGTGCCCGCCGACGGCGCCGCCGCCGAGCGCGGGCGCGAATGAGCCGCCCATGACCACCACGTCGGCCAGGCGCATGAACAGGCCCAGTTCGCCCAGCGTGTCGGCCAGATAGATGTCGGTGTCGTCGGTGATCGGCTGGCGCAGGCTGCGCCGGGCGAAGCTGTAGCCGTCCTGGCTCAGCGACCGGGCGATCTCGTCGGCGCGGTCGGGATGGCGCGGGACGACGATCAGGAACAGGCGATCGGCCAGATGGTCCAGCGCCCCGACGATGGCCATTTCCTCGTGCTCGTGGGTGCTGGCGGCGACGACGACGGGGCGGTCGTCGATCAGCGCCGACAGGCGGCCGAACTCGCCCTTGTCATAGGGCAGGGGCTCGCCCGAGAGCTTCAGATTCACCTGACCGTCGACGCGGGCGCCGAGCGCCGTCAGCCGGTCGGCGCTGGCCTGATCCTGGGGCCAGACATGGGCGAAACAGGCCGTCAGGGCGCGGGCCATGCCGGGCGCCTTCTTCCAGCCCTCGGCGGTCTTGTCGGTGATGCGGGCGCTGACCAGGGCCAGGGCGACGCCGCGCTTCTTCGCCGCCGTCAGCAGATTGGGCCACAGCTCGCTTTCGACGAAGACGCCGATGGTGGGTCGCCAGTGGTCGAGGAAGGCGGCCACCGCCGAGGGGCCGTCCACCGGGGCGAACTGATGGATGACGCCGGGCGGCAGGCGCTGGGCCAGAATCTGCGCGGATGTCAGCGTGCCGGTCGTGACCAAGACGGTCACGTCGGGCCGGTCCTTCCTGATGCGCTCGGCCAGGGGAAGGATGGACAGGGCCTCGCCGACGCTGACGCCGTGAATCCAGATCAGCGGTCCGTCGGGCCGTGCGACGCCGGCCAGCCCCAGGCGCTCGTCGACGCGCTGCGGGTCCTCCTTGCCTTGCTTGACGCGGGCGTCCAGCAGGCGAGGGGCCAGGGGCTCCATCAACCGTGTCAGCAGGCGATAGGCGATCAGGGCGGGGCTGAAGATCACGCTCAGACGCGCTCCAGTCCGGTCAGGGCGTCGGCGCGGGCCTCGACCGCGGTCAGGCGTTCGGTCCAGTCGGCGGCGACCTCGGACAACTCGGCGCCTTCAGGATACCAGGCCTTGTCCCAGACGACGGCGCCCTTGCCGAAGGGCAGGGGCAGGACGGCCTTGTCCCAGCTGTTCAGCCGGATCGCCGGCTTGCACGACAGGCCGATGAACAGGACAGGCGCGCCCGAGATCTTCGCCATCAGGGGCAGACCTTCGGCCATCTGACGCGCCGGGCCGCGCGGACCGTCCGGCGTCACCGCCAGGGCGCCGATCTTCAACTGCTTGAGGCCGTCGCGCAGGGCCTGGGTGCCGCCCTTGGCCTGCTTGGCCTTGTCCTTGTTGGCCGAGGACCCCCGCACGGCGGGAATGCCCAGGCGCGCCACGGCCTTGGCGATGAACTCGCCGTCGGCGCTCAGCGAGACCAGCCCCTTGACCGACTGCGCCCGCTGCATGGGCCAACAGACCGGCCCAAGGGCGATGCGCGAGTGCCAGAAGGCGCACAGG
The DNA here is from genome assembly GCF_036405315.1 of Brevundimonas sp. Classification (GTDB taxonomy): domain Bacteria; phylum Pseudomonadota; class Alphaproteobacteria; order Caulobacterales; family Caulobacteraceae; genus Brevundimonas. Next base: position 16,148 of record NZ_DASWXW010000179.1, on the reverse strand, counting down.
ACGCCGCCGCCCTCGGCCCAGACCTCTTCGGCGACCTGTTCGTTTTCATGGGTCCAGCGGATGGTGGCGAAGCAGAGCCGCATCCATTCCGACAGAAGCCAGGCCACGGAGGTCTGGACCACCGGGTTGCGCAGCGGCCTCATGCGCCGGTCTCGTCGGGCAGGGACGAAGCGGCGGCGGGCGGCGGGCCGTCCAGCGATTGCTGCCTGGCCAGGCGGGCGTAGAGGCCGCCCTTCTTGATCAGGGCGGCGTGGGCGCCCTTCTCGACGACGCGGCCGGCCTCGACGACATAGATTCGGTCGGCGTTCTGAACCGTCGACAGGCGGTGGGCGATCAACAGGGTGGCGCGGCCCTCCATCAGACGCTCCAGCGCGGCCTGGACCAGGGCCTCGCTCTCGGTGTCGAGCGCCGAGGTGGCTTCGTCGAGCAGCAGGATGGGGGCGTCCTTCAGGAAGGCGCGGGCGATGGCGATGCGCTGGCGCTGGCCGCCCGACAAACGCATTCCCGCCTCGCCAACGCGGGTGGCGTAGCCCTCGGGCAGGGCGGCGATGAAGTCGTGGGCGGCGGCGGAGCGCGCGGCCTCGATGATCTGCTCGGCGGTCGCGCCCCTGCGGCCATAGGCGATGTTGGCGGCGATGGTGTCGTCGAACAGGAAGGGCTCCTGCGTCACCAGGGCGATGCGTTCGCGCAGGGACTGCAGCTTCAGTCCGCGGATGTCCTGGCCGTTGACGGTCACGGCCCCCTCGGTGACGTCGTAGAAGCGCGGCAGCAGCGACAGGATGGTGGACTTGCCCCCGCCCGAGGGACCGACCAGGGCGACGGTCTCGCCCGGCTTCACGCTGATGGAGACGTCCGACAGGGTCGGCGCGCCGCCTTCGCCGCCGTAGGCGAAGGAGACATGGTCCAGCGCCACGGTCAGCGGGCCGTCGGGCAGGTCGGCGGCGTCGGCGGCCTCGCGGATCTCGGGCTCGATGTCGAGCGAGGCGAACAGACGGCGGGCGGCGGTCAGGCCCTCGCTCATCACCGTGGCCAGGTTCGTGACCTGACGCAGGGACTGTCCGGCGGCCAGCAGCAGGCCGATGAAGGCGGCGAACCCGCCCACGGTCATGTCGCCCGACTGGGCGCGGAACCCGGCATAGGCCATGACGGCGGCGACCACGCCCATGGCCACCAGGTCGCTGGACGGACCGGCGAAGGCGCGGGCGTCGGCGCCCTTGATGATGTGGCGCTGGCGGCGCCCCACGACCTCGGCCACGCGGGCCTCCTCGGCCGCCTCGCGGTTCTCGATCTTGATCAGGCGCACGCCGTCGAGATTCTCCATCAGGGCGGTGGAGAGGTTCTCGGTCTCGGTCATGGCTCCGCGCGCGGCCTTGCGCGTCTTGCGACCGAAGCGGCGCAGGATCAGGCTGACCGCCGGCACGCCCAGCAGGACGATCAGCGTCAGCCGCCAGTCGATGAAGGCCATCGACGCGATCACGGCGACCAGGGTCAGGGCGTGCTGGGTGTAGTTGACCACGCCAGAGGTGAAGGCCTCGCGCACCATGTTGGCGTCAAACAGGACCGACGAGACGAAGGCGCCGGAATGCTGGCTGCGCAGACGCGACAGGTCGGCGCGGATCATGCCCGCGAACAGCCGCACCTGGATGTCGCCGACGATGCCGTGGCCCAGGCGGTTGACCAGGGCGGCCTGCCCCAGTGAAGCCAGGGTGCGGGCGACGGCGACGGCGACGATGGCCAGAGGGATGAACAGCAGGGCCTTGTCCGGCGGAATGTCGAACACGCCCCACAGGCGGATCGGCGCGCCCTGCTGCACGAACAATCCGTTGATCGCCGGCTCCAGCAGCTTCAGCAGCGCCGCCGACAATCCGCCCGCCAGGGCCGCGCAGATCATCGAGGTGAACAGCGCCGCCTTGTGCCGCGAGAGATAGTCGCGCCAGATCCGGCCCATCAGGGGGCGAAGCGGTTCAACCTGGTCGGCAGCGGGCGTGGTCATCGGCTCTCGGTCGAACGGGACGGGCGCCAAGTCAAGCCGCACGGCGAAGGCTGTGGGTGACGCGGTGCGGATTCGTCGCTATCTGCGGCATATGGCGCGCTATGATCTGACGACGCTGATGGGCCGGTTCAAGGCGCGTTGGTCCTATTTCTGGGCTGATCACGCCTTCCTGCGTACGGCATTCACCAACGCCCACTGGCTGGGCCCCGACCTGGTGCGCACCAATCAGCCCTCGCCGGGGCAGTTGGCCTATTGGCGAAGGCGCGGGATCAAGACCGTCATCAACCTGCGCGGTCAGCGCGACGAGGCCTATTACTGGCTGGAGAAGGACGCCTGCGAGCGGCTGGGCCTGACCCTGATCGACGCCCCGCTGGATTCGCGCGATCCGCCGGGGCGCGACCGCATCGACCGGGCGCGCGAACTGTTTGGCGCCATCGAGTATCCGGCCCTGATCCACTGCAAGTCCGGCGCGGACCGGGCGGGGATGATGGCGGTGCTGTATCGCCACTTCCACCTGGGCGAGCCGATCTCGGCGGCCATGACGGAACTGGGCAAGCGCACCCTGCACAGCCGCGAGGGGCTGACCGGGGTGCTGGACTATGTGCTGGAGAAGTATGTCGCCGAGGTCGAGCCGACCGGCGTCAGCTTCGAGGACTGGGTCGCCGGCGACGCCTATGATCCCAAGGCGATCCGCGCCGAGTTCAAGGCCGGCTGGTGGGGCAAGCTGGTCGTCGACCGCCTGCTCAAGCGCGAATAGGCGTCAGCCCCAGGGGCCGCGCTTGGGGCCTTGACCGTGCTGGGCCAGTTCGGCGTCGCGGCGCGCCTTGCGGTCCGCCTCCCATTGACGGAACCAGCGCGCATAGCCGCGCTCGCGTCCCAGAACGACCAGCCAGAGCGCCAGAACCGCCAGCAGCGACACCAGGGCCGCGATCTGCTGACCGTCGAGGTCGTAGCCGAACAGGGTCATGGCCGGGGCTCCGGATCGTGGGCGTGATGATGGTGGGTTTCAGCGGGGGTGATGGGGTCGTTCCAGGCGGTGTCCTGGTCTTCGCCCGGACGCGGGGCGTGGGGCGGCTGACGTCGCACCACCCAGACGATCGCGACCACGGCCGCGATCACCAGCAGCAGGACGATCAGGGTGGGGGTCATGTCGATCGGGTCCTTTCAGAAACGCCAAAGGCGGCTGACGAGAAAGCGCGCCAGCCGCCTGTGCGGTTCCGAAACGGCGCCGTGAGGCGCGCTTGAGCCTTAGACGTCGCTGCGCGGGTCGATCAGCTTGTGCGCGTGCAGGATGAAGTAGCGCATGTGGGCGTTGTCGACGGTGGCCTGGGCGCGGGCCTTCCAGGCCTGTTTGGCTTCGTCATAATTGCCATAGGCGCCGACGAACTCGACCTTGGACAGGTCGCGGAAGACCGGCTCGGCCGGGTGGCGCATCTCGCCGCCGATGACGAGGTGAAGCAGTTGGGGGTCGTGGGCGTCAGCCATGGAGCGGGCAATCCATTGCGAAAGGAGGTCAGATGGCCAGCGGGATAGGCGCTGTGCGCCTGACGATCAACGGGTGAAGGGCCGGCGCGGCGCAGATCAGGCTGGTTTGTCGCGGATCAGGGCGATTAAATCGCCAGGTGCGGCCCATATGGTCGCTGACTCTCGCTCCGGCCTCCTCGGCGATCAATGATCCGGCGCAGACGTCCCAGTCCCATTTGGGGCTGATGGCGATGGCGGCGTCGAAGGCGCCGGCGGCGACGAGCGCCATGCGGTAGGCCAGGGCGTTGCGCTTGGTGAAGCGCATTTCCGGCCAGGGCTCGGCCCATTCGCGCGCCTCCATGAGCCGGGCGTCGGCCAGAAGCTCGGCGTCTTCCAGGGTGTCGGTGTCCGAGGCGCTGATGGGGCGGCCCTGAAGCCGGGCGCCGCCGCCCAGGGTGGCCTCGAACACCTCGCCCAGCATGGGGGCGTGGATGACGGCGGCGACGGGGCGGCCGTCCTCGACCACGGCGATGGGCACGCACCACCACGGCTTGTTCTTCATATAGGCCACGGTGCCGTCGATCGGATCGACGACGAAGATGCGCTTTTTCGTCAGGCGTGCGGCGTTGTCCGCCGTCTCTTCAGACAGCCAGCCGTAGTCGGGCCGGGCGGTCAGCAGGGCGTCCTTCAGCAGTTGGTCGACCGCCAGATCGGCGCTGGTGACGGGCGAGCCGCCCTCCTTGGACCAGACCTTCAGCCCCGCCTCGCGATGCTCGAGCGCCAGCCGACCGGCGGCCAGGGCCGCGTCGCGGATCAGTTCGAGGTCAGACAGAAGGTCGGTCATTTTCCGGCGATGGCCACCGCGTCGAACATCAGGGAGGGGCTGTTGAAGGAACCCCGGAACTCCAGATCCGATCCGCGCGTCAGGCGGGCGTAGAGGTCGATCAGATTGCCGGCCACGGTCACTTCGCTGACCGGATAGGCCAGCTGGCCGTCCTCGAACCAGAAGCCGGACACCCCGGCGGACCAGTCGCCGGTGTTGGCGTTCAGCGAGGGGCCGAACATGGAGGTGATCAGCAGGCCCGACCCGGCATCCGCCATCAGGCCCGCCTTGTCGCGCTCGCCCGGCGCCAGATGCAGGTTGTGGGTCGAGACGCCCGACGGTCCCGCCAGGCCGCGCGAGGCGTGGCCGGTCGAGGCCATCCCCAATTGGGCGGCGGCGGCGGTGTTCAGCAGCCAGGTGGTGATGACGCCGTCCTCGACGATGTTGCGCCGCTCGACCGCCACGCCCTCGTCGTCGAACGGGGTCGAACCCAGGCCGCGCGGGCGGAAGGGATCGTCGATCAGGTCGACGCCGACGGGCAGGACCCGCTGGCCCAGCTTGTCCTTCAGGAAGGAGCTGCCGCGGGCGATGGCCGGGCCGGAAACGGCGCCCAGCAGCGGCGACAGAACCTGGGTGGCGACGCGGTTCTCGAAGATGACGGGGGCGGCGGTCGAGGCGATCTTGCGCGGCCCGACGCGGGCTGCGGCGCGCTCGCCCGCCTTCAGGCCGATCTCGGCGGCGCCCGGCAGGTCGGACAGGTAGCGGGTGGCACGGCTTTCGCCGCCGCGCTCCATGGCCCCATCTTTTTCAGCGATGACGCCGACGCCCAGAGAGAAGGCGCTGCCCTTATGACGACCGTCAAAGCCGTGCGAAGTGACCAGTCGCCATTCGCTGGCCGACCAGGAGGCGTGACCGCCCTCGGACTTGGACACGCCCGCGACGCCAAGCGCGGCGGCCTCGGCCTCGGCGGCGGCGGCTTCCAGGGCCTCGGCGGTGCGTTCGGACGGGTCGAACAGGTCGAGGTCGGCGTGCGGACCTTGCGCCAGGCGGTCCTGCGGCGCGAGCGAGGCATAGGGGTCTTCGGGGGCCAGCCTGGCCATGGCCACGGCGCGCTCGACCAGGCGGGCGCGGGTCGCGTCGGACAGGTCGGAGGCGGAGACCGTCGCCTGACGCCGCCCGATGAAGACGCGCAGGCCCAGGTCGCGGGCCTCCTCGCGCTCGACCTCTTCCAGTTCGGCGTTGCGCACGCCGACGGACAGGGAGGCGCGGTGGGCCGAGACCGCCTCTGCGGCGTCGGCGCCGGCCTTCAGCGCGGCGGCGACCAGATCGGACAGGATGTCGGGGGAGGGCGTCTTATCGGACATGCCCCGATATGGCGGACCCGCCCCCGCATCGCAACAAGAAGGCTCAGATCACCGACCAGGCGATCAGGCTGACGGCGGCCACCAGCAGGGCCAGCCAGGTCAGGACCATGCCCGTCACCCGGCCCAGCGAGGGCCCCTTCTGGAACAGCAGACCCAGGCCGTGGATGACCCGGCCCGCGAACAACACGCCGCCGACGCCGTGGATCAGCAGGGGCGGCGCGCCGACAAAGGCCAGCAGGATCAGGCCGCAGATGCCGGCGGGCACATACTCGGCGGCGTTGCCGAAGGCCCGGACCGCAGGGGTCATCTCGGGATTCCCCCCGTCGCCGAACTCGATCATGAACCGACGCCGCCGGCTGACCACGACGCTGGACAGGACCAGCAGGGTCAGGATCAGCAATCCGCCCCAGAGGGCGGCGGCCTGAATCGACGGGACCATGCTCAGTTCTCCCGCCCGACCGGATACAGGCGGAAACGCTGGTCATAGAAGGGCGTGCGTTCGTAGAACCAGGCCAGACGCGCGTCGCCGTCGGCGGCGAAGGCGGGCTCGGCCGCCAGCTTGGCCTCGAACTCGGCCTTCAGCGCCGGGTCGGCGGCCAGCATCTTCTCGGCCAGGGGGGCGATGGCGTAGGCCTCGATGTATTCGACGCGGTTCAGCACCTCGGGGAACATGCCCCAGGAGAAGAAGCTCTCGGACGACTGCGGCTCCAGCAGCAGGATGGCGACGTCGCCCATCGGCTGATCGGTCGGCACGCGCACCGAACCGACGGGGAAGGTCCAGTCTTTCGCCTCAGGACGGACCTCGCCGACCGTGATCGGCACATGGCCTTCGTTGGTGCGGGCCGAGACCTTGGGATCGACCAGGCGCAGCATGTCGACGGCGACGGTGCGCGGCGCGGTCAGGGTCTCCATCTGCACGCCGTGGGTCCGCAGCCGCTCGATGATGTCGGCGCGATAGGACGGCACCCAGTAGGCGGTCGGGCGCTTCAGCGTCAGGGTCGGGTGCGAGCCGAAGTAGGGCACCTGCCACAGCTCCGGATCCGGCTGACCCAGCCAGCGCAGTTCGGGACGGCCCGAGGCGGCGCTGTCGTAGGTCTCGTAGAGGATGCCCTTGAACGGGCGCATCCGCGTCGGCTGCTCGTCGCCGACGAAGTTGGCGGGCAGTTCGGCGGGGCGCAGGGCGCGGTCGGCGGTGATGGCGGCGCGCAGGGTCTGCGACTTGTCGGCCAGCAGCTTCAGGGCTTCTTCCAGGAAGACATAGGTCCCCAGCACCCGCTGCTCGTGCGGCTTCAGGCTGTGGTTCTCGATCAGGATGGTCGGGACGTGGGCCGCCGAGCCCCAGCCGTTCGAATAGCGCTCGCCCAGACCGCCGTCGTTCATGCCCTTCTTGGGATCGCGGTCGTCGATGGCGAAGACCAGTTCGCCGGGGATGTGGCCCTGGGCTTCCAGCGCGGCGTTCATGTCGGGCTTGAAGGCGTCGTCCAGCCATCGGGCGATGGCCGGGCTGCGGCTCCAGACGCCGTCCTCGCCATTGTAGCCGTAGGTGACGTCGTATTGATAATCGATGCCGTCGGTGACGTGGATGTCGACGTAGAGATCGGGATTGTACTTGTGGATCAGGCCCATGACGGCCTGCATTTCGGCCTGATCCAGCTTCATGAAGTCGCGGTTCAGGTTCTGGTTGGTCGCCGTGTGACGCCAGCCCTGATTGCGCGGCCCGCGCTGGTTGGGGCGGGAATAGGCGCTCGTTCGCTCATGCCCGTCCACGCTCAGGATGGGGATCAGGATCAGGTTGGCGCGGTCCAGCAGGCCGTCCTTGCCGTAGAAGGCCATGTCGCGCAGCAGCATCATGCCCGCGTCCTTGCCGTCGATTTCACCCGGATGGATGCCGGCCTGGGCCAGCAACACAGGCTTGGACGGGTCCAGGGTCGCGCCGTCCTTCGACGCGATCACCGCGTAGAGGGGACGGCCTTCCGGCGAGACGCCGAACTGCTCGATGCGGATCAGATCGCTGGCCGCGTCCAGCCGGTCGAACCAGGCGCGGGTGTCGGCGTAGCTGGGCGAGAAGTCATGCGCCGCATCGGCCTCGAAGGCCGTGACCCACGGGTCGGAGGCGTCGCGCAGCAGGGCCCTGGATGCGCCGCTCCACGCGGGCGCGGGCGGCAGAAACGCCTGGTCCCACGGCGCGACGTTGGAAACAGAGGTCGGGGTCTGGGACATGGCGGGACTCGATGCGAGCGCCGCGATGGCGGCGAGGAACAGGCTGATACGCATGATCCCTGTCTTCCGTCGTCGCGGCCTCGCTTGCAAGTCTGCTGTCAGCCGCGGCGGCGTTTGGCTTCCAGTCGATCAATGGTTTCTTGCAGTTCCTGGCGTCGGTCGTTGTGGGTCCGCCATTCCTCGCGCTGGGCTTCGGTCAGGGTTCCAGCCGTGTCGGCGTCCTGGAGGTCGGCGATCTTCACGTCGAGTTCGGAGACCTCGTCGTGAGCGGCATCGAGGCGATTCTGCTCAGCTTGGCTAAGGCGCGGGCGGGGGCGCGATGGGGTCCGGTTCATGGCGCCCGCTCCGACACGCACCTGGGCGTCAGCCGGCGAAGGCGCAGTCATGACGACGGGCGTGGCGAGAAGAGCGGCGAGAAGGATAGGGAGAACGCGGGTCATCTTGCCTCCGGCGACTGGAAGCAGGAAGGCTATGACGAGATTACAGCCCCGTCATCTGAAAATCGCATTTCAGACACATTTTGAGAAACGTCGCTTTCTGAACTGCCCTGCGGTTCAAGCCCCCGTCACAATGGACCAGCCGCCGACCGCCGCAAGGGCCGCTGCCGACCGGGCCATCTGCCACAGGCTGTAGAGCAGGACCACGGCCAGGGCGCCGACCGCCACTCTGCGCCAAGGCGCGAAGGCCGCCGTCGCCGTTCCCGCGACGAAGACGGCGACGCCGATCCACAACGGCTCTGAGCTGAAGAAGAACTCGAAAGCGCTCACTTGCGGCCCCCCGGCGCTGCTAACGGCTCAACCTATTTCCAGATGGGCGTCTTGTCGCCCGGCAATCCCAGGCGGTCCCAGAGGTCGTTGACCCGCTCGACCACGGCCTCGTCCATGCGGATCTCCTCGCCCCATTCGCGCTTGGTTTCCGGCTCCCACTTGTCGGTGGCGTCCAGACCGATCTTGGAGCCCAGCCCGCTCTCGGGGCTGGCGAAGTCCAGATAGTCGATGGGGGTGTTCTCGATGACGGTGATGTCGCGCGCCGGGTCCATCTTGGTCGAGACGGCCCACATGACGTCCTTCCAGTCGCGGGCGTTGATGTCGTCGTCCACCACGATGATCCACTTGGTGTACATGAACTGGCGCAGATAGCTCCAGCAGCCCATCATCACGCGCTTGGCGTGGCCCGGATAGGCCTTCTTCATCGACACCACGGCGATGCGATAGCTGCAGCCCTCGGGCGGCAGCCAGAAGTCGGTGATCTCGGGGAACTGCTGGCGGATCAGCGGGATGAAGACCTCGTTCAGCGCCTCGCCCAGCACGGACGGTTCATCTGGCGGACGGCCGGTGAAGGTGGTCAGATAGATGGGGTCCTTGCGCATGGTGATGGCGTTGACCTGGAAGACGGGGAACTTCTCGACCGAGTTGTAATAGCCGGTGTGGTCGCCGTAGGGGCCTTCGTCCTCGAACTCGTCCAGCAGGACGTGGCCTTCCAGCACGATCTCGGCCTGGGCCGGGACCATCAGCGGCACGGTCTTGCACGGGACCAGTTCGGCCTTGGAGCCGCGCATCAGGCCCGCGAACTGATACTCCGACAGGGTCTCCGGCACCGGGGTCACGGCGGCCAGGATGGTGCCGGGGTCGGCGCCCAGAACGACGGCGCAGGGCAGGGGCTCGCGCTTGCCCGCCTTCTTGTGCCGGGCGTAGTGCTGGGCGCCGCCGCGGTGGGCCAGCCAGCGCATGACAGCCTTGTCCTTGCCCAGGACCTGCATCCGATAGATGCCCAGGTTGAAGTCGTCCTCGCGCTCGTCCGACGGTCCCTTGGTCACGACCAGACCCCAGGTGATCAGCGGCGCCGGCTCGCCGGGCCAGCAGCCCTGAATGGGCAGGGCGGTCAGGTCGATCTGATCGCCCTTCAGCACGACTTCCTGAACCGGGGCCTTCTTCACCGTCTTGGGCCGCATGGACATGACGGTCTGGGCCAGGGGCAGCATCTCCATGGCGTCCCCGAAGCCGCGCGGCGGCGTCGGGTTGCGCAGGAAGGCCAGCAGTTCGCCGACCTCGCGCAGTTCGCCGGCCGTGGTGCGGGTCTTGCCCTCCAGCGTCACGCCCATGGCGACGCGCTTCACCGTGCCGAACAGGTTGGCCAGGCAGGGGATGGGGCTGATCGAGCCGTCGGGCATGACCGGCTTCTCGAACAGGACCGCCGGTCCGCCGTTGCGCAGCAACCGAGTCTGGATCTCGGTCATCTCCAGATGGGTGGAGACGGGCTCCGAAACGCGGACCAGTTCGCCGTCGGCTTCGAGGGTCGCAATGAAATCGCGCAGGGACTTGTAGGCCATGCGGTGAGGCTTAGGCGGACGCGAGCCGTCTGTCACGCCGTCCGAAGGTGCGATCGATCGCCACGACGATCAGGCCCACGATCAGGAAGAAGGCCAGCAGGCCCGCGAAATAGATCATGGCCTTGCCCAGCCCCAGCGTGTCCACGTCGACGAACCAGTAGGGCCACCAGCCGCTCAGCTTGCCGTGCGCCAGCGTCCAGCCGCCGTAGATCAGAACCACGACCAGCCACTTGGCCGGATCGACCCAGCGCAGCCGCCCCTTGGGTGTGAAGGCCAGCCAGTCGACCACGAAGGCGGCGGGCATGACGTAGTGCAGCAGGTTGTTGGCGAGCAGGGCCCAGCCCTGCGGGTCCCAGATGCCGGCCAGCAGGAAGTGATAGGTCAGGCCGACCACGACGATATACATGGCCACCGCCGCACGAACCCCCTCGCTGAGCGACCAGCGCCCCAGACGGCTGTTCGGCGCCACGGCCGGCGCCGTCAGGGCCAGGGCGACCAGAAGGTTCGACAGGATGGTGAAGTAGCTGAAGAAGTTCAGCGTCAACTCGCCCGCGCCCATCTGCGGATTGCCGCTGATCATCAGCCAATATTGCAGGATCAGCGCGAACCAGCCGACGCAGGCGAAGGCGGCGCGATAGAGGCGGGCCATCAGTATTCGGGCCGGTCGGCCGCCAGCGCCCACACCGGCAGGCGCAGAGCGCGGGTGGCGGCGTCGATGCCGGCGGAATCCAGATGCTCGCGACCCGCCTCGATGCGGCGCAGGGCCTCGGGCGTGAGGTCGAGGGCGGCGGCCAGATCATCGGCCGCGACGCCCCGATGGTCGCGCCAGCGCCGGATGCGGGCGCCGACGACGGCGTCCATCGGGTCAATCCCCGGAAAGCCCAGAACCGAACCCATGGCGTCCTCCCCGACGCTGGCGTCCTATGACGCTCTCAGGTCAGGCATCCTGATCCCATTGGAAGGCGGCGTCCAGCCAGTCGCCCAGGCGGCCGTCGGGCCGGTCCAGGCCGGAGATGCGGGCCATCTCGTCCGCCGACAGTTCGAAGTCGAAGATGTCGAAATTCTCGGCCGCGCGGCTCTCCTTGGCCGTGCGTGGAATGGCGACCACGCCCTGCTGGATGATCCAGCGCAGCGTCACCTGGCCGTTAGTCTTGCCGTGCGTTTTAGCGATATCGCCGATCACGGCGTCGTCGGCGATCTGACCCTGGGCCAGGGGCGACCAGGCGGTGATGGACGAACCCAGTTCGCGCGCCGTCTCGATCAGCGTCTTCTGCGACAGATAGGGGTGATACTCGACCTGATTGGTGATCAGCGGCGCCTGCGACAGTGCGGCCGCCTCGCGGAACAGGGCCGAGGGGAAGTTCGACAGGCCGATGTGGCGCGTGAAGCCCTGTTCCCGCGCCGCGTTCAGGGCGCCGATGGTCTCCTCCAGCGCCGGCGTCGGCTTGGGCCAGTGCAGCAGCAGCAGGTCAGGCGTCAGGCCCAGGCTGGTCGCCGATTCTTCGGCCTGACGCAGCAGGGCGTCCTCGGTGAAATGCTCGACCCAGATCTTGGTGGTGACGAAGACGTCGTCCCGGGCCACGATCCCCTCGGCCACGGCGTCGGCTATGCCGTCGCCCACGGCCTTCTCGTTCTTGTAGATCCAGGCCGTGTCGATATGGCGATAGCCGATGCGCAGGGCCTCACGGACCATGCGCCGGGCGTCCTCGGCCTCCAGCTGCCAGGTGCCGAAGCCGAGAAGCGGGATCTCCACGCCCGAGGCGATGATGGTCGGCTGGTCGGAATAGGGCATGGGTCGGCTCCGCGCGGTCAGGGAGCGTTCGATATAGGCGCCGTTTCAGGCGTCGCCATTGTCCAGCCAGTGGAAAATCCGGTCCCACAAAGGCTCCATCCCCTTGCGAAAGGCGCCCTCGTGGCCGATGCGCCGTGCGTTGAAATCGCCCGGAGCGTGGAGGCTGATCTCGGACGGGGCCTGGGGATAGACGGTCAACAGATCGCGCGCCGTATTGGGCGTGGCGATGGGATCGTCGGTGAAGATCCACGAGCGGATCGGGGCCGTCACCGCCTCATAATGATGCGGCCGCAGGCTCGTCTCCAGCTCGCGAGAGAAATACTCCCGCTTCAGGCACCAGCGCCGCCAGGTGGTGAAGACCCCGCGCGGCAGGTCGGTCCCGCCCCACAGGCCGCCGCCCTTGATATAGCCGTGCCGCATCAGGCTGAACGGGCCGAAACCCAGCCAGAAGAAGAGCTCCAGCGGGTTGTAGCTGCGGTGGTGCCCGCCCCACCAGCCGGTGCCGACCGAGACGAAGGCGTGACGCTCTATGCGGTCCTGATTATGCATGAAGCCCAGGAAATGCCCGCCGACGCTGTGGCCCACATGAACCACGCGCAGGCCCGGCGCCGCTTCGATCAGGGCGTCCAGAGCGGCGGGCATGTCCAGCCGGCCCCAGTCGGGATAGTCCATGCTCATGGCCGCCAGGTCATCGGGCCGCGACCCGGCGATGCCGCGAAAGTCATAGGTCAGCACCGCCGCCCCGCGCTCGGCCAGATGCCGGGCGAACCGCTCATAGAAGCCCTTGGGAAAGCCGGTGCCGGACGAGACCAGCACGGCCAGACGCGGCTCAGCCGCCGCTGTCAGCCGCATCGACAGCGGATAGCCGTCGGCGGCCGGGGCGGTGAAGTCGCGGGTCACGAGCTCGGTCATCGGGTCCGTCCTGTTTGGAAACGAACTCTAGGCGATTGACGCGGCGTCAGGTCAAGGCTTGGCGGGTTCGGAGGCGGTGGTCGGGCCGAGCGCCAGGACGCCGTCGAAGGCGCCGTCGCCATAGGGCTGGACGATCACGCCGCGCGCCGCTTCGTCGTAGGATGCTGGCAGGGGGGCGGGGCCGCAGCCGTCGCTACGGCAGTTCCAGGACATTCCGCCCTGTTGAACGACATAGAGGCTGACGACTTCAGCGGACGGCAGGTGGACGACGGCGGGCGTCAGGCTCATGCGTTCGATCGTCTTCCTCTGGGCGTGGATGTTGCCGACCAGAACCAGCATCCGGCTGTCAGGCGCCTTGCGGGCGGCGGTCGCCAGCCGGTGGCCCATGTCCAGGTCATAGTAGGACTGGCTGAAGCCCTGAACGCGCGGGCTGTCGGGCGCGAAGGCGACGACCTTGAGGCTGGGTGTCTCGCGCTGCATCGCGCGCAGACGCAGCAGCAGGTCCAGCATGGCCACGCTGCCGCGCCCGTCGTGGTGGACGAAGGGACCGTGCGGATAGGCGGCCAGGATCGCGCGGGCCGCTTCGTCGCTCTCGGCCGCCATGAAGGCGTCCAGCATGGGCTGCATGCCCTCCGAGAACTCGAGCGCGACCGTCACCGGCCCTTTGTCCCGCGCTGCGCAGACCAGGTCGGCGAAGGCGGCGGGCGTCTCGGTCGTGCCGTGCATCTCGCCGACGACGACGTAGCGGATTTCATCCTTCCACAGGGCCTCGACGCCGGGAACGGGCGTGCAGGCGGAAGGCGCAGCGAGGGCGGCGGCGGCCAGCAGGGGCGCGATCATCGGGTCTTCCTCAATAGGTCCGATCAATAGGCCAGGGCGTTGCCGTCCTTGCGCATCTCGGTCGCCGCGCCGTAGGTCCAGCGGCCCTGTTCGTTGATCTGCTTCATGACGTTCTGATAGCCGCCGAAGCCGCCGTCGGGCGGGCCGAGGTCCCAGCCCATGGCGGTCAACTGCTGCTTGGTGGCTTCGGGCACGCCGGATTCCAGGTGCAGCTTGCCCACGCCCTCGGCGGGCTGGCCGGTCGGTTCGGAGGAGCCGTAGTGCTGCCAGCGGGGGCTGTCGCCGGCCTCCTGCGGGTCCAGGCCGTAGTCGACCATGTTGATGATGATCTGGGCCTGGCCCTGCGGCTGCATCCCGCCGCCCATGACGCCGTAGGCCATCCACGGCTCGCCGTCCTTGCAGGCGAAGCCGGGGATGATGGTGTGGAAGGGCCGCTTGCCGGGCGCATAGACATTGGGGTGGCCGTCGCTCAGGGCGAACAGCTCGCCCCGGTCCTGGAACATGAAGCCCAGGGTGCCGCCGTCCGGGCCGTCGGGCGTCAGGCCCGAGCCCATGCCGCGATAGTTGGACTGGATCCAGCTGACCATCATCCCGTCCTTGTCGGCCACGCTGAAATAGGTGGTGTCGCCCTGGGTCGGGGCGTCGCCGGGGAAGACGCGGTCCATGACGCGGTTCGGGTTGATCAGCTTCGCCCGCTCGGCGGCGTAGGCCTTGGAGTTCAGCCATTCGGTCGGGGCCTTGGCGAAGCGTTCGTCGGCGAAGTAGCGGGCGCGGTCTTCGAAGGCCAGGCGCTTGGCCTCGGCCTGGACGTGGATGGAGGCGGCGGACTGGAAGCCCATGCCTTTCAGGTCGAACTGCTCGCAGATGTTGAGGATCTGGTTGGTCGACAGGCCCTGGGTGTTCGGCCCCAGAGAATAGACCTCGACCCCGCGATAGGTGGTCATCAGCGGCTCGACCCATTCGGTGCGGTGGGCGGCCAGGTCGGCGCGGGTCATCCAGCCGCCGATGCGCTTGAAATAGCGTTCGATGTGGTCGGCGATGGCCCCGTCATAGAAGGCGTCGCGACCGCCCTCGGCGATCATCCTGTAGGTGCGGCCCAGGTCGGGGTTGGCGAAGACCTCGCCCGTCTTCGGCGTGCGTCCGTGCGGACGCCAGACCTTCTTGCGGTTGTCGTTCTCTTCGATCTGGGCGCTGGCGCGGTCGAAACCGGCCATGTTGCGTTCCAGATACCAGGCGATGACCGAGGGCATGGGCACGCCCTGTTCGCACAGTTCGGCGACGGGGATCAGGACGTCCTTCCACGGCAGCTTGCCGTAGCGTTGGTGGGCGCTCCACCAGGCGTCGACCGTGCCGGGCACGTTGACGGTCACGGCGCCGTATTTGGGCAGATAGCCGTCGGGGCCGGCCTTGGACTGCGCGGTCGCCAGCGACAGGCCGCGCGGGCTGTTTCCCGAACCGTTGAAGCCGACGACCTTCTTTTGCGCCGGGTCCCACATCAGGCCGAAGGCGTCGCCGCCGATGCCGTTGGCGGTCGGCTCCAGGAAGCCCAGGGCGGCGTTGATGGCGATGGCGGCGTCGATGGCCGAGCCGCCGCGCCTCAGGGTGTCCAGACCGATCAGGGTGGCGGCGGGGTGGGCCGTGGCGGCCGCGCCATTGGCGCCCCAGACCGTCGAGCGACCGACGAACTTGGGCCCCGTCACCCGGTCGCCGATGCCGACCCCGGCGTAAGGGTCGGCCGGGCGAGGCGAGGGGGCGGCTGTCATCCTGGTCGTCGGGGTCGTGGTCTGGGCGGCGACCGATCCGGCTCCGGCCAGAAGGGCGCCTGCGGGCAGGGTGGACAGGAAGGTGCGGCGACGCATGGTGTGACTCCCCCGAAAACTGGTGGACCGCATCAAGGACCGGCCTTGCGTCGGGGGCAAGCACGCGATGGCGTTCAGGCCAAGAAAAAGGGCCGCTCCCGGAGGAACGGCCCTGATTCATGAGAGCGGAGGTAAGTCCTACTCGATGTCTTCGTTCAGAAGGCCGACCTTGTAGAAGCCGTTTTCCTGAAGCTTGTTCATGACTTCCATGAACTGGTTGTACTTCACCTCTGCCTGGGCGCGGACGAAGACGCGCTCTTCGCGGCAGTCCGTGGCCACGGCCTGAGCCGAGCAGACGTCGGCCGGCAGGGTCGCGATCGAGGTTTCTTTCTCGGCGATGTAGATGCTGCCCGATTCCTGGATCGTGATGTACACGGGTTCCTTGGGCTTGTCGGTCGGCGACGGCGGGGTCGCCGGCGGCAGGTCCAGCTTGATCGACACGGTGGCCAGCGGCGCGGCGACCATGAAGATGATCAGCAGCACCAGCATGATGTCGACGAACGGCGTGACGTTGATGTCCGCGTTCTGTTCGATCGTTTTGCCACCCTGGCC
>NZ_DASWXW010000178.1:0-12204 GCF_036405315.1 Brevundimonas sp. | reverse complement strand
GCCCCGCCTTGTCCGACAATGAAATCAGGGCGCGGACAGGTTTGATCGCGTCCGGGGCGGGCGGAAAGTCGGGAGCGGCGGGCATGGGCGGCGTCCGTTAACAGCTGGGGCGGGGAGATGGCGCGGCCTCTAGCACCATCGGGGCGCGGCGTCAGCCCGCGCCGCCCGATTAGTCAGTGCGGATCGCCCGCCGCGCCCGCCGGGCTCAGCTTCCAGCGGATCTTGGTGTCGGCGTCGGTGCGGGCGGAGCCGCGGACGACGATCTGCAATGAGCGCCGGGTCAGGCCCTCGTCGACGTGGACGGCGGGTTCGATGGCCACGTCGGGGCCGTCGCTGCGGAACCACCAGCCGCGACCCGAATGACCGCGCAGCAGGATGGAGCGACGGTCGCGGGCCAGCGAGGCCTGAACGCCCGGCTCCAGCTGGAAGCGCAGGGCGTAGGGGGCGGCCAGGGCGCGGGTCACGTCGGGGCGGTCTTCCGGCGCATGCAGGCGCTCCTCGGCGCGCAGTTCGTCCAGACGCTGATCCAGATAGAGGCGGCGCTGATGCATCAGGCCGTAGCCGGGCATCCAGCCGTCGTGCTCGACCTCCAGCCAGACGGCGCCGTCGCCCTCGCGGTGGTCGCGGCTGACGTGCAGGGCCGGTCCGATCAGGCGGGGGCCGAGCAGCTCGGCCTTCCAGCCCGACAGGGGCTCGCCCAGCGGCTGTTCGCCCAGCGTCAGCGTCGAGGCGCCCGGCGTCAGGCGCAGGGCTTGCCGGTCCAGGGCGCGCGGGGTCCAGCCCGCCGAGGTGAACAGGCGGTCGCGGCCGCAGACGACTTCCAGTGCGGCGGGCTGGCCGCAGGCCGCGGCCGACCAGGCGCCGCGCGCCGGGGCCTCGACATCGACCATGACGGTCAGCAAGGGGCTGGAGATGCGCACCAGACCGCCGACGGCGCCGCTGGACGACGGGGCGGGGGTCTCGTCATGGGCGCGGGCGGCGGCGACGCGCTCGGGCGTCGAAGGCCCGCCGCCCTGGAAGGCGGCGAGGCGACCGTCGGGCAGGGTCAGGACGCGCAAGCTGGTCGTCAGGCGCGAGATGGCGGCGGCCACCGGCTCGGGCGTCGGCTCCGATAGCTGGGCCAGGGCGTCGTCGAGGGTCAGAAGGTCGAGCAACAGCTCCAGACCCATCTCCGGGGCGCGGGCGGCGTGACAGCCGTCGGCGCCGACGGTGGCCTCCAGCGCGGCGGGCAGGCGTTTCAAGGCGATGCGGCGGACGCCGGCTCCGGCCTTGCCCGCCAGGGCGCATCCAGCCACGGCGGCGGCGGTCAGGCGCTCGGCCCGTCCCATCAGCCCGCCGGGCGGACGCAGCAGCTGGCGGGCCTGACGCGCCAGGATGTCGGTCAGGCGCAGGCGCTCAAGCTCGGTCGCGACCCCCGCCAGACGCCGTCCGGCGCAGGCCAGATTGTAGGTGCGCCGCGCCAGAATGTCGGGGTCCCAGGAGAAGGGCGACCAGCGGTTGAACAGGTCGTCCCAGGCCAATGTCAGCGCCAGGGCCTCGCGCACGCCGCGATCGCCGTGGGCCATCATCTCAGGCATCCAGACGAAGCTGTGCAGTTCGACGGCGAAGGCGCGGCTGGGCGTGGGGCGGTTCCACAGGTCGGCGGGCCCCTCGGCGTCCAGGCTGAGGCCGGCCAGGGTGAAGCGGCCCGACAGCAGCGGACGCGGCGCCTCTTCGCGCAGGGGGCGGAAGTCGCGCGGGCTGACGGCGAAGCCCTCGGCGCGGGCGCCCTTCAGCGTCAGGGTGTAGCCCGGCAGGCCGTAGAGCTCGATCCACAGCTGGCGCGCGGCCAGTTGGCCGGCGACGGCGGCCCACAGGGCGGGGTCGGCCTTGGGACCGCCGGCGGCGCGCACCGGGGTGCGGACCGGGGCGCCCTTCAGGCCGGGGATGTGGCCCTCGGTCAGGCCGCCTTCTGTTTCGCGCGGGGCGAAGGGGCCGAGGGGGCTCACGCGGCGGCGGCTTTCAGCGCCTGGATGTTGGCGGCGTAGGCGTCCGGTCCGCCCTTGAAGACGAAGGAGCCGGCGACCAGGGCGTCGGCCCCGGCGGACAGGCAGGCCCCGGCGTTGGCGGCGACCACGCCGCCGTCGACCTGAAGGTGGGCCTTGGAGCCGGCGCGGTCGAGGATGGCGCGGGCGCGCTCGATCTTCTTCAGCGAGGACTCGATGAATTTCTGACCGCCGAAGCCGGGGTTGACCGACATGATCAGCACCAGATCGACCATATCGACGGCCTCTTCCAGCACGCTCAGCGGCGTGGCCGGGTTGAAGACCAGGCCGGCCTTGGCGCCCAGCTGGCGAATTTGGCCGAGCGTCCGGTGGACGTGCGGGCCGCTTTCGGGGTGGACGCTCATGATGTCGGCGCCCGCCGCGCGATAGGCCTCCAGCCAGTTGTCGACCGGGGCCACCATCAGGTGGACGTCGAACGGCAGGCGGGTGTGCGGACGAAGCGCCTTCACCACGTCCGGGCCGATGGTCAGGTTCGGCACGAAGTGGCCGTCCATGACGTCGACGTGGATCCAGTCGGCGCCTGCGGCCTCCAGGGTGCGGACCTCTTCGCCCAGCCTGGCGAAGTCGCTGGCGAGGATGGAGGGGCAGATCAGCGGGGCGCTTGCGGCGGCGGTCTGGGTCATGGTTCTGCGACTTACGGCCATGACGCGCGGGGGGCAAGCCGGGCTGCTGACGCAGGGCCGCGCGGCGCCCCGGCGACAGGTGTTCACTGGCGCTTCGCGAACGGTCGGCGGTGGTCGTTGGCGAAGGCGCGGCGGTCGCGGACGCAAGGCCGCTGGCGAGGTCCGGCGGGGCGTTGGAGGAAGGCGGCGACTTCTTCAGCCGTCCCCGAAAGGACCCCGCCATGATCCGCTCTCTCGCCGTCGCTGCCGTTCTGGCCTTCGCCGCTCCCGCCTTCGCCCAATCGGCTTCTTCGGCCGCCGACAACCGCCTGACCCTGACCTTCGAGACGGGGGCCGAGACCGGCGCGGTCCTGGTCGCCCTCTATGACAGCGAGACCGCCTATGAGGGCGGACAGCCCGCTCGGGTGGCCCGGATCGACGTGGCGGCGGGCCAGCGCGAGGCCGTGTTCGACCTGCCCGCCGGCGCCTACGGGATGAAGGCTTTTCACGACGTGGACGGCGACGGCAGGATGAACGTCAATCCGTTCGGCATGCCGACTGAACCCTACGCCTTCTCCAACAACGCGGTGGGCAACATGGGGCCGGCCAAGTGGGACCGCGCCCGCTTCGAGGTCTCGGGCGCCACGGCCCAGACCATCCGCATCCGCTAGGTCCAACACCACGCCCCGAACTTCGGAGCCCTCGCCATGACCCCGACCCGTCGCACCCTCTTCATGGGCGCCGCCGCCTTGGCCGCCGCCCGCGTCCTGACCCCCGACCGGGCCTATGCCGCGCAGGCGATGAGCGCGACCGCCGACTGGTCGCTGGCCACCGCCGACGTCGAGGGCGACGTGGCGCCGCGCGCCCTGCGTCTGGTGCACGGCCGGGCGCCCGCCGGCCTGTCGGGCAGCCTCTATCGCAACGGTCCGGCCAAGTTCCGGCGGCCCGGCGGCTCGTCCCAGCACTGGTTCGACGGCGACGGCCTGATCCGCCGCTGGCGCGTTCGGGACGGTCAGGCGACGCTCGCCGCCCGCTTCGCCGACACGCCCAAGCGGCGCCAGGAGACCGAGGTCGGCGCCATGCTGATGCCGGGCTTCGGCACGGTCGCCGATCCGCGCGCCCGCATCGGCTCGGCGGACGACGTCAGCGCGGCCAACACCTCGGTGCACAAGGTCGGCGGCAAGCTGTGGGCCTTGTGGGAGGCGGGCTCGCCCCTGGCGATGGACCCCGAGACGCTCGAAACCGAGGGGTTTGTCGCGCTGCGTTCCGATTTGAAGAACATGCCCTTCCTGGCCCATCCGCGCATCGAGCCGGACGGCCGCATCTGGAACCTGGGCCTGAACGGCAAACAGGCCATGGTCTGGCGTCTGGCGGCCAACGGGGCGCTGGAGGCGGCTGAGGTCGTCCCCCTGCCGCGCGCCAGCTACATCCACGACTTCACCGCCACGGCGCGGCATCTGGTCATCGTCCTGCAGCCCTGGGTGCATACGCGCAACGTCATGCCGGTGTCGGCGGCCTTCGAGTGGATGCCCGACGCTGGAACCCAGGTGCTGGTGATCGACAAGGCGGACCTGTCGCGGCGCCGCGTTTACGACCTGCCGCCCTTCGGCTTCTTCCACGTCGGCGACGCCTGGGAGGAGGCGGACGGCGTGATCCGCTTCGACCTGTGCGCCCACAAGGACATGGATTTCGCCGCGCGCGGCGCCCAGGAGGTGCTGAACGGCGTGCCCCTGGGCGGCGAGCCGGCCGAACTGGCCATGGTGGTGCTGGAGTCCGGCGGGCGCAGTCGGCTGGAGCGGACCGGGGTGGTGGCCGAGTTTCCGCGCGGCGATCCGCGCCGCGCCGGATTGGCCCGTCGCTTCAGCCTGCACACGGCGGGCGAGCGCACCGATCGGCCCCTGGCCTCGGCGGTGGGGGTGACGGATTGGCGGTCAGGACGCACCCGCGCCTTTGACTTCGGCCCCGGCCATGTGACGGACGAGATGGTCTATGTGCCCAAGCCCGGCGGGACGCACGAGGCCGACGCCTGGCTGGTCGGCCCGACGATCAACCTGAAGGCGGGGGTCAGCGAACTGCACGTCCTGGACCTGATGCACGTCGAGGACGGCCCCGTCGCCACCTGGCGCGCCGACGTGGCCCTGCCGGCGGCCTTTCATGGGAATTGGGTGTGAGGGGCGAGGCGTCGAGGGGGCGTCACCACCACCCCGCCTCCCTCAGCGCCCGGGCGTAGCGTCGGCTGACGGGGGCGATCAGTTCGCTGCCGGGGCCGCCCTCCAGCGTCAGGGCGGCGCGGCCGTCGCCGCGGGCGACGGAGGCGACGGCGTTCCTGGCCACCCACCAGCTGCGGTGGGTCTGGGCGCCTTCCAGGCCTTCCAGTTCGGTGAGGGCGTCGGCCAGGCGCATCAGGATCAGGTCCGAGCCCCGGTCGGTATGCAGGCGCAGGTAGTGGTCCTCGGCCTGGACCGCGATCAGGCGCGCGCCGCGCAGCCTGGGCGGCAGGCGCTCCAGAAAGCGGGCGGGCGCGGCGCCGGGGGCGCTCGCGTGGGTCTCGACCGGGCGTTCGCGCCCGAGGAAGGCGGTCAACACGCACAGCAGGGCGGTGATCAGCGTGACCGGGAAGAAGAAGTAGGACAGGTGGGCCAGAGGCCGCATGGCGCCTTCGAGCATGGAGCCGGTGACGGCCCAGACCAGCAGGGTCAGGGGTCCGCTGATGATCAGGGTCTCGATCGCTATGGCCGCCCAGGGGCGCGTATCGACGTCGATGCGCCGCGCCGTCCAGGCTCCGCAGACATGGCCCCACAAACTGCCCGCCAGCATCAGGCCGACCCAGTAGGCCAGTCGCGGCCAGAAGGGGGCGCCGCCCGTGCCGAAGGCGCCGGACAGCGCCAGGAAGCCTCCGGCGACGAGGGCCAGAGCCAGACCGCGCAGGAAGTCGCGCGCCTTGCCGCTGAGCACAACCTGCATCAGGCGTCCGATTTCGGACCGCAGACGGCGCGGAAGCCGGCGGCGGCGAAGCGCACCATGTAGTCGCAGGCGCTGTCCAGATCGCCGGACTTGCACAGGCCGCCGGACAGGCGGTCCAGGCGCCCGGTCTCGCCCAGGGTCAGGGTCAGGGCCCCCGACAGGTTGTGATAGGCCCAGTAGAGATCGGTCTCCTCGGCCTCGGGCAGGACGCGCTTGACCAGTTCCAGCAGGCGCCGGATCGCCGGGTCGAAATAGCGGGCCATGGTCTCGCCGCCGAAGGCCGGGTTGGCGTTGGTCTGGGCCACCAGGGCGGCGTAGTGCTTCCATCCCGGTCCGCCCTTCAGCGACCACTGGAAGGGCGGGCGCAGGAAGGACTCGAACAGGCCCTCCAGGGTCATGGCCTCGCCGGCGGCCTCGGCGTAACGGTCGACGGCGGCGACGCGCTCATTGTTCCAGACTTCGGCGCGACGGGTGAAGACGGCGTCGAACAGCTCCTTCTTGGCCCCGAAGTAATAGTGGACCAGGGCCGTATCCACGCCCGCCTCGCGCGCCACCTCGCGGATGGTGACACCGTAGAAGCCGTGCTTGGAGAAGAGGTCCTCGGCGGCGTTCAGGATGGCGTCGCGGGTTTCGCCCGCGGCGGCGGCCTTGGTCTTCTTGGGCCGGCCGCGACGGGCCGGCGCGGCGGCGGGCGGCAGGGGCGGAGCGAGGTCGTCGTCACGGTTCATGCGCGCAAGCTAGAGCGAAATCGGTTCAGATGCGATCGCATCTGAACTCAGATATTGGCGCCAGCAGCAATCCTGAAGCCTGATGCCCGGCATCAGGCTCGGGGCGCGCTTCGTCCCCATGTGCAACGGCGCCACAGGGGCGCCGGATTTGCGACCGGCTCAGCGTGGCCGTTTGACAGACCGGCGAAAGATCGGCACGTTCCGTGAAAATCATTGAACGCTGAATAAAAGCGTCGATTGGGCTGGAAATCAGGGATTGGGATCCAAATGAACAGACTCGTGAAGACTGTCTTGCTGGCGGGCGCCGCCTGGGGCGCGCTCTCGGCCACCGCCGTGGCGCAGGAGGCTTCGACCGAAACTCAGGCCTCGAACGTCGACGACATCATCGTCACCGCCCGTCGTCGCGAGGAATCGCTGAAGGACGTGCCGGTCTCGGTCTCGGCCCTGGGCGCGGCGCGCCTTGAGGAAACCGGCGCCACCGACATCACCGCCCTGCAGCAGCAGACGCCGAACGCCACGGTTCAGGTCGCGCGCGGATCGAACTCCACCCTGATCTCCTTCATCCGCGGCATCGGCCAGCAGGACCCTTTGTGGGGCTTCGAGCCGGGCGTGGGTCTCTACATCGACGACGTCTATGTGGCCCGTCCGCAGGGCGCCGTTCTGGACATCTTCGACATCCAGCGCATCGAAGTCCTGCGCGGACCGCAGGGCTCGCTCTACGGCCGCAACACGGTCGGCGGCGCGATCAAGTACGTCACCTCGCGTCTGGACGCGGAGTCGCCCGAGCTGACCCTGCGCGGCGCCTACGGCAGCTACAACCAGGTCGACCTGCTGGCCCAGGGCTCCATGCCCGTCACCGACAAGTTGCGCATCGGCGGCGCCATCGCCAGCTATAACCGCGACGGCTACGGCGAGAACCTGAACACGGGCGCCGAACATTATGACAAGGACGTTCTGGCCGGTCGGGTCAGCGTCGAGTTCCAGCCCTATGACAACGCCTTCTTCCGCCTGGCCTACGACCGGGTCGAGGACAAGTCGAACCCCCGTCACGGCCACCGCGAAGTCGCCGGCGTCGGGCCGGGCGCCGGCATCCCGGACAGCGTCTATGACACCTACGCCGGCCTCGGCGACCAGAACAAGGTGACGACCGAAGGCGTGTCGCTGACCGCCCAGGTCGACCTGAACGACACCTGGTCGGTCAAGTCGATCACCGCCTATCGCACCGGCGACACCGACACCCTGATCGACTTCGACAACACCCCCGCGCCGACGCTGGACATCCCGGCCGTCTACGGCGACCACCAGTTCACCCAGGAATTCCAGGCCCTGTTCAGCACGGACCGGATCCAGGGCGTGGCCGGCGTCTTCTATCTGGACGGCACGGCCTCAGGCGCCTTCGACACCATCCTGGGCAACCTGGGCATCGTCATCGGCACCGCCGGCTATGTGAAGACGACCAGCGTCGCCCTGTTCACCGACGTGAACCTGGATCTGACGGATCGTCTGCACCTGGGCCTGGGGGCGCGCTACACGCTGGACGACAAGACGGGCCACGTCTTCCGCGCCAACTACCTGGGCGCGACCCGCAGTCCGCTGCTGGGCGGCGCGGCGCGCAACCCCCTGCTGCTGCGCACGGACTACACCCGCTCGAACCAGTTCGACCAGTTCACGCCCAAGGCCTCGCTGTCCTATGACTTCTCGGACCGCATCACCGGCTACGCCTCCTATTCCAAGGGCTTCAAGTCGGGCGGGTTCGACATGCGCGGCGACGCGATCTTCACCCCCAATACGGTCAACGGTTATCAGCCGGAAACGGTCGACTCCTATGAGATCGGCCTGAAGGGCTCGGCCTTCGACCGTCGCCTGAGCTTCGCCTCGGCCGTCTTCTACAATGAATATCAGGACCAGCAGGTCACGACCCAGGTGCCGGCCACGACCGGCATCGCCAGCTTCGTCGACAATGTCGGCTCGTCGAAATTCTTCGGCGCGGAACTGGAAGGGTCGCTGGTCGTCACCGACAGCCTGACGGCCAACTTCGCGATCGGCTATCTGGACTCGAAGTTCGAGGAGTTCCTGCGCTACAATCTGGTCACTCAGAAGTATGAGGACATTTCCAGCCAGGTGGTGCTGCAGAACGCGCCGAAGTGGACCGGCTACCTGGGCCTGACCTGGCGCGGCGACGTGGCGGGCGGCTCGCTGGCGGTGACGCCGTCGGTCAGCTATCGCGACGACTACAGCCAGTTCGAGTTCCCCAATCCGGTTCTGGATCAGGAAGCCTTCGCCCTGGTCGACCTGTCGGCGGTCTGGACCGATCCGAGCCAGAAGTGGACCGTCGGCGTCTATGGCAAGAACCTGACGGACGAGGAATACCGCGTCGGCGGCTACAACTTCCTCGGCGCCGCCTTCAACAACTCGCTGATCGGCTACTACGGCCCGCCGCGCACCGTGACGGCCTCGCTGCAGTACAAGTTCTGATCGAGAAATTTCTCCTGAACGCCTGATCATCTGATCGCGGGCGGCGGTTCAGACCGAACCGCCGCCCTTTTTCTTTGGCGCCGCCCGGCGACGCCGCTACCGTCCGCAACAACGGGACAGCCAGTCCGAGGGGGCAAGCCATGACCACGTCCGAGGCCGCAGCGCCGCAAGAGGCCGTCGAGAAGGCCGTCTCGCCGGGCTATCGCTACTATGTGCTGGGGGTCCTGATCCTCATCTACATGCTGAACTTCCTGGATCGTCAGATCATCGGCATCCTGGCGGCGCCGCTGAAGGCGGAGTTCGGCCTGTCGGACAGCCAGTTCGGCCTGCTGGGCGGCCTGGCCTTCGCCCTGCTCTATTCGACCCTGGCCATCCCCATCGCCTGGCTGGCCGACCGGGTCAGCCGCGTCTGGATCATGACCGCCGCCCTGACCATCTGGTCGGGCTTCACCGCCCTGTGCGGCGTGGCCGGCAGCTTCGGACAGTTGTTCCTGTGCCGCATGGGCGTGGGCATCGGCGAGGCGGGGGGCGTGGCCCCGGCCTATTCCCTGATCGCCGACTACTTCCCCAAGTCGCAGCGCGCGCGGGCCCTGGCGGCCTACGCCTTCGGCATTCCCCTGGGCATGGCGGCGGGCACCCTGGTCGGCGGCCTGCTGGCGGCGACCTACGGCTGGCGCACGGCCTTCATCGTGGTCGGCGTCCTGGGAGTCCTGGTCGCGCCGATCCTGCGTCTGACGGTCAAGGACCCCAAGCGCGGCGGCATGGATGCGCCCGCCGCCGTTGAAACGCCCAAGACCGCGTCGATCGTGCACAAGGCCCCGCCCTTCGGCGAGGTCATCAAGACCCTGGCGCCCAAGCCGTCCTTCTGGCTGCTGGCCTTCGGCGCGGCCTCGTCCTCGGTGTGCGGCTACGGCGTGGCCGCCTGGCTGCCAAGCTTCTTCATGCGCAGCTTCGGCCTGACCCTGTCGCAGACGGCCTGGTATTATTCGGCCATCGTCATGGTCGGCGGCGTGGCCGGCATCTGGCTGGGCGGGGTCATGGCCGATCGCCTGGGCAAGAAGTCCAAGGGCGCCTATCCGCTGACGCCCGCCGTGGCCTTCCTGATCTCGGTGCCCTGCTTCATCCTGGCCATGAACTCGGGCGCCCTGGTCGGGGCCGTCATGCCGGGGGCTGATCCCAATGGCGCTGCGGCGCTGACCCTGGCCTTCCTGATCTTCCTGATCCCGACGGGGCTGAACCTGACCTGGCTGGGGCCGATCACGGCGGCGGTGCAGCACCTGGCGACGCCGGCCATGCGGACGACGGCCTCGGCCCTGTTCCTGCTGATCAACAACCTGCTGGGGATCGCCGTCGGCATCTACTACTTCGGCTGGATGAGCGACCTGCTGCGCCCGACTTTCGGCGAGGAGAGCCTGCGTTGGGCGATCTATACTGGCATGGGTTTCTACCTGCTGTCCTCGGCCCTGCTGTTCGGGGCCTCGCGCACGCTGAAGAAGGACTGGGTCGACTGATCCGACCTGAGCCGTTTCGCGCATAAGAAAAGCTTGGGCGGAGCATAGGGAGACAGACGGTTGCGTCCGCGAAGGGCCGACGCCTATAAGCGCGACCAAAGTTTCCTCAACCTCCTCCCAACGGCGCGGATCAGACATGAACATTCACGAGTATCAGGCCAAGCAGGTTCTCAAGGCCTTTGGCGCCCCGGTCGCCGAAGGCGTCGCCATCACCTCGGCCGACCAGGCCGAAGCCGCCGCCAAGCAACTGCCTGGCCCGCTCTATGTCGTGAAGTCGCAGATCCACGCCGGCGGCCGCGGCAAGGGCAAGTTCAAGGAACTGCCGGCTGACGCCAAGGGCGGCGTGCGCCTGGCCTTCTCGATCGAGGACGTGGTCAAGAACGCCAAGGAAATGCTGGGCAACACCCTGGTGACGGCCCAGACGACCGAGGCCGGCAAGCAGGTCAACCGCCTCTACATCGAGGACGGCGCCGACATCTCGCGCGAACTCTACCTGTCGATCCTGGTCGACCGCGCCTACGGCCGCGTCGCCTTCGTCGTCTCGACCGAAGGCGGCATGGACATCGAAACCGTCGCCCATGACACCCCGGAAAAGATCATCACCGTCGTCATCGACCCGACGACCGGCGTGACCGAAGCCGACTGCGCGACCCTGTCGGACGCGCTGAAGCTGGAAGGCGACGCCCGTGAAGACGGCAAGTCGCTGTTCCCGGCCCTGTACAAAGCCTTCGTCGAGAAGGACATGGCCATGCTGGAAGTGAACCCGCTGATCGTCATGGAAAATGGCCGCCTGCGCGTTCTGGACGCCAAGGTGTCGTTCGACGGCAACGCCCTGTTCCGTCACCCCGACATCAAGGAACTGCGCGACGTCACCGAGGAAGACGCCAAGGAAATCGAAGCCTCGGAATGGGACCTGGCCTACGTCGCCCTCGACGGCAACATCGGCTGCATGGTCAACGGCGCCGGCCTGGCCATGGCGACCATGGACATCATCAAGCTGTACGGCAAAGAGCCCGCCAACTTCTGCGACGTCGGCGGCGGCGCCGGCAAGGAGAAGGTCGCGGCGGCCTTCAAGATCATCACCGCTGACCCGAACGTCCAGGGCATCCTGGTCAACATCTTCGGCGGCATCATGAAGTGCGACGTCATCGCCGAAGGCGTGGTCGCGGCCGTGAAGGAAGTGGGCCTGAAGGTGCCGCTGGTGGTGCGTCTGGAAGGCACCAACGTCGACCTGGGCAAGAAGATCCTGAACGAGTCCGGCCTGGCCATCACGGCTGCGGACGACCTCGACGACGCCGCCCAGAAGATCGTCGCGGCGGTCGGCTAAGGCTCAAGCCTTACTCGCCACCGCCCAGCTGACACACAGAATTCAGAGCACAGACCAATGTCCATTCTCGTCGACAAGAACACCAAGATCATCGTCCAGGGCCTGACCGGCAAGACCGGCGGCTTCCACACCGAACAGGCCCTGGCCTACCACGGCACCCAGATGGTCGCCGGCGTGCACCCGACCAAGGGCGGCACCAACTGGACCGGCTCGCACGGCGAAACCCTGCCGATCTACGCCTCGGTCGCCGAAGCCAAGGAGCGCACCGGCGCCGACGCCTCGGTCATCTACGTCCCGCCGGCAGGCGCCGCCGACGCCATCATCGAGGCCATCGAGGCCGAGATCCCCTTCATCACCTGCATCACTGAAGGCATCCCGGTGCTGGACATGGTGCGCGTCAAGGCCCGCCTCGAGAAGTCCAAGTCGCGCCTGCTGGGCCCGAACTGCCCCGGCATCCTGACCCCGGAGCAGTGCAAGATCGGCATCATGCCGGGCAGCATCTTCTCCAAGGGTTCGGTCGGCGTCGTCTCGCGCTCGGGCACCCTGACCTAT